>CAYUNS010000086.1:0-16795 GCA_964446155.1 uncultured Tepidisphaeraceae bacterium | reverse complement strand
GGGGTGGCGACGGGAACGGCGGGCTTCACCCGCTCGGCGCGCTCGGCCTGATCGGCGGCCTTCTTCGCGGCGGCAGCCTCCTTCGCTTCGAGCACCGGCCGCGGATCAATCGCCTCGAGCTTCAGATCATCCAGATCCAGCGTCCCGCTTTTCACCTGAAACAACGCGGGCATGACCTCGAGCTTGACCGCGCCTTCGGGCACGAGAAACTCGACGCGGCGATCGACCCAGCCGCCCTTCGTCGTGCCCACGAAGTTGGGATGCACGCCGCCTTTGAGCTTGCGACCCGTGTCATCCTTGAAGTCAAGGATGATCCGTCCGTCGTGCCAGTTGGCCTTGCCGCGTTGCAGCTCGATGGCGCGGGCACGGAAGCTGAAGGCATATGCCTTGTGTTCCGGCTGAATGTCGATGACGCGGTAAACCGTCAGCATCTTCTCCGGACCCGGCGGCGTGAGGCGGAGAAAGTGATTCCCCTCCTCGACTTCATGGCTCGCGCCTTCGGGCATGGGCCAGTGATCGGGCTTGCCGTCACTATTGGCGTCGGTCTCGAAATCGCCATTGGTCAGCAGGTTGGCCTTCCCGTTCTCCTGCGCCCTCGCAAACGGCGCGAGCAGGGAACAGGTCAACAGGAGCAGAAAAATAGGCATCGCATACTTCATGAAGATCAAACCTCTTTCATTGAAAATGAGCGAATCGTCGTTCGCCCAGGCCTTGACCGGCGGCGTCTCCCGCACGCTAGTTCAGGTGATAGTTCTCCATGGATCGATGGTTGGCGGGCGTGTAGTGGATGTTCTCCATCACATCGACGCCCGGATACCAGACCACATGCCCATCGACAAAGAGAATGTTGACGCCATTCAGATGGCGAAACAGGTCCATCCGAATTCGCGAAGGATCATGCTGTGACGCTTTCCGACTTATCAGGCGAATATCGCCGAGATACCATGTCTTTGCATCGGCCATGTGAATCGCAGTGGAAGGAGATTTGATCTGTCCCGCGCGCCGGGGAACAGTCCATCCCCGCGGATTCGGAGCGTTGACATCAGGCCCGTTGCCACCTGGATCCTGGAGATACAGTGATTCACCATATGAAACGTCAAACCACGGTTGTGGCGACGGTGGTGAGAACGCGACGGACGCAGACCGCGAGCGCCGATAGCTGATTGGCCGTCGCCGGGACCGATCAAGTCCATCGACAACGCCACGGCCTCCGAGACCTGACAGGAGCATACATGGCTGAACCCGGCTCGCATGAATGATTTGGGCATAATCACTCCGACAAACAACGGCCCGCCCGACGAATGCCGCCGGACGGGGATCGTTTCTCAGCGGCGACGACGCAGGACCAGCAGCCCGCCCAGGCCAAGCAGACCGAGCGAGGCAGGCTCGGGGACGAGCGCCACCTCCATTTTCCTGATGCGGAGCCGGCCTGCCGCATCGGCGCTTGCGCCGCTGACGTTCGTAATCACCAAATTGGTGTTCGCATCCGCGACGATGCCCGAAAGAGTCACGGTGACATTCGCAGGAGCCGTGCCGACGCCCGATGCCATCGAGAAGACGCCGGACTTGGCATTGCCGCCCTCAACCCAACTGATGTGCAGATCCTCGTCACCGGTCCATTCATGGAACAGGAACGAGTTGATCGTCATCGCATGCGTGGTGTGCAACGTGAACGCCTCGCCCCGATCAAAGCGGCCCAGGCCGGTATTGCCCACACCAAATCCAGTACCTTCCGCGCCGAAGAAGCTCGTGGAGGCCCCGGTGAAATCCGGGTTGGCGGGCGTCGTCACATTCACGCCGGTCAGCGGAGCGGAGAAACTCAGCGTCACCGATGTTCCGCCGTTATAGTCGGGATCCGTTACGCTTCCGCCGAAGCTGGTGCTGCTGTTAACCACGCCAGACCGAAACGGATTGCCTTCCGTGTTGTTGTCGAACGACACAACAATCGCCGCCGGCGCCACTTGCACTGCGCCTGCCGCCGACAATGTGAATCCAATGAATCCCGCGATCAGTCTCTTCGATACCATGACTTCCTCCTACTGTATGTAGAAATGTGAGATGCCGTTTCCTTATTGCAGCACATAGTCCCTCGGGGTCCGCGACAACAATTGGCGGATGACGTCCTGCCCGCGAAACCAGGTCACATGCCCGTCGGCGAAGAGGAAGTTGCACCCCTTCTTATGCCGGTCCGTGTTCAGCGAGCTATTGAAATCGCTGTTCGGATTGCTCAGGTGCCACGCGGTTCCGTTCGTTTCGCCCACATGGATGCGTTGTGCGGGATTCTTGATCGTTCCGGGTCGGCGAGGCTTGGCCCAGACATAATCGTCCCCGCCGCCAAACCCGTAAGGAGGCACCAGATACGTTGACTCTGAATATCCAGACTTATAGGCCTCAGGCAGGAACGACGATTCGATGCGAAACACGGGGCAGACGAAGACCGACGCCACAAACACATTCTTGGGCATCGGGTAAGGACGCATGAATCCCGACCGGAAGCTGATCTCCCACCATTCGGGGTGTCCCATGTACGGGCCGAGCATGTGGGGCATGCCCATGGCATCCTTATTGATGGCGTCGGGGTTGTAAAGGTCCTGTGAGTTCAGCGGCGGGAGGTAGCCGTGATCGGCGGCGTAATTGGCGAACATCATCCCGATCTGCCGCATGTTGCTGGCGCAGGCCACGGTCATGGCCGACACCCGCGCCTTGTTCAGCGCGGGCATCAGCATCGCGATCAGCAAGGCAATAATGCCGATCACCACCAGCAACTCGACCAGCGTAAACGCCTTTCGGTTTTGGGTGCGCATTGTCGAATCCTCATCAACGCGGCGCCGCACGGGCCGCCGTCAGACATGTTTCGCCGCCGCGGTCGAGCCGCGACGGACGAGCTCGACCGGCAGCACGCAGTGCTCGACGGTCGCGCCGGAATCCGCGATCTGCTTGTACAACACCTCCAACGCCGCCTGCCCCATCTCATGGAACGGCTGACGGATCGTCGTCAACGGCGTGGGCAGCCATTCGGCGAGGGGATCGTCATCGAAGCCGATGACGCTCACGTCACTGGGAATGCTCAAGCCGAGTTTGCGAAGCGCCCGGCACGCGGGGCGCGCCACACCGTCGCAACTGAAGAAGATCGCCGTCGGCGGCGATGGCCGATTCATCAACTCGCGGGTCGCCTCCTCCACCACCGCGGACCAGTCGCCCAGGCGATCCAGTCCATGCGCGATATCGACCACAAGGGACCGGTCGAACGCCACGCCGGCGTCGTTGACCGCGTCGCGCAGCCCCGAAAGGCGGTCGCGCACGGTCGCGGCGACCAGATCACCGATGAATCCGATGCGACGATGCCCGAGTTGCAGCAACTCCCGACCGGCCTGATGCCCGCCGGACCAGTTGTCGGCCAATACGGACGGCACATCGATGTCGTGCAAACGTTGATCGACGAGAACGAAGGGGAAGCCTTCGGCCTTCAATTGATAGACGCATTCATTCATCGCGGCGTTGTGCAGCGACAGGATGATCGCACCCTTGGCCGGAGAACCGGGAAGCTGGCGGACCATCTCGAGATCCAGATCGACATCGCCATGCGCGTCATAGAGTTGAACCTGCAACCCATGGGTTTTCGCGATGGCCTGCACGCCCCGGGAAATCTGCAAAGACGATTCCCAGAACAGATTCCCAAAGACGACCTGGATTTGCATCGGCCGGGACGAACCGCCCGGGGAGCAATCCGCCCGAACATAAAGCCCCTTGCCCGGACGACGTTCGACCAGCCCTTCATTGACGAGCAACTCGCTGGCTCTTCGGACCGTCATCCGGCTGATGCTCTCCTCCCTCGCCAGGCCATATTCCGAACCGATCAGCGAACCCGGCGCGTACTCTCCCATCTGAATCGCCCGACGCAGTCGCTCCGCCAGCGCCTCGTAGACGGTGTCTCCCACAGACTTACCGGTAGCGACATCCATATCCTCACTCTACCCCATAACCAGGATATGTCAAAAAAAGTTACCGGTATATTTATCCGATCCGATCTATTTAATGCCTATTACCCCCTAAAATAATACTAAACACTACTCCAAGCCCAACAAACCGTATACCATCTATACCACTACCTGTACCAGTATACATCCACAGCGCAAACGTATTGCCAAAACAAAGAAACCCCTGAGCGCTCAGGGGTTTCGGTTCAAAGCCGGATGGGATCGCGAGGGATTATTTCAGCAAATCGTCGAGCATGCGATCAATCGCGGCATCGAGCTTTTGGTCGTCTTCATAAGTGCCCGCTTCAATCTGCGCCTTGACCTCCGCAACCTTGTCAACGCGAACCTCGTTGTTTTTAAGGCTCTTGAGCAGATGGCTGATGCCGGACAATTCGAGCTTGTCCTGGGCGACCAACTGCCTGGGCGCGTCGGCCGGGATCTGCTTCTGGATTGGCTTGGTGACGAGTTTCTGAACCGGCGAGGTGTTTCCGAGACCGTTGATCGAGCTCATGTTGGCGACTCCGCTTAAATGCGCCCTGTCAGGCGCCCCACTTCCGGCAGGCGACTCCATCGCCTCAAGCCGACGACGTTCACGCGTCGATGCTTTTCGTATCGACCCGCCCGGCAGCAATCCTTGACCCTCAAGCCTCCGACGCCAATTTAATATAACAACCTGTTTGTACTTCATTTACACACCAAAATACAATCGGCCGCGCAGAAAATTCCCCGCGGAGCGCACTTTTTTCGGACCCTTAAAATTACCCATTCCATCCAAACACCCCAAAATCCGTCGCTGCGATGAACGACAGGCGACCTCGCGCCTTTCTTATCGGACGAACCGTTATGGGACGGGTAAAACCTGCCTGATGATCGGACGCAACATGTTCATTTCCGGCATCACGCCCGTGGCGCATCCTTACACGCCCGCCTCATGGAAAATCGCAAGAAATACAAACCAGTCAGCCGATCTGAATCCCCGGACTGGTTCAATGTGAACCGGTGTCGCATCGCGGCAGGATGGGGCGGTGCTCAATTCTCTTTCCTGACTGGAGTCCTGTATATGCGTCACAAGTTACTGCGTACGGTTCTTCCGATCACCCTGCTCAGCGCCGTCTCTCTTGCGAAGGCGGGGGATTTGTTTGTCGTCGATGTCGAAACCACCAGCGGAGGGGCCTTGTCGAAATCGGTCGGCGATTCCAGCCTTCTCGATCTGGTCGAGAAGCTCATCGAACGCAAGGGGCAGTTTCAGGAGTTCGACAATCGCGACATCGAAGGTTCGATCACCTATGCCGGCGTCAGGAACGCGCTGGTCTTCAGCCTCAATGACGCCCACACCGAGGCGACGCTGACCATCCCCTCGACCGGTTTCACCAAGACCTTCACCGGCGACGACAAGAACGACCTCGAGGACCAGATCGAGGACTTTCTCAAGAAGGACGGCGCCGACGAGTTCGCGGCGTTTCTCAAGGAGATGAACCGGCGTTCGCTGGTCGCCGTCACCGACGGCAACCCGCAGGCGACCACCGCGCGCATGGCCGGCTCGGCGTTCGAGCGATTCAGCCTCAACCCCACCTTCATCGCCACCAGCCCCTCGACGGCGAACAACCAGCTTCGCGGCTCGCAGTTCCGCTTCGACATCAAGGGCGGCACGATCGACACCGATCACGGGGACGGAACCTTCGTCGATTTCTCGCTCGCCTCGGGATATCGATTCAACGAAGGCGTCGCGCTGACCCTCACCACGGTCGGCGGGTATCGCGACATCGAAGGCGCGGACGTGTTCGATCTCGGGTTCGACATCGGCGTGCCGATCTCGATCATCCCCCCGCGCGGCGACGCCAATCTGAACTGGACGGTGACGCCTTTCGCGCAGGTGGGCATGGCCCTGTCGCCGGACTACCTCGCCGGAGGGATTCTCGGCGGCGCGGGCATCGCGAACCACGTCGCCCTGCAACTCGGTCTGACCACGATTTCCATGGGCAACCAGATCTCCTTCTATGAAGGCGTCCCGATCAAGGTCGGTGACTACGACTTCGACACCGACATCACCCAGCAGGTGCTGAAGAACAGCCTCAAGCTCAGCCAGCAACTCAGCGCCACCCTGTTCGCCGACGTCAGCCTCACCCACTCGATGTTCCTGGAGGACGCCGCCGTCGAGGACTGGATCAGCCCCGGCGTGGGCATCGGCTCCAACTGGGACGGCGGAGGCATGCGTATCGGCTACCAGGGCGACCTCGGTGACGACTACACCGCCCATTCGCTCCAATTCAACCTCTATTTTCTCTGGTAGACGGGGTTGAGCCGTCCGAACGGCGGTTCAGACCGGCCGACTTCATCCACCCGCCCGGAAAGACGACGCCCAGCCCGCGTCGCCCTTCCGGGCGGTTTGCGTTCCCGCCGGTGGGAAACCACCCCCCGCATTCCACGGCATCCCCGATTCCATAAATTCCCGGGGCGCGGCTTGAAAGCGGGGGATGGGTTTAGTAGAGTCAGGGACTTGGCTCGCCAAGGGCCACCGCGTCGATCGCCCGACAAGGGAGTTGGATCGGTCGCGGTTCTTGTTTTTACAATCTCGCTTAAACCCAAGCCTTATGGCGCAGCGGACGACTTGGCCGCTCGCGGCGCTACCGGCTGCCGGCCCGGAAATCGACTGGTTCGACGGGCCGATGAATCTGGAGTCTTAATCATGGCACAGCAGTCGCAAGCGGAACTCGTCAAGCAACTCGTGGAGGCGGGCGTTCACTTCGGCCATCGCGTCTCGCGCTGGAATCCGAAGATGGAACCGTACATTCACGGCAAGCGCAACATGATTCACATCATCGATGTGAAGGAAACCATCAAGGGCCTGTTCCGCGCCAAGAAGCTGCTCACGCAGTCCGTCGCCCAGGGCAAGGATATTCTCTTCGTCGGGACCAAGCGCCAGGCGCGCCCCGCGATCCAGGAGGAGGCGACCCGCTGCGGGATGCATTATGTCTCGGAGCGTTGGCTGGGCGGAACGCTCACCAACTTCCGCACCATTCGCGCCCGCCTCAACCGCCTGGAGGAACTCGAAAAAATCTTCAGCACCGAGGCGATCAACAGCTACTCGAAGAAAATGAAGTCCACGCTTCAGCGCGAGATGGTCAAGATCAAGACCAATCTTGGAGGCATCCGCAAGATGGAGCGCATGCCGGGCGTGATGTTCATCATCGACACCCGCCGCGAGCACATCGCCGTCAAGGAAGCCCGCAAGCTGGGCGTGCCGACGGTGGCCCTCATCGACACCGATTCCGATCCCGACCCGATCGATCTGCCCATTCCGGGCAACGACGACGCGATGCGCGCCATCGAGATCATCATGAAGGAGCTTGCCGACGCGGTGATCGAGGGCAAGCAGGGCCGCGTGGACAAGGCTGACGGCGAACCGCAACCGCGGCGGCGCAGCAGCCGGGTCTCCTTCCGTGCGGATGACGCACAGCCCGCGGAGGAAGCCGCAGCCGGTGAAGCCGCGTCGGCGAGCGCCCCGGTCGCGACCCCGCCGGCTGAAAACACCCCCGACGCAGTGGTCGCCGCGGGCGAGTCGGCCTGAGCATCGACAGCCCGAACGCCAGTGGTCCGTTGTCATTCGCCCGCGTCGGTCCTCAACCACTGACCCGGATCAATGACGACGGACTTCTTCTTTCAATCATTCAGGATATTTCCGGAGAAACACCAATCATGGCAACAATCACCGCATCAATGGTCAACGAACTCCGCGCCAAGACCGGCCAGGGCATGATGGAATGCAAAAAAATGCTCACCGAAGCCGGCGGGGACATGGAAAAGGCGATCGAGATGTTCCGCAAGAAGGGGATCAAGGCCTCGCTCGCGGAACGCGCCGCCACGGAAGGCCGCGTCGTCGGCGTCGTGTCGGACAACGGCGCCGCCGCGGCGCTGGTCGAAATCAACTGCAACACCGACTTCACCGCCAAGAGCGAGCCGTTTCTCAAGCTCGGCGCCAAGGCCGCGCAGCAACTGCTACAGCACCCGGACGTGGATGTCGCCCAGGCGACCGAGGTCAACGCCAACGCCACGGAAGTCGCGCAGACCACCGGGGAAAATATCCGCATCGGCAAAACCGCCCGTCTCGAAGCCCCCGAAGGCGGCAAAGCCGGTTTGTATCTCTATGGCATCACCGGCAAGATCGGCGTGATCATGGCGTTCACCGGCAACCCCGGTGAAGACCTGATCAAGCAACTCGGCGGGCATATCGCCTTCGCCAAGCCCCTGGGCCTGACCCGCGAGGAAGTGCCGGCCGACCTCGTCGCCAAGGAGAAGGAATTCGCCGTCGAGCAAGCCAAGGCCACCGGCAAACCGCAACAGATCGCCGAGAAAATCGCCGAAGGCAAGATGAACGCCTTCTTCGCCGAACGCGTCCTGCTCGATCAGGAGTTCTTCAACAGCCAGGTCTTCAAAGGCAGCATCCAGAACTACCTCAAGCAGAACAACGTGACATTGACGAAATACGTGCGGATCGAAGTCGGGCAATGAATCGCCCGCCACAATGCAATGCACGGAGCAACCCGGATCGATCGATCCGGGTTGTCCTGTTTTATGGACCGGGTTTTTATGGATCGGGGGCGAAAGAGAAGACCACGGATGACAGCCCCCTACCGCACCTGTTTGCGGGCCTGCTGAAGGCGGAGTTCGAGATTGGCCGGCCAGACGGATTTGGGAAGCTTCTGGATCTGCTGATAGTGCTGAATGGCTTCGGGGAAATCCTGCATGGCTTCGGCGTCGAGTGCGTTTCGCCAGTGCTCGCGAACCCGCTCGTATAAATCGTCGGTGGCATAAACGGACGGTGGCGCGGAGGATGGGGGAGACGCAACGGGATCGCCGGATTCCAAGGCGGCAACCGCGGGAACACGCGGTGCGGGCTGGGTTGCAGGAGGATCGGCCTGGGGCGCGGCAGGGACTTTGGCGCGATCGGGCGAGGGCGCAACGGGCGGCTCAACAACGGGCGTGCGACGAGGCGGAGGAAGCATGGTCGGAGGCGGAGGTGAAGTCTCCGATCCGGTCGCGGCAGGTGTGGACGCAGCCGGCGCGGCGACGGTGGGATCGGCCGGGGCGGACTGGAAGGTCTCCATCACGAAATGCCGGGCGGCGACGTACTGCCGCTGCGTCCACTCGCCCGCCTTCTCACGCAGCGGTGGATTGATGTAAAGCATCGCGCCGAAGGCGACGGCGCTGATGAGCAGCAGCATGACGAAGACCGCGAGAGTTTTTCGAATGATGCGGCGCGGGGAATGCGGTTTGTAATCGACTTGAAACGCCGTGGCGACTTCGCGCGGCGAAAGAATGTCGTTGCCGAGGATGCGGACGGGTTCCTTGTATTTGGGATTGGCTGGCGGCCAGGACGCCTCGGCAGGCTCCTTCACAGGCTCGGGCGTCGATGGAGCGCGCGGCGGTGAAGACGATGCCGGCGTGGCGGATTCGGTGATGGGAGGCTCGGTCTCCTGGGATTCAAAATCCTGCCCGCTCGAAGCGGCGGTGGCGGAGAACGAAGGCGCGGGAATTTCGCGCATCACGGGATCGCGCGGAGTGAACGATGGAATCTCAACGCGGTTGGGAAGCACGATGTCGGCGGAGGATTCGCCGCCGGAAGGCCCCGCATCGCCGCGCTCGGGGGTGCGGCTGACGGTCGGCTCCTTGCCCTCGAGCAGCAGATCGGGATTCATCGGTGGTTCCTGCGATTTGCCGCAATAGGCACACGCCGCCGCGGAGGAGGCGATGTCCGATCCGCAGTGCCAGCACAAGCCGAACTCGCGGCTCAGCCCCTTGACCTGCGCGGCGAACTTCCAGAGCTGATGCGTGGTCGGCCCGCGAACGATGGATCGCGGGGTGATCTGCTTTTTACGGACGAGGGACAGCAGCGTGTTGAATCGCATGCCCGGAGCGGCGGGATTGCGCGACTGCATGACATACCACGGACCAATGCGCAACTGGGTGGCTTGGCGCGTGGCGGGCTTGTTCTCCAACGCGCAGCGATGACAGGGCTTGCCGGGATCATCGTTGACGGCGGCACAGAAGGGACAGACGTATTTGCCTTTCAGGGCGTGTCGAACCTTGTCCGCGAATGAAGCGGGGGAAGGCTCCGCCGCATCGGTGGCGCGTGTCATGGCATGTCCAGTCTCGGCGAACGATTCATCCGGCATAAGGCGACCATACGGTTTACAACCAGGCGGTGGACAAGATCACGTCGGAAGACTCCACATTGCTTCCACATGATCCTGTTGCCCAAGCCCTGTTGCCCGGATGGAAGTGGGAACAGACTACCGATTTTCAGGAACAAACTCCAGAAGAACCCGCAATGGACAAAATGAAAGGCGCGACTGGGAACGGATTCATTCGCGGGCGAAATAGTCGCGGACCAGGTCGTGATAAGCCGGTGGGATTGCGCCGCGCTCGACGGATCGGAGCGCGGCGTCACGATGCCGATTCCAGCCGGAAGCCTCCCATGGAGTGGAGTCGGGATTCGCGATTCCATCCGACAACCCATTGTTTTCAATGGGGTTGCGATCGGAAGAGGGATCGGCGGCCGACCCGGCGCCGGAAGCTGCGGGATCGCCGAGCTTGTGAGTGGAACGAGGCATCGAACCGGAAGGCGAAGCCGGGCGCGGATTGACGACGGGATCGGTTCGACTGCCGCCGGGCGCCTGCCCGCCGGCGCCGTCGCCGATCGTGGAATCGTGATCCAGCCCCGCGAGGGGCGCGGTGTCGGGATCGCCGGTTGAATCGGGACGGATGTCGGAGAACGCTTCGGGATCGGATCGCTCCTCCTCGCGCGAATGCCGCGGGTTCACCGAGGATGCAAAGCCCTGTCGATCCGTGGGCGAAGGCGAATCGGAAGGCCGACTCGAATCGACACGCGACGCGCGTGTGGAAACGGAATCGGCGCGAATCAATTCCGGTCGGGTGGACACAAAGGCGACGGTCATCGCCAGGGCGGCGATAAGTCCGATGCCCCCCCAGGCGCGCGCGCCGTAGCGATGAAGCAGGACGGCGTCGGGGGTGAGGCGGTCGCAGCGCGCGTCGGCCACCGCGCGAATCGAACGACGCCAGTGATCGGTGGTGCGATCGCTCCGGTCATCGCGAATCGCGACGATGGTGCTGAGCAGATCGGCGAGATCGAGTTGACGATCGACTTCGATGGCGACCTCGATCTCGTTCGGCCGGCGAATGATCCCCCAGAGCAGACCGGTCAGCAGGCCCAGACCGGCGCAGCCGGCCGTCATCGTGACGGCGGATCGGCCTTGCCAGAGGAGAATCGCCGAAAGAACAATCGCCGCGAGGCATCCGATCAATGCGCAGAGGCCCATGCGCTCGATCGCGCGCACGCCTGCCATCCGGTGATGGACGGCGCGGAGGAAACGCTCGGAGGTTGTCGAGTCAACGGGCCGCATGATGGATGAGTGAAGCGTTATCGCGGCTCGGCCGGGCCGATCAGCCCTCGTCTCCGCCAAGCCTTTGCTGAAGTTCCTCCACGGCTTCGCGAACGCAATCCATGTGAGGATTGACGGCCAGGGCGCGCTGATAGCATTCCAGGGCTTCGGAGAGCCGGCCGAGATGCGCGTGGGCATGCCCCATGCCCGCCAGGGCGAGAAAATGACACGGCATTCGACGGATCGCCTCCTGGCAGTCGGAAATCGAGTCTTCAAATTGATCCTGAAGATAGGAAGCCAAAGCGCGTTGGTTGTAGGCTTCGGCGAAATCGGGATCGATGGCGATCGCCTGGTTGAAATGCTCGCGGGCGACGTCGAAGTCACGACGATGAAGCGCCTTGGTGCCCCGGCAGAGTTCCCGATTGGCGTCGGGGGTGCTGGCGCGGAACCAGATGTTCCACAGGGCATGTTCCGCGACCTGGTTGACGATGGGGTCTTCGTCCTTGAGCCGGGCGGCGACGGCGTCGACGCAGTGTTTTCCGCCGATCAGCGACAGCGACAGCGCCGCCACATTCTGCGCGTCGCGACAGGGACAACCAAGCAGCGCGACGATCTGCTCGGGACGCCAGCGCTCCCGAAGAAGATCGAGAAGCCCGTTCAGATCGCGCGATTCGAGCAGCGGCTGAACCGCGGCGACAAACGTTTTGGGATCAATGGAAGGCAACTTCACCACCGGAAACTCTATGCACCGGATCGGGATGATTCCAATCCCGACCGATGGGATCGATCGGAAAAAGCTTCCCCGGCGCCGGTGTCGTCGCTAGTCGATTCGCGTTCGCTGACGATGCGGCTGAAGCTCCTCGCCGCGTACGGCGGCGGCCTCACGAGCTTCGGGGCTGAACTGATCGGCGTAAAAACCCCGCCTCTCGATCCCGCTGGCGCCCAGCGGGCGTGGCTTATAGCCGGTTTCCAGCTTATCGGAACATCCGATGAGACTGAAACTCAGGACGCTCAAAACGACCCATTTTCGCATTGGCACATTCCCTTTCTGCATCGAAGCGCGGCGACCCGCGCCCAATAATATCTGATTCGCGCGTCTTGAACATCCTTCGGAAGCCGCAACAATTCATGGACGACCCAAACGGAAAACACCAACCGAACCAACGAACAACCGAATCATCATGGCCAAAAACATACAAGCACCGTCGGACATCCGCATCGCATCGCTCGACCAGAAAAAGGAGACGATGGTTCACAACCTGATGGAACCGGGTCCGGGAACGCCATGGGAGGATCGCGGAACACATGGGCTGATCCGTGCGTTCTTCCGCACCTGCCTGATGAGCCTGAAATCACCGGTGGCGCTCTTCCGGTCGATCCGTCGCCCGGACACCAGCTCCGACGCGACGGCCTTCATCATCGGCTGCGGACTGATGTGGGGCATCGGATCGGCGATTTACAACCTGGCTCTCCTGCCGTGGTATCAGAAACAGCCCAATGTCGAGGTGGTCACCGGCGTCTATCTCCTCCAGACCGCGTTGCAGATCATCCTCGCGCCGGTGGCGATGTGGTTGATGCTGAAGCTGTTCTGCGCGTTCTATCTCAAGATGACGTCGGACGAGATGCGCAGCAAGGCGCCGCCGGTGCTGATGTACAACGTCTTCGCCTATGCCGCGGGACCAAGCATCCTGGCGTTGATCCCGTTGTTCGGGCACATCGCCGCGGGCATCTGGATCATGGCGCTGATGATGATCGCCGGAGTCAAGCGGCAGTACATCACCACGCGGGGCGCGGTGATCGGGGTGATCCTTTCGATCATCGCCGTGGGCGCCATCGCGATCGCGGCGGGGTTCGTGCTGTCCATGGTGTGGAACAACGTCATGGGTGGAAGCGTGATCGTTTACCCGCCCGTGGTGGCCGAAGGACGATGAGCCGGATGATTCGCCGCGACGGGGATGAATGAACCCGCACGGTAGGCCTCGCCCGCAGGATCAGCGCGGCGAGGTGGATTTGCCGTCACAGCATTTCTTATATTTTTTACCGCTGCCGCAGGGGCAGGGATCATTTCGGCCGGCGGTTTTCCAGTTGTTTCGTTGCCGTTGTTGCGCGAGCAGGCCCATGATCTCCGCGGCCGGGCGTCGGTTGGCGAGCAACTCGGCCATCGTGCGCATGTAGGGATCGATGTGATTGAAGAACCGCTTGTAGGCCGGACAGAGATAATTCAGCCCGGCCTCGCCATCGGGGGTTTTGATGAAACGATGCTTGGGACACTCGCCGTTGCACGCGAACCTCACCTCGCATTGGCGGCAATACCCGGGAAGCGAATCGAGCTTGTCATCCCCGAACTTGCGCTGCTGCTCCGAAGCGACCATCCGCCCCAGTGACTGGTTCATCACGTTGCCGAGCCGGTATTGCGGATAGACGTAATGATCGCAGGAATAAACGTCGCCGTTGTGCTCCATCGCCAGCGCGGCCCCGCATTTCTCGGCGAAGACGCAGAGCGATGAGCCTCTGCCCATCCAGTTGCCCAGGGCGACATCGAAAAGCTGGACGAAGACCCGCCCCACGTCGCCGCGCACCCATTCATCGAAAATCTCGACCAGAAATTCCCCATAGGCGTGGGCATCGACGCTCCATCCCGTCACCGGTGAAAACCGCCGGTCCTCGCCGGGGAGGGGCGGCTCGTCGAAATCCATCCCAAGCACTTTCAGCGGACCTTCGGCCTGACGCTCGACGAGGGGAATGAACTGGATGAATCCCGATCCGATGCTCTTGAGAAAACGGTAGACCTCGAGCGGCCGACGGGAGTTGACGCGGTTGACGACCGTGAGGGTGTTGTACTCGCTTCCGTGCTTCCTGAGAAAATCAAGCCCGCGCATGACGGCGTCGAACGTCGGCTGCTGCCGCTTGTCCACGCGATAGCGGTCATGCAGCTCGCGCGGGCCATCGACGCTCAGGCCGATGAGAAACCGGTTGGCGGTGAAGAACTCGCACCATTCATCATCCAGCAGCGTGCCGTTGGTCTGGAAGGCGTTGGTGATGCGCTTGCCGCCGGCGTGCTTTTTCTGCAATTCGACCACCCTGCGGAAATAGCCCACGCCGAGCAAGGTCGGCTCGCCGCCCTGCCACGCGAAGCTGATCTCGGGAACATCCTGCGATTCGATGTACTGCCGGATGTATTCCTCGAGCACGTCATCGGACATCCGCCACTTGTTCTGATCGGGATAGAGCTTTTCCTTTTCAAGGTAAAAACAATATTTGCAATCCAGATTGCAGATCGGCCCGATCGGCTTGGTCATGATATGAAAGCCGCGGGCGGAGACGGATTGGATGGGCAATGGCGTGGGCATGGGCAGCTATGCGGGCATGTTAATCGTTTTTGGCCAAACCAGAAGACCCGGACGGGAAATCGGATAATGTTCGCCGCGCGATGCCCCTGGGACGTGGATGTGAAGTCATCCGACGGCGAAAACGATATGCTGTTTCATATGACTGATTCGCCGACGAAAGACCTGTCGCGCCGGCGGGCGCGACTGCTGCATCGGATTCACGAGCGGTACGCGACGAAGACCCGTCGGCATGTGTTCGGGAAGTTGACAATCGATTTCACGCGCATCGACAATCCCGATCATGTGCTCGATCAGGTCGCGGAGGAGGAATCCCGCCGCTCGCGCGCGACGAAGGCGGGCAAGCCGCCGGACGATGAATCCCTCCGCCTGCCCTACTGGGCGCAGTTGTGGGACAGCGCGCCGGGAGTCGGACAGTTTCTTGCGGGAGGAAGACTGACCAATGCCCGCGGCGAGCCAATGCGTCTGCCGGACGCGGCGGCGCTCGATCTCGGCTGCGGCATGGGATTGTCGGGAACGGTGGCGGCGGCGATGGGAGCGAAGGTCGTGTTCGCGGACCTCGAGACCCCGGCGTTGCTGTTCGCGCGGCTGAACAGCCTGCCCTGGATTCATCGAACGCGGACTCGGCGGTTGAATTGGCAAACGGACGCGATCGAGGAGCGATTCGATCTCATCCTGGGCGCGGACATTCTCTATGAAAAATCGCAGTGGGACCACCTGGAACCCTTTTGGCGATCACATCTCAAGCCCGGCGGGATCGTGCTGCTCGGTGAGCCTGGCCGACAAACGGGAACCCTGTTCGTCGACTGGATCGTGCCCCGTGGGTGGCGGCTGGAACGGTTCGAGGAGCGCGTGCCGGATTTTGCCACGCCGATCCGGTTGATGACGCTGCGAATCGAAGAATCGCCCCGCCGTTCGTAAACGAACTCGCCGGGGTGCATTTCGCGGAACGCGATCCTAAAATGACCGCATGGACCTACAGCGGCAATGCGAACTGGGACAGTCGCAGCTCATGCAAATGCAATATCCCGACGCCGAGGCGACGCTCGCGGCGGCGGAGATGGCGGCATGGGAGGCGCGGGATTACGACACCCTGGGCAGGCTTTACATGCCGCTTCAGGAGGCCCGCCGGCAGCGCCGGCAGCAGTGCGGAGAGGGAACGATTCGTCTCGATCTGATCGCACAGGGACCGGATGACGTGCTCGATGGCGCGCGCATCATCACAAATTTCCCGCACGGGCAATTGCTCGTCGCCGGATGGGGATCGATCGAGCCGGCGAAGGCGGCGCGGCGGTTGCAGGCGGAACATCGGCTGTACGTCGAGGTTTTGCTCGCGGCGGTCTATCCGCTGATCGGAGGCGCGCGCGCGGTGGCGATCGTGCCCACCGACGAAGTCCGTCTTCCCGATCCGATCGAACAGCCGATCGACGCGCTGCTCGATCAACTTCCGGCGCATTGCATCGTCCTTTCCGCGAGCGACCTGCCCGCAGGCGCCCGCCAGGGCGACTGGAAGACCTACGCGGAAGTGATGAGCCTGTGGGAACGGCTGCACGCGCCGTTCCTCGCATCGGCCGATGAAACGGTCGATCCCGTCCGCAGAATGGAGGAATATCGCCGAACCATTCGCGTCGATTACGCCTGCGAATTGGCGCATCAAAAACTGTCGGATGTCGCAAAGGACCTGGCACGCCGGCAGCGCGAGACCGGCCGGACGCGGTGAAGCCTCACCACGGCCAGCAGAGAATCAAAAGGGATGGGAGATGCATCCTTTTTAACCCATCCGGGTCGAACTGATGTTAATTCAAAGACATCAAACAAAGATACACCTCATGAATGAGCTTGATTATGAGCCACGACATCACCGCCGCAGAGAAAGCGAAAGGCGACATCCACGAAAAATGGCACGGGGAAAACTAAAGGTGGGTGTCACCCTCCCACTTGTCATCCTGCAAGCTAATCGTGCGCTTGCACGATCAAGGAGTAAAGTCACATGAAAAAGTATTTCGTCATTGCTGGGATTGTAACGGCATTCTGTATCCTCGGCTTTAGTTCTGTATGGGCGGCACAAGAC
>CAYUNS010000085.1:13513-16887 GCA_964446155.1 uncultured Tepidisphaeraceae bacterium | reverse complement strand
CCCACGAATGAACGCGAATCCGCACGGATGAGGCCGGCCCCACGCGCCGGCGAGGGGTGAATCGGCAAAACGAACCCAAATGAACCCACCGGGGAAGATGAGGAGGTGAAAATGCAAAACGAACCCACGGCCAATCCCTTCGGAGCGGCAAGCGAAAGAAGAGGGATTGGTCATACTCTTGGCAGGTCAGGCCCGCCCGCGGAGAAAAGCGGGATCGATCGCTTCCCCGATTCAGGATTGATCGGGCTTCTCAGAAACCCGCAATTGGATTTCGCGCTCCTCAAGCGGGCACGGAGGTGATAGAGATAACCACAACGGGAGACGACCATGCCGATATTCGGACACCAGAGGGCAAGAGCCTCCTCGCGCGGGCGAGGCCGCGGCATCCGCTGGACGATCGCGTTGATCGTCGCGGGCATCGCGCTGTTCACTTATTTCAGCAGCACCCAGATCAATCCCATCACCGGCGAATCGCAGCGGGTGGGCAATCTCTCGCCTGAGGATGAGGTGGCGCTGGGTTACAACGCCCTGCCGCAACTGATCAGCCAGATGGGCGGCGAGGTTCCCGAAAGCGACCCGGCGGCGCGGCTTGTCAGAACGATGGGAGAACGGCTTGTCGGGAGCAGTCGGCTGGCCGACAGTCCGTATCGGTTCAGGTTCACGCTGCTGAACGATCGTCAAACCGTGAATGCCTTCGCGCTGCCCGGCGGACCGGTTTTCATCACCCGGGCGCTTCTGGAACGGCTGGAGAACGAAGCGCAGCTGGCGGGGGTGATCGGACATGAGATCGGCCATGTCGTGCATCGGCACGGCGCGCAACGAATGGCCCAGGGCAACCTCGCGCAGATGCTTTCGGTGGCGGTGGGCATCGGCGCCAGTGGAGAAGACCACGGCCGGCTCGCCACGATGGCCGCCGCCGTCGCCGGGCAGGCCATCATGATGAAATACAGTCGCGGCGACGAGTTGGAAAGCGACGACCAGGGCCTGACCTACATGATCGACGCCGGGTATGACCCGAGTGAAATGATCCAGGTGATGCAAATCCTGAAAAGCGCCACTCGCGAAGGCTCCGATCAGCGCCCGCCGGACTTCCTGGCATCGCATCCCCATCCCGATGACCGCATGGCGGCAATCCGGAAGTTTGTCGAATCCCGATATCCATCCGGCATCCCGCCGAGCCTGACCACGGGCCGGCCGCTCCCCCACGCCGCTTCCCCTTCATTTCCTCTGGATTGAAGATGGCCTCAAACAAAACGGTGACATTCTTCCCCTCATGCTCGCCACGGCGACTTCACCTTGCCGCCCTGACAACGGCGCATCTACGAGGCGGCCACCACATGGGTCCGCGCACGGGGGCAAACCGGGCAGGCCGGATTGTCGCACAGCAAAGCGAGGGAATCCTCTCGAAGCAGGTCGATGGCGGTGAGAAGAATGTCGGCGGCGTCGATCAGCAGGCAGTCGGCGGCGCCCAGCTTCCCACGGTCGATTCGTCCACGGGCATCAAGGGGTTTCTGCACGACACAAAACGCCGCGGAGCAGGTCGGTGGATCAATCGGGGGGATTTCAATCGCCTGGCCGAGAGGCGTGATGACGCGCAGCGTCCGCTCGTAGCCGTCGTACCACACCTTCCCCAGGTAAGGCACGCGCACGATCGCCTCGGCCACATGCACCAGGCTGCAACTGCGCAGATCGCATCCGATCATGAGCACGCGCGCGCCGGCCGACGCGGCGCGGTGCAGGGGGGAGTTCGCGCCCAATCCGCCGAGACGCTCATGCCCTTGCGTCCATTCCCTTGCCCGGGCGCCCCAGGCCGCGACGGAATGGGTGGGATGCCGGCTTCGCACCACGCCCGGCATGGTGCGAAAGGTCTCGGTCACGAGACCCGTGCGGCTGGGCGTGGTCATCACATGAAACAGACCATCCGGTTGAGGCGAGCTGAAGACCGGCATCAGCAGCGTGCCTCGATCGCCCAATACGTCCCGCAGCGCGCCGACGACCGCCGACGGGCCTCCCTCCACATGCCCCAGCGCCTTCATGGACGAATGCACGATCAGCGCTTCGCCGGGGCGGACGCCACAGGCCTGGAGCGATTCAGCCAGTACATCCCGATTGACCCGGTTCATGGGCGACGAAGAATCTGGAGTATTTTCGGCATCCAGAAAGCCTGCGGCCCGGTGTGCCACAAGGCGTCCAGGTCGCTTGTCGAACGCAGCGGCGTGTTGCCAAACAAGCCGGTCCACTTCTGTGAGATGGGCGCTGCGACCGACCGGAACGGCATCAGCTTTTTCCCCATCGCCGATCGAGGGGGTTTTGCTTCCGCGACCGGCGTCGCCACCGTCGCGGGAGGCGTGGAGTCGATTTCCGTTTCCACGATCGACGGCGTCACCGGGGACGGGATTACGGGAATGGTGATCGGGATCGCATCGCTCTCTGGATCGCTTGTCGTCAACACGGAATCCGACAGAGGTTCGGAGAAGATCGCGTCGGCCTGGGCGGCGGCTGGATCGACCGATGGAATCGACATCAGGCTCGCCGACGCGGCGTTCGCCGCCAATTCCTCCGCCGTCACCACCAGATGGCGCGGGCTGGTCATTTCGACGATTCGCACCACCTCCCCGCCCTCGCCACCGGTCACGGTAATCGTATGGGGCGTCTGACTATGAACGACATGCTGATCCTTCAGTTTCACTCCGCGCAGCTGGTCCGGGTTGTCGGTGGGCAGCCATTCCACCGGCCGGATTGCCGCCTGAATCAGCGGAACCGTGATCCGTCCATTCTCGTCCACGACGCCGACAAAGACCGTGGCGTCCTCGCCGTCCAGAATGGTGACCGTCGATCCCGTCGGCGCGTCCAGCGAAAGCGTCCAGGCGAGGTCGTAGGTGGAGATCGATGCGGTCTCCGCCCAGTACACGTCATCCGCGGCCGTTCCCGGACCGAAAATGCCGTCCAGCACCACATGCCCGGTGCTCCAGTAGGTTCCATCGAATCGGAAGGTGGAGAAATCGTCGCGTTCACCGATGCGCACGAACTCGATGCGCTCGAAATGGTGGTTGTTCCCCCGTCCGTAGGCCGATCCGAACTGCACCAGCGTCACGTTCGAGATCAGCACCGAATCACGATAGAGAACGGGAAGCGAATCGAGCTTGCGGAAATATCCCTGGGTGACGATCGCCGCCACCTGCGTCGTCATGTCGTCGAGCGCTTCGGCCTTGATGATGTTGTCGTGAAACTCGGTCCCCGCGATGCTCACATCGGAATAGAAGCGCGTGCCTTCGATGATCGCGCCTTCCTTGGCGAAGGCAAGGATCAGGTTGTCCGAGTATTCCAGGTTGTTGCGCACCTGCCCGCCGGGGGCGAATCACCAATTACGCCCC
>CAYUNS010000085.1:0-13503 GCA_964446155.1 uncultured Tepidisphaeraceae bacterium | reverse complement strand
TTCGCAGCGCCGCCAGCAGGTTCACATCCCCCCAGTTTTCCGGCCAGCGATCGTGAAAATCCAGACCGAACAAGTGGATCAGGTTGTCCTGAACCGACAGATTCTCATGCGCCCAGCCGAAGCCGTATGCGTTGTAGCCGGTGGCGAAGATCTTGTTGCCGAAGTGCGATCCGGCGTCGATCCCCAGGTTGGATTCCGGTTGAATGGCGAACGAATTGGTGGACCAACTGTCCACGTAAATTTCGTTGTTGCTCATCTCATGGGCGTAGCTGATGCCGTTTTGGCGTGTGCGCTGGATGAGATTGTGGTCGATCTGGAAGTTATTGGGGCTGTCCACCGGGAAGCGCCATCCCACCGCCCGGGTGGCATCCCCGTTCCGGTTGGTGATTTTGGCGCCGGCGTCGCGGATCACGTTGTGATGAATGCGCACATCGCCGCCGGAGTGATTCATCTGCACGCCCCAGCCCTGCGAAGCGTGATAGAGGATGTTCAACCCAGCCAGTTGAATATCGACACCGGTCGCCTTCACGGCATTGAAGGTATGGGGATTGGTGTTGTTGTCGAGCAGGGTTCCAGTGCCCTGCCGGATGGTCCCGTTGAGGACGGTGACGTTGGTTCCGCGATCGTTGAGGGCGGTGACGCCGTTGTAGCCGCCGCGAATATTGATGCCATACACTTCGGTGGAAGTGACGGCGTCCTGTGCGAATGTGATCGTGTGGCCGTTGAGATCGATGATGATGTTGTCGCGATGCGAGTTGATCGCCGTGCCCGACACCACCAGATCCTCCTTGAGGACGTAGGTTTTGCCGGCCTGGGTGAGCACATGAGGCGATCCATCGGGCTTTTGATGGAGGTAGATCGCATCGGCGACGACCTGGGGCGTGACCGTCCGATCCTCCGAGACGATGCGCTGCCCGCGCTCGTCGATGGCGACGATGCGATAGTGATACGTCCGTCCCGTCTCCAAATCGGTGAGATGATGCAGATGATGGTAGTAAGCCCGATCGGTCGGCGTGGTCTGTTGGCCGTACTCCGCGGTGCCACCGTACTCGATATAACTGACCGTCGGCAGATTGGTCTCGAAAGCGATCGCCTTCGAGTTTTCCGACACATGTTCCCACGCGCCGTCGGCGACGAATTGCAGGTCGTAACCAAACTTCTCATAGATCAGCGGATCGGCTTCGGCGCCGAAATGCGTACGGGCGAACTCGTTGAACGCGGCGTAGATCGCATCCGGGGAATCCGTGTCCTTGATCGCCTGCAGCGCCGCCTCGGCGGCCAGCGCCTCGGGGCGCAGATGCAACGGCAGTTCCACCACCGTCGTCAGAGGCGCGTCGATCAATTGCAGAGCGGTGAACGAGGTGGTGTGGTTGTTGCGGGCGATCAATTGATCCTGGGCATTGACCAAACCGTCGCGGTTGAAGTCATAAGCGAAAGTGACGGGAGCCGGGTTGAACGGGCCGCGCGGATTGTTTCGCGCCAGTTGTTCATCCTCGCCGCTCACCAGGGCGTTCTCACCGGCATTGCCGGTTTCCCCGATGGCGCTGCCGAAGTGGAACTCGTCCGCGACCGTCAGCCCGGTGGCGGCGTTGGCCTGGACGGACACTTTCAGCCACGTCCCGACGATGGCGTTGTCGGCCCAGATGAGGGTGATGCGATCACTGCCGTCAATGCCCGCGCCGATGCGGACACTCACGCTGAGCGGCTGCGGCGCGGCCTGCCAGTTCTGACCGTCGTTGCCAACGGCGAAGTGAAAATCATCGACTCCAATTCCCAGGGGGTCGGGCAAGCCGGCGATATCGACCATGATCCCGTTGATGCCGCGGGAATAGCTGCTGTAGTTGATGAAGCCCGCGCTTTCGCCGGGAAGCAGCGACTGCTTGTCGGTGGCGATGGCGGCATCATCCGCAATATCCGCACCGGGGGTGTACTGATCGAAATGGGAGTTGTTGTAGAACAGGTGATGGCCCAGGACGGCGCTGAGCAGCCGGCGCGGCTCGAGGAATTGCATGTCCCAGACCCCGGCGATGCCCGCCTGTTGCACGCCGACCTTGCGGTAATGCCGCTCCGCCGAACGACCCTGCTTCACAGGAAGCCTGCGATTCGAACGCGCCATCACACACCTCAGGTTGTATTTTCGTATGAGAATCGGCGGCGACGCCTCTGCGCCTTGCCGAAGATGAATCGACCGCCATCGCGACCCGTCGGGAAGGCTTCTTCAGGCGCGACGATGACGGGCCAGCAGCAACAGTCCGCCCGCGAGCAGCGCGATCGTCGCCGGCTCGGGCACGACCACCAGCGTCCCGGCCGTGAAGTCAACCGACAGCGGCTGCCCCGAGTCGCCCAGGAAGACCGAATCCAGCACGCCAAACCCCGGAACCTCGATCCCCGAGAGCACCAGGTCATAGCTGCCCTGCGGCATTTCACTGGCATCGATCGTCAAACGCACCAGCCAGCCATCGGCGATGACAAGCCCGGACTCGGTTGTGATCGAAGGGAACCGCGCCCACTCGGAGAAGCTGGGATCCGCCTCCTGCTGCCCGGAGTTGTTGTTCAGGAAAATGCCCGACTCCAGATCGACCGCGGTGATCTTCGGGCCGCTTGCGCCGTCCCCGGTCTGGATCGCCAGGTCCACCCCGGAGATCGCCGCCCCGCCGCTGACGTATAAATCGACGATCTGCCCCGACGCTGGTTGAATCGGATGTATTCCAACATTCACAGTCACATCCGCCGCATCGACGGTCGACACCAGGACGACAGCCCCCAACATGGCCAAACCGATGGATCGCATCATGACGGATCTCCCATAAGTTGTGAAATTGCAGAATGATGACCCGGACGACAGAAGATTACCCGCGCTTCACGATCTCTGCAATAAAAAAATGATTCTTTTTTATCTCGTTGACTAAGCTATATATACGATGTATTGATAGTTGTATTAATATGCCCTCGCAGCCCCCTGCCCACTCCCCTCGGCCCGCGACAGCAGATCCGCCGGCCAACGCCTCGTCTCCCCTCGCCTCGTCTCCCCGCGCCGTCACCCTGCGCAGCCTGCTGGTGGGAACCGTCGGCGTCGTCCTGCTGTGCGGACTGGCGCCTTACAATGATTATCTCATCGTCAACACCTCCCTGATCGGCAGCTATCTGCCGCTGGTGGTCGTGTTGGCGCTCCTGTTTCTGGTCGTCGTCGTCAACGCGCCCCTGAGCCGGTTTGCCCCGCGACAGGCGCTGTCCGCGCGGGAAATGGCGGTGGTCCTCGCGATGCTTCTGGCCGCCAGCGCCATTCCCACCCAGGGACTGTTGCGATTCTGGCTGCCGATGCTCGTGGCCCCTTTCCACCTCGGCCAGGAAGACCCCATCTTCTGGCAGATATTCAGCGGCATCACGCTGCCCAGTTGGGTCTTCCCCATCACCGACATCGCCCATGGGCGCAATGATCCGGTGATGATGCTCTTCTACAGTCGCGTCCAGCCCGGCGAGGCCATTCCCTATGCCGCATGGATTCCGTCCCTGCTTGGATGGGGCGTGTTCATCGCCGCCTGGATGACGGCGATGCTGGCACTGGCGATGATCGTGGTCCCGCAATGGACAAACAACGAGCGTCTTCCCTTTCCGCTGGGACAGATCCAGGCCGCCATCATCGAGCCTCCACCGCGAGGACGATGGTTCAACCAGCTTTTCGCCGATCCCCTGTTCTGGATCGCCCTGGGCGCGGTCTTCGCGATCCACAACATCAACGCGCTCAGCCCGCATTTTCCAAACCATGTGCCGGAGATTCCGCTCTCCTACAATCTGAGCGGGATCTTCTCCGAACGCCCCTGGGTCTACCTTGGCGGCGGCATCAAGTCGGCGACCATCTACTTCACGTTCATCGGTCTCACCTATTTTGTGCGTGCCCGGGTGGCCTTCAGCCTCTGGGCCACCTTCCTGCTCGTCGATCTCTATAACGTACAGCTTCGCAACTTCGGGACGGAACTGCCCAGGCCGGCGACGGAATACCAGCATCTGGGCGCGAGCCTCGTCTTCGTCGGGGGCATGTTGTGGATCGGACGGCGTCACTTTATCCGCGTGATCGGAGACCTGCTCCATTTCCGCTCCCCCGGCGATGTCCGTACCGCCTCGACCGATGGCTCCTATCGCCTGCCGGCCCTCGCTTTTGTGTTGGCCTGCGGTGTCATGTTCACATGGCTCGTGGTGGTGGGCATGCAAATCTGGGTGGCGACGGCGATCGTCGGACTGATCCTGCTGGCGCAACTGGTCATCACGCGATTCGTCGCCGAAACCGGAGTCCCCTTCTTTCGCTTTTACGGCTCCCACACCCATCTATTCGCCCTCGCCCCCGCCGGAACGGTGACGGTCAAGGATGCGGTCATCGCCGGACTGACCGCTCCGATGGGCGCGCTGAGCACGCGCGAATCGCTCATGCCCATGGCGGCCCACGCCCTGCGCGTCGAGGAGGAAATCTCGCCTCAACAACCCCGTTACCGCGCGATCATCGCGGTGATGGGATGGGCGTTGGTGGTCGGCATGGTGGTGGGATGCTACAGCTCGCTGCGCATGTACTACACCCACGCCACCCCTCTGACGAGCATGGGACCGCAGGTCATCAATCCGCAAGGACTGGGAGATCGCCCGCAACTGGACCTGGCGGACCCGGTGAAGCGGGTGGCGCAGACAGCGACAACCGAGCTGTCTTATTCCCCGCTGGGACACCTCTCCATCGGCATGGGCATTGCCGCCTTGTTACAGGTGCTGACCCTGCGTTACACGGCCTGGCCGCTGATGCCGGTGGGCTATGTCGCGTGCTTCACCTGGTACATGGGCGAGGCATGGTACAGCCTCATGATCGGCTGGGCGTTGAAGACGCTGCTGCTGCGCTTCGGAGGGGCTTCACTGTTCCAGTGGGGCCGGCCTTTGTTCATTGGGCTGATCTTCGGCGAGGCTCTCGCCGCCGCCACCTGGCTGCTGGTCAATTTCCTGCTGGCGCTCGGCGGACATGACTATTTCCCCGTTCACATCCTGCCCAGTTGATCCGACACGGGACGCACACCAATCGCACTGAAATACATCGAACACCACCACACGGAAGCGTGCCTGAAAGCCCCGCCTCCCTCTTCTTGGTTTACAACCGGGAATGAATGAGCATGGGAACGGCGTCCTCTCGTCACAACCGTGACGAGAGGAAGCCATCCTGTGAATGCAAAAAACTGGTGGCGTCAGGCGACGACACGGCCGAGGCGCTGGTCGTGAAGGCGAACGGAAATGAGCCGACACACGTCGCGCAAGGCGTTTTTCCAGTCGGTTCGCCGGATGCGACAGGTGAAGTCGCCGGCGGAGTCGTGAACCTGGGCCTGGACCTCGACTTGTTTGCCGGTCCGATGCAGAACGAGCGTCAGCATGAAATTCCCCAGGCGCTCGCCAAGCCGAAGCGAGCGCTTCAGCCAGGCCATGACCTGCTTGCGTTGTGACGGTTTAAGCAACACGTTTCCGGCTTCCAGCTTAATCATTGCGCGGACTCCTTATGAAAAAGCGTTCACCCCTGACGGCGGGAGCAAAACAAGCAACCGCCGTGCCGTCGGCGATCCCTGAAAGGACGCGTTCGGCGCCCCCGGTCGTAAAAATGCCGAATTGCCTTCCGTGGTCCGCTAGACTCTTGTGCCCATCGTCGCTACCCTACCGGGCCAAATACGATAATGTCACAGGTGTGAAAGGAGACCACGCATGGCCAAGCCGCGGCGCCGACGCAAGATCGGCAGCAAGAAGCGAAAAGCCCGTCGCGATCGACGGAAGCGATAAGCATTCTCACTGAAATCACGACCGGAGACATTCTGTCTCCGGCAGCGTCAGGCCGGCATCGAGGCGATTTTCGCCTCTGTCGGCCTGCGCTGCTTTTCAACACCTTCAAGTTGGCTTCGTTTCGCACCTCCTGACAATCGTCCGTTAAGGAAGGTCAACCCCCTCCGTCTCCAGAAACAGAATCCATAATAAACGAAGGAGTTTCAACAGGAATCTTCACATTTTTTGGAAAGTTCCCCCCACCTGCGGGTTTTTCACGATTCGAGCGATTGACGCATCGACGAACCCTCCCCGCTTCCCTATCATCGCCCCTTTGATTCGTGTCCCCTTACCCCGATCAAAGGAACGCCTGGTGTCAGACATCTTCTCCGACCGCCTGCTGGATGCCGTGGATCGAAAGGGCGCGCCGATTTGCGTCGGCATTGATCCGATCTTCGACCTGCTCCCCGACGCCGTCGCCGGCGAGACCGCGACGCGCAATCCCAACGACGCCGAGGCCGCGATCGACGCGATTCTTTCGTTCGCCACCTCGGTGCTGAAGATCGTCGCGCCGCATGTGCCGTGCGTGAAGCTTCAATCCGCCTATTTTGAAAAATACCTGTGGGAGGGCGTCGAAGCCTACTACAGCCTCGTGCAGGAGGCGGCGGAGCTGGACCTGCTCGTCATCGGCGACATCAAGCGCGGCGACATCGGCAGCACGGCGTCGGCGTATGCCCAGGGACATCTGGCGAATTCCCCGTTCGACGAGTTGGAGGATATCGTCATCCCCGACGCGGTGACGGTGAATCCCTTTTGCGGGCTGGACACGATCGCGCCGTTCATCGATACCGCCAAGCGGTTCGGCAAGGGGCTGTTCGTGCTCGTTCGCACCAGCAATCCGGGATCGGCGGCGTTGCAGGATGCGAAGCTCGAGGACGGCCGCACCTGGAGCGAAGCCCTGGCCGACCAGCTCGCGCCGCTGGCCGAAGCGGAGGGACTGGTGGGGTCGCGCGGATACAGTTCCATCGGCGCGGTGGTCGGCGCCACCCAGGCGCATACGATGCGGAGCCTCCGTGAGCGCCTGCCCCGATCGATCTTCCTTCTTCCCGGTTACGGCGCGCAGGGCGCGACCGCCGAGATGACGCGATCGGCCTTCAGGGATGGCAAAGGCGCGCTCGTCTCCGCCAGCCGCAGCATCCTGTATGCGCACAGGGAACCGAAATACATCGAGCGGTTCGGCGACAACTGGGAAAAGTGTATCGAGCAGGCCGTCATCGACATGAAGGAAGACATCCGCCGCGTGATCGGCGGATAAGCGCGCGAGGCGAAACCGATGCGCCTCACTTCCTTATTTCCGGCACGACGGGCAGTTGGGCATGGACCAGCACCATCCGCCCCACGTCGGTTGCCGAATCGCCGCGAAAGGCGAAGAAATAGCCGTCGAGATGAACCGTCATCCCCGACAGATCGCCTTCGAATTCCACCCGCACGTCGAACGGCTGAAGGTGAACGCGCGTCCCGTTCAGGAAAATGCCGTTCACCGTGTCCTGCCGCTCGCTGGTGAGTGATTTGTGCGCCCACCCATCGGCGGAAAGATCCGGGGGCATGGCGTCCAGCGTCATTTCAAGATAGAAGCTGTTGCCGGAGAAATCGGGACGCAGCGCCTCACGGGGATCGTCGCTGAACAGCGTGGCGAAGGTCTGGTCGTCACGACGGATAAGTTGAAGCCTCGCGGCGGGAAATTCGTGAGGCTGGCGGTCGATCACGATATGCGACGCCGCGGGGCGCGTCGCGGGCGGCTGGGCGGTCGTCGCCTGCACCGCATCCTCGGTGGGCGCGGCGGCGCCGTCCGGATCGACGGTCGGAGGCGCCTGGGGAGGGTCGCATCCCATGAACGTCAACAATCCGATCAGCCCGGCGCCGATGACTTTTCGATTCCACGACATGAACACCAACCTCCGCAACCTCTCTTCTCAAAACCACGCCGGATGACTTCGACAACCCGACAAGTATACCATACGACAATGCCCCGCGCCGTGATCGTACCCCGTGAAACCGACCTGTTGTGCGAGAAATGCGGTTACATCCTTAACGGATTGCCGGACGGGGCAAACTGTCCCGAATGTGGCGTCCCGACGAGCGAGAGCCTCGCCGACACCCTGCGCCGGCCGGCGGCGTGGGAGGATCCCTCCAACCCGCGAGGGATGATCGGACGCTTCCTGACCACGACCGTCGCGGTGCTCTTTCATCCGACTCGTTTCCATCGAACCCTGGTGACGCGGGGCGACACCGACGCCGCGCGTCGATTCGCAAGGGGACACTGGATTCTGGCCGCCCTTTTTCTGGGAACCGCCGCGACGGCGCATGCCACCTGGTACTGGGCCTTCATCGGACACCGCTGGACGGACCGGCTGGCGCTGCCGATCTGGATCGGATCGATCCTCTTCATCGTGGTGACGCTGTCCATGACCACATGGCTCGCGGCGCGCCTCACCCACTGGGAGGCGACCTATCGCGGGCTGCGCATGCCGCTCATCGCGGTGCGCCGGGGCATGTATTACCACGCCGCCCACTACCTGCCCGTCGCCGCGACGGCGATGATAACGGTGCTGGGATTCCGCCTTCTGCTGACGCGGGGGATCCTCGGCGCGGAAAATGTCACGACGTATCTGTATATTCTCAGCGGCGAGGTCGTCGTGGCGGCGGGATATCTCTTCAACACCTACTGGATCGGCATGCGGAACATGATGTACGCGAATCGGTAAGACGCCATGATTGCATTCTCCACGCACCACCGATTCGTCGATCATCTCACCGGCGAGCATCACCCCGAGCGCCCGGATCGAATCCGCACCATCTGGAAGGCGGTCCGCGACGCGGGACTGATCGATTCCCCTTCTCCCTCGCCGATCCCCATCGACCTTGGACTTGCTCCGTTGGGTCTGCCCCCGCTGCTCGAGATCGAGCCGCAACCAGCGGATGAGAAGTGGCTGCGCACGGTGCATCCATCAAGCCATCTCGCGCGCGTGCGGCGGATGTGCGAGGTGGGCGGCGTGCTGGACCAGGGGGATACGCCGGTCATGGCCGCGAGTTGGAAGACCGCGCTGCTGTCGCTGGGGGCGCTGCTGGAATCGTGCGATGCGGTGATGACCGGGCGCGCCCGACGCGCCTTCGCCGCCGTCCGCCCCCCCGGACATCACGCCGAGCCGGATCGCGCCATGGGCTTTTGCCTGTTCTCGAATGTCGCGATCGCAGCGAAATACCTTCAGCAGGTTTACGGTGTGCAGCGCGTGGCGATCGTGGATTTCGATGTGCATCACGGCAACGGAACCCAGGCCGCGTTCGAGGACGACCCTTCCGTCTTCTTCATCAGCCTGCACCAGGACCCCCGCACCTGCTATCCCGGATCGGGCTATGGATGGGAGATCGGCGCAGGGCGCGGCAGGGGATTGACGCTGAACCTGCCGTTCGATCCCGGCGTGGAGGATGAGGCGTATCTGCGCGTCGTCGATGCCCGGGTTCTTCCTGAGCTGGATGAATTCCGCCCGGAGGCGCTGCTCATCTCCGCCGGATTCGACGCGCATCGGGACGATCCGTTGGCGCAGATCAACCTGAGCGAAGACGGCTTCGAGCTGATGACCCGCTCGCTTGTCGCGGCGGCCGACCGCCACTGCGAAGGACGGGTCATCAGCGTCCTTGAGGGCGGCTATCACCTCCGCGCGCTGGGCCGAAGCGTGGTCCGACATCTCGTGGCGCTGTCGAGCGGATGAGGCTTCCCCATTCACATTTCATCACAAAACGGGGATAACTCGCCCATGATGATTGTCGATGCCCATCTCGATCTCGCCTACAACGCGTTGCGCGGGCGCAACGTGCTTCAACCGGCGCGGGAACAACTGCCGGACGCGGAAGGCATTCCCACGGTCGGTCTGCCCGACCTGCGCGCCGGCGGAGTCGGGCTGATCTGCGCGACGATCTTTTGCGAGCCGCATGAGGGGAGCAATCACGGATATCGCACGCCCGCCGAGGCGCGCGAAGCCGGATGGCGACAGCTTCAGTGGTACATGACGCAGCGCGGCGCCAAGCGGATTCGCATTGTCACCGAATCGGACGACCTGCCCGCGGACGAATCCAAGGCCGATCCGATTCACACGATTCTGCTGCTCGAGGGCGCCGATCCCATCCTCAGCCCGCTCGATGCGACGCTCTGGTTTCAGGCCGGCGTGCGCATCGTGGGACTGGCGTGGCGACGGACGCGATATGCCGGCGGAACCGGCGCGCCCGGACCAATCACCCCCGAAGGCATCGAGCTGGTGAAGGCGCTCGACGAGCTGCGCATCATCCACGATGCGTCGCATCTCGCGGAGGAGTCGTTCTGGCAACTGCTCGATCTCTCGCCCGGGCCGGTGATCGCCTCGCATTCCAACTGCCGCGCGATCGTTCCAACGGATCGGCAACTCTCCGACAAAATGATCCGCGCGCTGATCGCGCGGGGCGGCGTGATCGGCATCAATTTCTTCGATCGCTTCCTGATCCCGCCCGGCGAGCCACCCCGGCGGGCGACACTCGAGGATGTCGTTCATCACCTCCGGCACATCTGCGATCTCGCGGGCAATGCCGGGCATGTGGCGATCGGCACGGACATGGACGGCGGGCTTGGCCGGGAACAAATTCCCGTGGAAATCGCGACGTCATCCGATCTGCCGATCCTCGCCGACGCGCTGTCGAGCGCCGGGTTCCCCGATGATGCCGTTCGGGGAATCATGGGCGGGAACTGGCTGCGCTATTTCCGCCGGGAACTGCCGAAGCGGCCCTTGCCGGCGAACAACCCTTAAAGACCTGGAAATGTGCATGAATATCCGCCCCGCCACAGTCGACGACGTGCCGCTCGTCCTGCCCATGGTCAACGCCATTGGACAAATGCACGAAGCGCTCGATCCGGCCAAGTACGGCTTTCGCAAGACGCCCGCCGATCTCTATCGCGACTGGCTCATCGCCCGCGCCGACGATCCACGCAGTGTCTTCCTCGTCGCCGACCGCGACACCGAAGCAACCGCCCCGCTGCCTGTCGGTTTTCTCATCGCGACCGTGGAACGGGAAATCCCGATTTACCGGGTGCGCGAGTTCGGTTTCATCCACGATCTATGGATCGATCCGGGCTACCGCCACGAAGGTCTCGCCCGGCGGATGGTGATGCTCACCATCGAGCGTTTCCGGGAGATCGGCGTGCGGCAGATCCGCCTCGACACCGCCGCCGAAAACTCCGCCGCAAGGCAACTGTTCCAGTCCTGCGAATTTCGCGCCAGCACCATCGAAATGCTCCTGGAAATCGATCCGCCGGGCTGATGTTTTCGTGAGAGGTGATGCGGCGGCGCGCTCATCCGGCTCGATGCCGTTCGGTCAGCGCATAAAAAATGCCGCTGGAGTGGAGAAGGAGGGGGGGAGCCTTCTCCGGGGGAAATCCAGCGGCGAAAGCATTATGTGAACGTCCGGTGAAAGTGTCAACCCTCCGCGCGGCGTCTCTGAATTTTTTGAACAGACCACCGTGTCCATCCCGTAATCACTGTTGTGCCGCGTTGACGGGGTTGGCTCCGCTCGCGATGAAGGGGATCTCCTTGTATTCTCATATGGATTCATGATTCTTTGTGTGGGCACGACACCGGCGGTGCAGCGGATGATGGAGTTCGATCGCGTGGCGATCGACGCGGTGAACCGCGCCATTGGGGTGACGGAAACGGCCTCGGGAAAATCGATCAATGTCGCCGCCGTGACGCATGTGCTCGGTGAACCGGTCCTCGCGACCGGATTCCTCGGCGGAACAAGCGGGCGATTCATTCGCGCGCGGCTCGAGGAAATGGGCATCGGGCATGATTTTGTGGAGGTCGCGCCCAACACCCGCACCTGTATCACGGTGATCGACCGACGAACCGGGCAGGCGACGGAACTGGTGGAGGAGGCTCGGCCGGTCGAGCCGGCTGCTTACGAGGCGATGCTCGACAAGGTGCGGGCGCACGCGCCCGAAGCCCGCGTCGCCGTTCTGTCCGGCTCGCTGCCGCCCGGCGCGCCGGAAAATCTTTATGCCCGATGCGTGGAAGCGCTGTCGCGCGATAACATCCCCTGCATCGTTGATGCGCGGGAGGAAGCCCTGCGGCTGGCGGCGAAACACGGCCCGATGCTGGTGAAACCCAATCGTGCGGAGTTGGCCGCGACGCTGGGACGCGCGATCGACAACGACCAGGATCTGCGCGAAGCCATCCTGTCGCTTCTGGAGAAGGGACCGCGATGGGCGGTGGTGACGATGGGACCGGACGGAGCGATCGCATCGGACGGCCGGGCCTTCTGGTGGATTCGCGTGCCCGCGGTGAAAGCCGTCAGCCCGATCGGATCGGGCGACTCATTTGCGGCCGGGCTTGCGGTGGGAATCGCGCGCGGGATGGATTTGTCCGAAGCGTCGCGGCTCGGCGCCGCGTGCGGTGCGGCCAACGCGATGAACGCCCTGTCGGGTTGCGTGCATCCCGAGCAGGTCCAGACCCTGCTGAAGCAAATTGACGTGCAGCCCTGGTGAGGGCGCGCCGATAACAGGGAAGCCCGACCACTTTTCAAAAAGGATCGAACGGAGCATGACCCGACGATTTTTCCGAAAATACACGCCGGACCCCGACCGCATCCGCACCTCGAGCATGATGCGCGTCTTCGGAAAGATTCTCCATCAACCGAACCTGTGGCATTTGAATCGGGCGTCCGTTTCACGGGCGTTCGCGATCGGGATGTTCTGGGCGTTCATCCCCATGCCGTTCCAGATGCTGCCCTCGGTGTTCTGCGCCATTCAATTCCGGGCCAATGTGGCGATCTCCGCGGCGCTGGTGTGGATCACGAATCCATTCACCATGCCCTTCTTCTATTACATGCAATACCTGATCGGCCGGCGGCTGCTGGGGATTCCGGCGTCGTCGGGCGACGAGAGTCTGCTCTCACAGTTCATGAACTGGCGCAACTGGATCGACTGGCAATGGGTCAGCGACACGCTGATGTCGATCGGCGCGCCGATTTATGTGGGATCGCTGGTGTTCGCGATCGCCATGTCCGTGTCATCCTACCTGATTGTGCAACTCGCCTGGCGGCAGAACATTCGAAGCAAATGGTCCCGTCGGATCAGCCTGGCGAGAGCAAGAATCGCCGCAGGGGAGAATGCCGGCACGGAGGCGCAGGCGGTGCGGGGCGAGCGACCGTTGAAGAAGTCGGCATAGATTCCCCCCAATGCACGCCGGACGCCGGCGGTGGAATCCGCCGGCCGATCGTCAATCGGTGCAGGGCGATTGCATCTTCACTGGCAGATAAGTCGCAAGAGGTAATCGTGGTCCCAGCCTGCGTTGAGTCGTTTGGTTTTGATGCCCGCCTTGATGCTGGTGTCTCGCCTGAGCAGGTTCAATGCGATTCGGCACAGCCGGGAGTAGTTCTCGGCCCCGTGTCCTTTGCGGGTGCGGTTCTGGTCTTCGCCGAAGCTGATGTCCAGTTGCCAATGCAGGCTGTTCTCCACCGCCCAATGCCCACGCACGGCGGCGGCCATCCCTGACGCGTCGATTCCCTTGAGGCTGCTGATGTAAATCCGCCGTTCGATACTCACCTTGCCTGTCAGGTCTCCAAGGTTCTGCCGCGTTCGCTCAGCCAGGGCGATGCTTGCCAAACCCGGCCACAACGCCGGCAGGTCTTTGCCGAGCGACCCAATGT
>CAYUNS010000084.1:0-16916 GCA_964446155.1 uncultured Tepidisphaeraceae bacterium | reverse complement strand
AGAGGGACTATCAGCGCGCCGAGGCGATCACCAACATCCAGTGCCCCGAGGGCGCCGGCACGCTCGACAACATCGAACCCGTCCTGCCCTGATGGATGCCGCCTCCACGCGGCGAGGATCAGGCCGCGGAGCGGAGGGAAGACCGCGGCGATGGCACGCTGGGAAGACCTTGCTTCGCCAAGGCGTTCACTTGTACGCCTCCAGAATCCGCTGAATCACCGCGGAGGTGCTGCGACCGTCAATGAGAGGCGCCAGCGCGACCCGCCCGCCTCGTGATTCCACAATCTCCCAGCCCACCACCTGCTCCTTCTGATAATCCGCGCCTTTCACCAGCACGTCCGGGCAAATCCGCTCGATCAGGCCGATCGGCGTGTCCTCATCGAATCGAACGAGATAGTCGATGCTCTCCAATTCCTCGAGCACGCTGAGGCGATCGTGCTCGTTGATGATCGGCCGCTTGGATCCCTTCAGCCTGCGAATGCCGTTGTCGGTGTTCACCCCGACCACCAGCAGATCGCCCTGCGCCTTGGCGAACTGAAAATACTTCACATGCCCAAGGTGGATCAGGTCGAAGCAACCGTTGGTGAAGACGATCCGCTTACCCGCCTCGCGGTGTCGGCGAAGCTCGGGCAGCAGACGTTCGAGCGTCCGCTGCTTGCCCACGGCGATGCGCTGCTCGACGAGCAGGTCATGGACGATTTCATCGCGCGTGATCGGCACGCAGCCGACCTTTTCGACCTCCAGCCCCCCCGCCGCGTTGGCCAGCGTCACCGCCTCGTGCCAGCTCGCGCCCGCGGCCCTGGCCGAACAGAGCGTGGCGAGCACCATGTCCCCGGCGCCGGTGGGATCGGCGACCTGGCGCCTGCGCCCCGACAGCAACTCGCGCACACCCTCGCGGGTCGCGAGATAGGAGCCTAGATCGTTCAGCGTGACGACGACCGCCTCCAGATCATGGGACGACAGCAGCCGCTCGGCGGCGGCGCGGCACTGGTCGGGCGTGTGGGCGGGCATGCCGGTGGCGCGCTCGACTTCAGGCCGATTCAGCTTGAGCAGCGTCGCCCCGCGATACTTGGAATAATCGTTCAGACGCGCCGGATCGATCATCACGGGAATGTTCCGCTCGCGGGCCATCGCGATGACCCGCCGCGTCACCTCGGGGGTGAGAACCCCCTTGTCATAATCCTCGATGCAGAGCATCTCCGCGCCCTCGAGCGCTTCGGCGGCGCGGGCGATGAGCAACTCCGCGGTCGCGATATCGACCGGATCGGACCGCTCGACATCCAGGCGGATCATCTGCTGGGGGCTTTTGTCCTCGGACGAACCGAGCAGACGAACCTTGGTGACCGTGGGACGATGCGCGAGGCGCGCGATTCCCTGGATGTCGCCGCCCAGTGCCTTGAGATGTTCGAGCAGGCGGTCGCCGGCTTCATCGGTCCCGACAACCCCGACGGCGCGCACCGCGGCGCCGAGGGTCGCCAGCCCCGACAGCACGAAGCCCGCCCCGCCGGGACGCCATTCCTCGCGATCGAACCGCAGCACCGGTATCGGCGCCTCGGGACTGACGCGCTCGGTCTTCCCGAAGACGTACTTGTCCATCATGAAGTCCCCGATCAACACCACGCGGCAGGCGGGGAACTGTTCGACAATCTCGATCAATCGCGTCGGCATGGCGGGCATTGTAAGCGGAGCGGACGCACATCGGTATCCGAGGCGCGGAAACGAACAAAGGGACGACCGATGAAGGCCGTCCCTTTGCGTTTGTGAATCAGACTGCGACCAGCCGGGTTTACCGCGACTGACGACGACGACGGATCACGCCCATCGCGCCCGTGCCGAGCAGGGTGGCGATCCCCGTCAGAGCGGCCGGGGGAAGCGGGATCACGCTGGCGGCGGAGACTTCGACCACCGCGTCGTTGAAGTCGCGATCACTCTTGTCGAGCGTCTGGTCTTCCCAGAAAAGCAACCAGGTGGACGCGCCGTTCAGTCCGGTGATCTCGTAGGTCACCAGTTGATCGGCGTCGAAGGGGTTTTCCGTCGCGACGGACGAGAACAGGCCCTTGGTGCCATTGACGCCGAAGGTGATCGGCTCGCCGCCCGGCGCCGCGAAACCGTCGCCGCTGACGGCGAAGCCGCTGCCGGTGATGTTGAAGAGCTGGTTGAACGAGCCGTTCTGCGAATAGCCGAACGCCTGCTGGAACGAGCCGAACTTCGCGACCGCGCGGGCCGAGAAAGCCTCGAGCGCGCTGATCTCATCGGCGGCGTCGTCCACGCGAGTGGCGGTCACCCCGCCGTCGCTGACGAAATCCAGACCGCTCGCGGTGAAGCTACCGCCGTAGACGGCCTCGAGAATCTGCAGATGCGAAGCCTCGCCGGAAGGCGGGCTGGAAACGGGCGTGGTCGCGGCCGCCGCATGGGCAGCGCCGACTCCCAACACCGTCATGGCAAGAAACGTTTTCATAGTACCCACAATCTTAAGCGTCTTCATGATGAAGACCGCCCCAAAAGGATAGACAGTCTGCCGGACCACCCACTGGTACGGTTCAGGTCGGCCAGATCATAGGCCCTGTCCAGCCAATGTAAAGTCCCAATAACCTGGTATAAGCGCGAATATCCCCGAAAGATCACAATCTGGCGAAGTTTTGCAGGATTTTAAGGCCCACCGCCTGGCTTTTTTCCGGGTGGAACTGGGTGGCCATCACATTGTCGCGCCGGATGCTGCTGACGAACTCGCGGCCGTAGTCGGTGACGGTGGCGATGATCTCCCCGTCACGCGGGACGACGTGATAGCTGTGAACGAAATAGACGCAGCAACCATCGCCCAAATCCTGATGCAGCGGTGAATCGCCGCGGAACTTCAGGGCGTTCCAGCCCATGTGCGGAACCTTGAGCCGCATCGTCTCATCCACGTCGAAACGCACGCACTCGCCGGGCAGAATGCCCAGCCCCTGGTGCGTGCCGTCCTCGTGGCTGACCTCGAAGAGCATTTGCAGACCGAGGCAGATCCCCAGGAACGGCCGGCCTCGGGCGATGTGCTCGACGATCGGATCGACGAAATGCCGCTCGCGCAGCGTGGCGACGGCATCCCGGAACGCCCCCACGCCGGGCAGAACGATCCGATCCGCGCGCGCGATCCCGCCGGGATCGGAAATGATCTCCGCATCCTGCCCGACCTGCTGAAAGGCCTTCTGGACCGACCGCAGGTTGGCCATGCCGTAATCAATGATGGCGATGGACATGGGGGTCATCAAACGTGAAAACGCGGGAAATTCAGGGATTTTTTCACGTCTTCACGTTTCATGCAATCACTTCACAACGACGACGATATCCACCCGGCGGTTCTGCGCCTTGTTGGCGCCGCGCGGCTGGTGCGGACCGAAACCGCTGGTGGTGATGAGCTTCGGGGGAACGCCCTGGCTTTCGAGATAGCGGGTGACGGCCGCGGCGCGATTCAGAGACAAATCGAGATTGTCATCCCACTTTCCCTGCGTCTTGCGGATCGGATCGGAATCGGTGTGGCCTTCGACGCGCACCGCCCGGCCGGAGTAATCGCTCTTGATGGCGGTGGCCACCTTGCTCAAGGTGGACTTGGCCGATTCCTTCAGGGTCACCGAGCCGGAATCGAACAGCACATCGCCGGGAAGATTGACGGTGACGGTCCCGGCCGAAGCGTCATAGCTCGTCTCGATCCCCGCAATGCCGGGGTTGGATTGCCCCGGAGTCGGTTGACGGAGGGAGGTCTCCAGTTCCTGGATCTTGGCGTCGCGCTGGGCGATTTCGTTTTGCAACGCCGCAAGCTCCGACGGATCGGGCGCGGCCCGGAGCTGGTTGCTCCGCGCGGCCAGCTCGGCGCGCAACTCGCGATTCTCGCGGTGCAGCGCCACGTTGTCGTCCGCCAGCTTGTTCTGGCAACCCATCAGCAGGCCGCCCGCCAGTCCCATAACCACCCATCCCATGCGCATCATCGCCATTGTCGACTCCTTTCGGTTTCCGGCAAATCCTACGGGAACGCGGGACAAATTCCAAGACGATGCACCGCTCGAAAATAGTGATGGTGATGCCCACGGGATGGTTCACCTGGGCCACCGCGCTAGGGCGGCGTGTGGCCCGAGTCTGGTTTGCGCTGGAGCATGGCGGCCTTGGATTTCATCGATTGCATCTCGCGCTCGAGTCGCTCGGTGCGGGTCTGCTCCCGCGCGGAGCGCATCTGCCGGAGGGTCGTGAAAATCGTGCGGATCAGCAGCGCGGCCACTATCCCGAGGACGAACGTGACGAACACCAGCAGCAGCGGCGAAATCGTCAGTTCCGTCTTCCGCCAGAACCAGAGCGTCACCGCCTCCTGTCCCGTATTCATGAGCAGGAAAATCAGCGCGTAGAGGGTGAGCAATCCGAAGACGATTCCCTTCGTCCAGATTTTGATTTTCAACCACAGGCTTCCCATGTCGTTCCCTTTCGATTGGTCTCAAGTGAACAGGTCGTGCAGCACGATCACCAGCCCTTCCATGCCGGGAGAGAGGTAATCCATGATCCGGCAATAGAATAGCATGACGGCGGCCGTGCCTAAACTGAGATAGGGACCGAACGGCATCTCGCGGCGAGTCCCGGTCAACAGCATATAGATCGCCAGGAGAATCCCGAAGAACGGCGCGATGAAGAACGCGACGGTCGTGCCGGCGGCGCCGAGGATCGCCCCCACGCCGAACATCAGATGCACATCGCCGAGGCCCATCGCGACCCGACCGAAGCCGAGCGTCCCGATGATTCGCGTCATCCAGACGACAAACCCGCCGATCAGCGCGCCGAGAATCGACCCGAGCAGGCCGGTCAGCCAGTCGTGTCCCATCCACGACAGCCACATCCCGCGAACAGGCTCCACGGTGCTCGTCAACACCAGCCAGGTGAAACCCAGCAGCGCCGGAGGGAGGAGAAAGAGGATTTCCTTGCGCATTTCGCGCCGAATCCCGCGCGGCGTGTACGGAGGCGGCAGGGGCGGGGGTTGTCGGCCTTCGGCCCGCGCCTGCTCGGCTTCCGCGGCGACCGCGGCCCGATCGACCTCCAGCAGCGGCTCGCCTTCGGGAAAACTTGTCGGAAGAATCCCCTGCCACCAGAGCGACAGGCTCACGATCAGCCCCAGGCCGGCGCCTGCGGCGAGGGCGGCCGCCGTGGCGTTCGCGTTCAGCGCCCCGGGCAACCCGGGCGCGTCGAAAATCGCGTGTCCAAGAATGCCCACACCGGCGCAGACCCACGGAATCTCGATCGGGATGATGAAGAGTTCGGCGTCGATGAGGCTCGATGCCAGTAGCGCGCCGATCAGGAACATATAGAGCGCGTAAACAGGCCAGTCGCGCGCGAGCGTCATCATCGATCGCGTGGCGATCGTCTCCCCCCACACGTTGGTCGTCGTCGCCTGCACCGGCGCGCAAGGCCCTTCACCGATGATGAAGAACATCACGTAGAAGAACACGAACAACAGGCCGGTGACGGCCTCGACGATCGGATAGCGCGAGGCGATCGGATCGGCGCAATACCGGCATTTGCCGCGCAGCAGGATCCACCCGAGGACGGGAATGTTGTCATGCCACGCCAGCGGATGCATGCACTTCGGGCAATGCGAAGGCGGGGACACCAGCGATTTCCCGCGCGGCATCCGCCAGACCACGACGTTCAGAAAGCTGCCGACGCATGCGCCCAGGACGAAGAGAAAGAGGATGAGGGTCAGATGGGGCATTCCATTTCGCGGCCTCGACGCCGGCCCTCCCGTATCGACGGGAGGCAACCGGGTCACAACAATCTTACGACATACACGACCGCATCCTCCGGCGAAAGGCGCGTCACGTCGAGTTCGGAGGTCATCAGGGCGCGATACAGCGGCTCGCGCTCCGCCAGAAGCCGCTCGATCTCCTCGATCCCCCCGCCGAGCGCGGTGAGGCTCGGGCGATTGTCGGCGGTCGCGGGATCGGCGTGAATGCGGGCGTGAAGCACTGCGGCGTCGCATCGAAGATAGATGATCCGGTGGCCGGCCTCCCGGAGCGCCTCCCGATTCTCCGCGCGCCCCGCCGCCCCCCCGCCCAGGGAGATCACATGATCCTCGAGCCGCGCGACCTCGCGGACAACCGCCGATTCGAGATCGCGGAACGCCGCCTCGCCATCCTGCTCGAAAATGTCCCGGATGCTTTTGCCCGCCTTGCGGACGATCAGCTCATCGGTGTCGATGAACGGCTGCCACAAGCGATCGGCGAGTTTGCGACCGATCGTGGTTTTGCCGCAGCCCCGGTATCCGATCAAAACGATGCTCATCCGCCTCTCCTATCGGACGAAACGGGCGGAGGGGATGAGACGCTTGCGGAAACGAGGGGCGCCCCCGCCGGACGCGCGATCGCCGGGCATTCGATCCCCCCGTCGTTTTGCGTCCTTTTTTCCCCGATTCGACGGGGCATTCGCTTTCTCCTCTCGCCCGCGAGCGCCGTATCGCTATAATGCCTCGCCTATGCCTTCCGACGAGCCTATGTATAAACGTGTTCTTCTCAAAATCAGCGGCGAGGGCTTCTGCAATGAAGGCGGATTCGGCATCGACGCCGAGGAGCTGGAGACCATCGCGCAGCAATGCGTCGATGTCGCGAAGATGGGCGTGCAGCTCGCGGTCGTTGTCGGCGGCGGGAATTTCATCCGCGGCGCGACCTTCGCCAAGGACGGGCACATTCCCCGCGGCACCGCCGACTATATGGGCATGCTCGCGACCGTCCTCAACGCCCTGGCGATCCAGGAGACCATGGAGCGCCTCGGGCAGCCCACGCGGGTGCTGTCGGCGATCAGCGTCCACAGCGTCTGCGAGCCTTTCATCCGGCGCCGCGCCGTGCGGCATCTCGAAAAAGGACGGGTCATCATCCTCGCCGCCGGAACCGGCAACCCCTTCTTCACCACCGACACCTGTGCCGCGCTCCGCGCCACCGAAATCCGCGCCGACGTGCTGATGAAGGCGACCAAGGTCGATGGCATTTACACCGCCGACCCCAAAAAAGACCCGTCCGCCAAACGCTACGACAAAATCAGCTACGAACAGGTCCACCGCGACCAGCTTCGCGTGATGGACCTGACCGCGATCACGCTTTGCATGGAAAACAAGATTCCACTGGTCGTCTTCGACATGAAAACCCCGGGGAACATCGCCCGGGCCGTCCGCGGCGAAGCGGTCGGAACGACGATCAACCCGTAAAGCAAGCCGATGAGAGGAACCGACCATGCCCGTTGACGACGTTTTGCTCGAGTGCGAAGAACAGATGGAGAAAGCCGCCGATCACCTGAAGCACGAGCTTCGCGCGATCCGCACCGGACGGGCCTCCCCGGCGCTGGTCGAACACATCAAGGTGGACTATTACGGATCCCCGACCGATCTCAAATCCATCGCGGCCATCTCCGTTCCCGAAGCCACCCAGCTCCTGATCAAGCCGTTCAGCCCCGGCGACCTCAAGGCGATCGAAAAAGCCATCAACGACAGCAAGATCGGATTGACCCCGCACAGTGACGGCAAGCAGCTTCGCCTGATCCTCCCTCCACTCAGCCAGGAGCGACGGCTCCAGCTCGCCGGTCAGTGCAAGCAGCACGCGGAGAGCGCGAAGATCCAGATTCGCAACGCCCGGCGCGACGCCAACAAAACGATCGACACCGAGCAGAAAGCCGGCGACCTCACCGAGGACGAAGCCAACACCGGCAAGGAGCAGGTGCAGGAGCTGACCAAGCAATACGAAGGCAAGGTCGATCAGGTGATCGAGCACAAGCGCCAGGAAATCCTGACGGTGTAACAATCCGATTCCCGCCGATTGATTCGGGGCATTCCGCCTCGCCGCTCCACACGGAAGCGCCGGCGCTTCAGCCGGGGGGCGCAGGACGGCTGAAACGTTTCGCCCGATGGGCCTTCGGGCTGATCCCCTCGCTCTTCCTGAACCGCAGCGAAAAATAAAACGGGTTTTCAAATCCGACCGCCTCGGCGATCTCCCCGATGCTCATGGCGCTCCATTCCAGCAATTGCCGGGCGCGCCCGATGCGCTGGCGCTCGATGAACCGCTGCGGCGTCGTGCCCGTCTGCTCGCGGAACAGGTGCGCGAGGCGCGACACGCTCAAGCCTACGGTTTCCGCAAGGGAATCCAGCGTGATCCGGCGATCAAAATGCCTGCAACAATGCTCCATCGCCTCGCGAACGCGCGGATCGATCCGTGACTGCTCGGACAGCGGGTTGATCGTGTCGCAGCGCAGCAGCACTTCCTCGAGCGCGTTCATCGCGAACATCTCCCGTCGCCGGAACGCCCCGGCCGCATAGGCATGCGCCTCGAGGAATCGCGTCGTGATCTCCCGTCGGACTTCCCCTTCCGGAAGATGCAGGCGCATCAAGCCGGGGGCGCATTCCGGCCACGCCAGCCACTCCAGCCAGTGATGCCGGGGATTGAAGTGCGTCCAGAGCAGTTCCCACCGTCGAAGTTTCGGTTCGACGCCGTAATCGTGCGGCGCCTGGGGGCGCAGCAGCGTCATATCCCCCGGCCGGGCGATCGCCTCTCCACCGGCGTAGCCGAATCTTCCACTTCCTCCTAATGTGAGGATGAGCAGCCAATCGTCCGTCCCACCGGGACGATACGCATAATATCCCTGTTTTTCATGAAAATGTCCGGTCACAAGCTGCCCGACCGGTGGATGCGGGGTTTCACGCCTTTGGTCCATTTCAGCAGAATATTATATCCATTCGACAGGGGATTCCATTTTCTCCCGCACCGGCATGAGGCATATTCTCCCGGTTGCGATGCACAGGAGCCACGGATATGACGCACGACACCGGACAGGCGCTCGATCCCGGACAAATCGAGCGGTTCAACCACGAGGGATACCTGATTCTCCGCGGGCTGTTCAGCCCCGAAGAGGCCGGGGAAATTCGCGAAACCTTCATGCGGCAGAATGCCGACGGGCCGATCGAGGGCCTTTCCGAAACGCGGCGAATCGGCATGGAAGGCGGCTACGACCGAAACGACCCCCTCTCCTTTTTCCCGCGCATGATGAATCCCCATCGCCATGCGGACAAACCCGTCGGGCCGCTCACGATGCGGTTCATGCTCGAGCCTCGCCTGCACGGCCCTTTGCGCGACCTGTTCGGCGACGAGCCGGTCGCGACCCAGAGCATGTTCTACTTCAAGCCACCGGGCGCGCGCGGACAGGACCTGCATCAGGATAACTTCTATCTCCGCGTCAAACCCGGCACCTGCATGGCCGCCTGGATCGCGGTGGACGATGCGGATGAGGACAACGGCGGGATGCTGGTCGTCCCGGGGACCAGCCACCTGGACATCGCCTGTCCCGAAAAATCCGATCCGACGAAGTATTTCACCACTGAACATGTCGAACCCCCGCCGGGCCTGAAGCCCGTCCTGACGAAGCTGAAAGCCGGCGACGTGCTGTTCTTCAACGGAAGCCTCATTCACGGCAGCCACCCCAACACCAGCCGGGACCGGTTTCGCCGGTCACTGATCTGTCACTATGTGCCGCGGGGCACGACGGAAATGTCGCACTGGTATCACGCCCCCCTGGCGTTCGACGGGACGCGGATCGACTTCAGGAAGAACGAGGACGGTGGCCCATGCGGCACGCCGGTGGACGAGGTGGTCTCCCCGCACTGACGCCGCGCGCGGTTCATCGCGGCGGCGCGAGCGCGGAGCCGCGTCAGGCATTCACGGATTCGGGGATGTCGGCGTTGTGTGAAACGCTCTGAACGTCGTCGTTGTCTTCCAGGGCGTCGATGAGCTTGAGGATTTTCACGGCGACTTCGCCCTCGACGGCGACGGTGGTGTTGGGGAGATTGGCGACTTCCCCGGCTTCGATGGGGATGCCGGCGGCCTCGATCGATTCCTTCACCTTGAGATAAGCCGCCGGCGCGGTGATGATCTCGAAGACCTCGCCTTCGTTTCGCACATCGTCGGCGCCGGCTTCGAGGGCAAGCTCCATGAGCGCGTCCTCATCGGCGGCGTCGGATTTGATGGTGATGACGCCCTGCCGGGTGAACTGAAACGCCACCGACCCGGAGGTGGCGAGATTCCCGCCGTTGACCTCGAAAATCTTGCGCAGCTCGGGGGCCGTCCGCGACCGGTTGTTGGTCAGCCCGTCCACGAGCATCGCCACGCCGCCCGGACCGTAGCCTTCATAGACGACCGACTCGAAATTCTCCGCGCCCAGCTCCCCGGTCCCCTTCAGGATCGCCTTTTCGATCGTGTCCCGCGGCATGTTGGCGGCCTTGGCCTCGTCGATGACGTAGCGGAGCGCCAGGTTGTCGCGCGGATCGCCGCCGCCCTTGGCCGCGATCATGATCTTCTTGGCGATCTTGCTCCAGATCTTGCCGCGCTTGGCGTCGTTGGCGCCCTTGGCACGCTTGATTTTGGACCAGTGACTGTGACCTGCCATGCGTTGTCCTTTGTTATCCGTTGCCTGTGCGACTCTCAATCGGTAACCGATTCGACGATGGGGGCGACCTCGACCGGTTCGCCTTTTTCCCGCTGCCCCAGCTTCCTGTTCAATTGATCGCGCAGATCGCGAAGGTCCTGCCGGTTGGATCGGGTCTCATCGAGGCGCTGCATCGAGCGCTTCCACAGTTTAACGGCTTCGTCCGGTTTTTGCAGGCGATAGAGGACATCGCCCATGTGATCGAGGACGACCGGGTCCGGCCTCGACGCGGGCGCGAGCGCGCGATCGAGAAACTCCCGGGCCTCCTCGAACTTGCCGCGCTTGTAAAGCACCCATCCGAGGCTGTCGAGGTAGGATTGGTTGTCCGGTTCGGTCTCGACCGCGATGCGGATGAGATCCTCCGCCTCATCGAGATGACGCCCCTCGTCGGCCCACTGATACCCGAGATCATTGCTCGCCGGCGCGTGCTTCGGGTCCAGCTCGACCACCCGCTGGAGCAATCGCTCCCCCTGCTCCTTCTGGTCGATGCGGGCGTGCAGACCGGCGAGATAATAGAGCAGGTCGGGATCATCGGCGATCGCCCGCCGGGTGGCCTCGAGGACACGGGCGATCTCGTCGGTCTTCTTCTGCGCGTTGTAGATGCGGACCAGGTGCTCGACGACGGGATAATTGCCGGGATTTTCGCGGAGCTGCGCTTCGAGCTTCTCGACGAACCGCCCGACGCGCTTCTGCTGGAGATAGACCGATTCGAGCGCGGTGATGACTTCGGTGTCCTCCGGATGATCGTCGAAGAGCCGGTCGAGGATCGCCGCGGCGGCGTCACCGCGACCGACCTGGTGATAGACGCTTGCCTGGAGGATGCGGGCGCTGACGCTCGAAGGGTCCGTCGTCAGCCAGGTGGTGAGCACCTTCATCGCCTGGTTGATCGATTTCTGCTCGATGTAATGGCGGAACAGGACGATGTAGGCGTCCTCGGCGGCGGGAAAGTCGCTGATGATCTTCCAGAGAAGCTGCTCAGCGCGGGACGACTGCCCCTGGAGCTTCAGCACGGCCACCTGCGCGAGATGGAGTTCGGGGGAGTCCCCTCCGGTTCGAATCGCCTCCGTGAATCGCCGGGAGGCCTCGTCGGGATCGTTCTGATTCAGCGCGTTCAATCCGCGCAGCTCGGCGGCGAGGGAGACGTGCCCTTGCGATTCGAGATCGCCGGCGAGGGCTTCGACCCGCGCGGCCTTGTCGGTCTCCTCGAGATCGGGCTTGTGCCAGATGCGCGTGACGAGCATCCGGTAAGCCGGTGGAAACGGGGGCTGATGCCTGACGGCCTGCGCCAGTGAACTGTGCGCGAGGGAATCCCGATTCCACAGGTCCGCCAGGCGCGAGACCCAGTACAGTTTGGCGGCCTGCGCTTCGGGGGACACCTCCAGCGCCTGCAAGTCGGGGATGCGGACGCGCGTCCCGCGCGCGGGACGCAGGAGCCTGCCCCAAAGCTCACCCAGTTCGGCGATCATCTGCGGGCGTCGTCCGAGCGCCTCGGTGAGCAGCGCGGCGGCGGCGAGATTGTCGCCGCGCGACTGCTGGAGATTGAACAGCCGCTGGACGATCTGAAAATCGTCGGGATACCGCCGCGCCGCGTCATCGAGCACCTGTTCGGCATCGGTCTGCCGTCCATTGGATCGCAGCGCGTCCGCGAGCGCGAACAGCAGCCCACGGTCGTGGGGATTTTCCGCGGACAGCCGGGTGAGTTCATCGACGGCCGCCGACTCGCGTCCCTGGGCGCGATAGGTCTCGCGGAGCAGTTCGAGAGATTCCTTGTTGGCGCGGAAGGTCCGCACGATCGCCGCGGCGCGGTGCTGGGCCTCCTCGTAACGTTCGAGGGACAACAGCGCGCGGACGGGACGGGACTGGAGGACGATGTTGGTCGCATCCTCGGCGGCGGCCAGCTCGAAGGCCTCGAGCGCCTGGGCGTGCCGCCCGTTCTTCTCATACAACCCGCCGATCTGCATGTAGAGCAATTCCGGTCGACCGGCGAGGTAGGCGATGTCGGCGTTGGAACGCATCGCCAGCGTCGGTTCGGCAAGACGATGCAACAGGATTTCATACTGATCGAGCGCGGCGCGGTCATAGCCGCTTTCCTGCAAGGCGCGGGACAGGAAGAAATCGACGACGGCGGCATTGGCTTCATCGGTCCGGTACTCTTCGGTTTGCAGGGCGAGGCGCAGATGATGGATCGCGAGCGGGAAGTTTTCCTGCGCGAAATACTGCCGGCCCAGCTCGACCTGCACGGCGAGCGAGTCGGGCCGGATGGCCGCGGCGCGATGGAAGGCCTCGAGCGCGTCGTCGTTCGAGGCGTCGCCGCCGAGCCGGGCCTTGCCGAGAAGCCAGTACAACTCGAAGCTGTAAGGATCGATCTGGACCGCGCGCTCGAGCGTGTGGATGGCGTTGAACCGCTTGTGGGCATGAAGCTCGGAGCGTCCCCGCGCGTAAAGCTCGATCGCCTCGAGGGGCGGGCGCGACGGCACGGATCGCGCGATGGTGATGGGCGACGGAAAGACGGGCGCGGGCTTGATCTCATCGAGCGCGAGCCGCGCTTTCGTGGGCGCCGGACGGGAAGCCGGACGGGTCGCGGGCGTTTTCGCGGGCGCGGATGAGGATGCGCAACCGGCGGCGAAAACGAGAACGACGGGGAGAATCCAGCGGGCGGGCAACATCATGCGGAGATTGTAGCGCGAAAGCCCTGTCGTGTCCCGTGTCGTGATCCCAGGGAGACCGATCCCTTTCGGTTTACGGAATCACCTTGTTGAGGGGATAGGTGATGATGCCGGTGGCGCCGGCCCGCTTGAGGCGGGGGATCAACTCGCGCTCCTGTTTTTCCTCGAGGATGACCTCGACCGCGACCCAGGACGAATCGGCGAGGCGGCTGACGGTCGGGCTTTTTTCGGCCGGCAGAAAACCGACGACCTCATCGAGGCGGTCCTCGGGAACGTTCATCTTCAACCCGACCTTGGCTCGGGCTTCGATGGCGCCGCGGAGCAGCATGGCGATGTTTTCCATCTTCTCGCGCTTCCAGGGAATCTCCCACGCGGCCTTGTTGCTGATGAAGCGGATGGTGCTGGACAGCAGCGTGTCGAGCACCCGCAGGTTGTTGGCGCGGATGGAGGAGCCGGTTTCGGTCAACTCGACGATCGCATCGAGCAGCCGGGCCTTGATCTCGGTCGTGCCCCAGGAGAATTCGACCGTGACGGGAACCTTTCGCTCGGCGAAATACCGCCGCGTGGTGTTGACGATTTCCGTCGCGATGACCCCTCCGGCGAGATCCTCGGGCACGCGCGCGGGGCTTTCCTCGGGCACGCAAAGCACCCAGCGGGCGGGATTGGCAGTGGCGCGGGAATAGGTCAGCTCGCAAACCTGGACGATGTCCTTTTCGTTGCCGTTTTCGACGATCCAGTCGTATCCGCACAGCCCGCAGTCGATGATGCCATCGACGACGTAGCGGCTGATTTCCTGCGAGCGGAAAAGAACCGCGGAGATCGCGTCGTCATCGACGCGGGGAAAGACGCTGCGGTCCTGGACGGAGATTTTGTACCCGGCGCGGCCGAACAGCTCGATGGTCGAGCTTTGCATGCTGCCGCTGGGCACGCCGAGGCGAAGCGTGGATGGAGGAAGTTTATCGGTCATGGCGTTTCGAGATTTCGGATCACGGTTTCGAGATTGTTCGCGGGACGGAGGGGATCGCGGATTTCACATCCGGATGCCCCGTCGATGCCCGCTTCTACACTTTTGCCTTCTTTCGTCCCTTGCCGCCCCCCGCATGCGCGGCCGAGCGGACGACGGCGAAGAACGAGTGGCATTCATCGGCCTTGAGATGATGCTCAAGAAACTTCTGCGCCTCCTCGATGCTCACCGTGTCGTCGAGAATCCCCTGCTCGCGAAGGTAATTGAATATCTCGTTGTCCACGGGGATCGCGTTGCCGTCGCATCCGAACAGCGTGATGTAAGCCTCGACGAAGGGGTTGATCGTGGGCAACTCGCGGAGGAACTGGCGCGCGTCGCGCTTGCTGATCTCCTTGAGGCGGTTGAGGCTCATGGTCTGCTCGCGCTCGAAGATCGCGTTGAGGCACTGGGTAATCATCGCGACGCGCTCCTCGATGGCGGGGTAGCGCTGCCCGAGCAGTTCCTGGATTTCGAGGTCGGTGGCGACGCGCAGCTCGTTGAGATCGACGAATTCCTTGTCGATGGCCTTCATGGCTTCGGCGGCGCGGGCGTCGGAGACGTCGTAGGACATGGCGCCCTTGACGAGCGCCTTGAGCGGTTCGAGGGATTCCCTGGCGTCCGGCTTATGCTCCTTGAGGAGGCGCTTGTAGAGGGCTTTGAGACTATCAGCGTGTTTGGTGGCGTTTTTCATGGTTCGTGAAATCGTTCATTCTCAGCCGCGGGCGCCGGGGCGGAAACGATCCGGCGCGACGGGCTACTCCCGCCCTTCCTGTTGTTCCGCCTGTTCCTCGGCGCGCCTGCGGTCCGTTTCGGCGGTTTCCTCGGACACTTTCCGAAGCAGTTCGAGCACCTCAAGCTCCTTGCGCAGATTCTCATCGAGGTGAAACTTGATGTACGGCGCCTGCCGCAGCGTCAGCACCCTGGTCAGCCGGGTGCGCATCATGCCCGACGAGTGGCGCAGCGCGTTGAGCGCGGCGACCTGCTGCCCCCGGGTGCCCATGATGCTCACATAGACGTCCGCAATGGACAGATCCTCGCTCACCTTCACGCGGGTGACGCTCGTGATCGTCGGGAGACGCGGATCGTTGATGTCGCGCAGGATCAGCGTTCCCAGCTCCCGCTGGATCGTGCTGCCGAGCATTTCGGTTCGTCTGGACATAATAAACACTCGCCGTCAACGGAAGGCGACGGATCGCGCCGGATGCAAAACGCATCCGCGCCCGTCTCTCCGTGGTTCATTTCCCTTCACAACAGATCGATCCGGTAATCGATGATCGACACCTGCGGGACCATGCGGACGAAATCCACCAGCTTGCTGAGCGCCCCTTCGACGTAGCGGCTGTCGTTGCTCACCATCGCCATGCCGATGATCGCCCGGCGGTGCTCATCGAGGGCGCCGACCTCGGCGATCGACACGTTGTGCCGATGCGCGATCCGATCCTTGAGGCTCCTCACCACCCGGCGCTTGTCCTTGAGGGACATGGCGTCGGGAACGGTCACTTCAATTTGAAGAACACCGACAGTCATCTTCCCGCGTTTCACATCCTCACGTTTTCACGCTCGATGAAACGTGAAACCGTGAATGCAATTACAGCGTTCGCTGGATCGTTTCCCGGATATACGCCTCGAAGACATCGCCAACCTTGATGTCGTCATAGCCGGCGAGCTTGATGCCGCATTCGAGGCCGGCTTTCACTTCCTTCACATCGTCCTTGACCCGTCGCAGCGTATCGATCGTCAGGTCTTCCGTGATGACCCGTCCATCGCGGATGAGACGGACCCTGCTGCCGCGCTGAATGTGCCCGTCGGTGACGAAGCAACCGGCGATGTTGCCGATGCGCGACACCTTGAACACCTGGCGGACCTCGACGTGGCCGTGCAGCTTTTCCCGGATTTCCGGCTCGAGCAGCCCCGACAGCGCCTTCTTGAGATCGTCGAAGATTTCGTAGATGACGCGATAGAGGCGGATCTCGACGCGCCGCGGCTCGGCCATCGAGCGGGCCGATTCGTCGGGGGCGACATGAAACCCGATGATGACGGCGTTGCTCGCGTCGGCAAGCTCGACATCGCTCTCGGTGATTCCACCGACCGCGGAGTGGATCACGCGGATCTTCACCTCGTCGGTGTTCTGATCGGTGACGGTCTTGGCCAGCGTTTCCACCGAGCCTTGCACGTCGCCCTTGACGATCAGGTTGATGGTCTTGACATCGCCGGCCTTCATGGTCTCGAACAGGTTGTCGAGCGTGACCTTGCTGCGATCGGACAGCATGGTGTGCCGGGAGAGGGTGGCGCGTTCCTCGGCGATGTCGCGGGCGCGATCGAGATCGTCGACGACGTAGAACTTATCGCCGGCGGCGGGAAGAATGTTCAATCCGCTGACGATGACCGGGGTTGAAGGTCCGGCCTCGGGGATGCTCTCCCCGCGGTCGTTGACGAGTTGGCGGATGCGTCCATAACCGGGACCGGAGAGCAGGACATCGCCGACCTTCAGCGTGCCGTCCTGCACGAGCACGGTGGCGACGGCGCCCATGCCCGCGTCCATGCGCGACTCGATGACGGTCCCCCGCGCCGGGGCGGTGGGATCGGCTTTCAGCTCGAGCAACTGGCTTTGATAATCGAGCAGTTCGATCAATTCATTGATGCCCTGCCCGGTGAGGGCGCTGGTGCGGACGACCTCGGTGTCACCGCCCCACTCGACGGGGTTGAGGTTTTGCGCCGCGAGCTGGCCGAGCACCATGTCGGGGTTGGCGTCGGCGCGGTCGATCTTGTTGAGCGCC
>CAYUNS010000083.1:6489-17347 GCA_964446155.1 uncultured Tepidisphaeraceae bacterium | reverse complement strand
AGCAAGGCGTAAGCGATCATCCGAAGCAATCTCATAAAACCGTCTCCTGCTTGATATCGTTCATCGTAAGGACGCGGGCGGATCGCGCCAGCCCCGAAAATCCAGCCCGTTTCGCCGGACGTGCGACGCGGGCGCGCCGCCGGAGCGGCGTTGATTCAGTGCCCATCGCGAATAGAATCGCCTCCATGCGCGATTCACGATTGGAAAAACTTGCGGATGTCCTGGTCAATTACAGTGTCGGCGTGAAGAAAGGCCAGATCGTCCGCGTCAGTGGGCCGCCGGTCTCCCGGCCGCTGATCGTCGAACTCCATCGCAAGGTTCTCGCCGCCGGCGGACATCCCCTTGTGCGCATCGTGCCCGAAGAGCTGAATGAAATTTTCCTCAAGGAGGCTTCCGACGATCAGCTCCAGTATTGCAATCCCATCAATCTCCATGAATGCGAGACGATCGACTGCTCGATCGGCATCTGGGCCGAGGAGAATACGCGGGCGCTGACCCATTGCGATCCGAAGCGGATCGGTTTGGCACAGGGGGCGCGCAAGCCGCTCATGGACCTGTTCATGAAGCGCGCCGCCGAAGGATCGCTCCAGTGGGTGGGCACGCAGTTTCCCACGCAGGCCTGCGCGCAGGACGGGGAGATGAGCCTGTCGGAATATGAGGATTTCGTCTTCTCCGCCGGGATGCTCGACAAGCCCGATCCGGTCGCGGCATGGAAGCGCCTCGGCGAGCGGCAGCGGCGGCTGGTCGATTTCCTCAATGGGAAAAAGGAGTATCGTGTCGTCGCCGCCAATGGGACCGACGTGCGCATGAGCCTCGCGGGCATGACGTGGATCAACTGCGACGGCCGCAAAAACTTCCCCGACGGCGAAGTCTTCACCGGACCGGTTCTCGACAGCGTCGAGGGGCGGATCAATTTCAGCTTCCCCGCGGTGCATCATGGCCGCGAATGCGATGGAGTGAAGCTCACCTTCCGCAACGGCAGGGTGGTGGACGCCTCGGCCGAGAAGGGACTCGACTTCCTCGTCTCGATGCTCGACATGGACGCCGGCAGCCGCAGCCTCGGCGAGTGCGCCATCGGCACGAACTACGGCATCACCCGCTACACGCGCAACACCCTTTTCGACGAAAAGATCGGCGGGACCTGCCATTTCGCCCTGGGCGCGGGCTATCCCGAAAGCGGCAACACCAACCAGTCCGGGTTGCACTGGGACATGGTGGTGGACTTGCGCCAGGGCGGATTCATCGAGGTGGACGGGATCAAGATCAACATCGATGGCAGGTTCACGCACGAAGGTTTTCCCGAGCCGATGTGATCTCCGCCTCCCGGCCGGCAAACTCCGCTCCCCCGCGCGTCTTTCCTGCCGTCACTTCTCTCCGGCTTCTTTCAGGATGTTGTCGGTCACGCCCCTGGGATCGCGGAAAAAATGCGGGGACCAGATGCGATGCAGACGCCAGCCCTGCGATTCGTGGATGGCGGTGCGGAAGGCGTCCCATTCCACGGGATCGTCGGCCTGCGCGTAGCGCGTCATGTCGGTGAGGATGCCGATCGTCGTCTTGTCGGGATGCTGACGGTCGTGCAGCGTCACGTCGATGGAGAAGCCGTCGTTGCCCCAGTGGACATCATTGCTGAGATGATGCTGTTCGGCGAGTTGCCGGCCGAGCGCCTGCGCGAAAGGCGACGGACGACGGGACGGACGCACATGCGTTCTCGCGTCGGAGGCGGTCTGCTCGGTTTCGATCTCGGCGTCGGCCTGTTGATACTGCTCGACAAGCCGTTCGGCATAGGCGAGATAGGCGAACAGCAGCCACCCCCCGCCGGGCGATTGCCCGCCCGGGATCTCCGGCAGGGCGCGATACACCTCGGCCGGAATCGAGGTGACCAGGTGGACCTCCTCGCGGGCGCGGGTGACCAGCACGTTCAATCGCCTTCCCCCGCCGGCACGCCCCAGCGGTCCGAAACGACGATAGAATCGCCCCGTGGCGTCCGGGCCGTAGGTCGTGCTGATGATGATGTGATCGCGCTCGTCGCCCTGCACGTTTTCCAGGTTCTTCACGAACAACCCCTCGAACGATCCCTTGCCCTCGCGCCCGCGCGCCTCGGCGAGCCGCCTGGCGAACATCGCGTCCTCCGCCGCGGCGTCGTCGAGCTTCCCGACGATGGCGTCGCGCTGGTTGATGTTGAAGCACGCGATGCCGATGCTCGGGGGTTTGGATTGATCGAGAAGTTCCTTCACCACCGCCACGACCCGCTCGGCCTCGATCTCGTTGACGCTGTCCCTGTAAACACCGTCGGCGCGATGCAGCGTCAGCGGCGGAACCTTGGCGCGATGGGAGGGATGCGCGGGAATCGCCTGGAGGCGGGCGCCGTAAAAATGCTCGTTGCTGAACTCGATCAGGTCGCTGTTGCGAGAGCGATAGTGAACGTCGAGGTAGCACTGCTGGATCGACAGGTTGAGCGCCGCCCCGAGCAGGTCTTCGATCTCTCCCTGCTGCAGCTCGAACAACTGCTGCTCGGTTTCAATCTCCTCATCCTCGCTGGCGGCGATGGCGGATTCGAAGAACCGTGTCGGTGGAAGCTGCTGCGGATCTCCCGCGATCGCCACCCGCCGCCCGCGCGTGAGCACGGGCAACGCCTCCTCCAGCCGGCATTGCGAAGCCTCGTCGAAGACGACGGCGTCGAACAACGCCAGCCTCGGGAAAATCTGCGCGACGGTTTCCGGGCTGGCCATCCAGACAGGGCAGATGTCGAACAGCGGATCGCCGCCTTCGATGGATTGCCCGATGCTGATGACCTGCCGCAGCCGCATGGCGCGCTCGCCGCGCATGGTGAGGCGTCGGCGAAGGTCGGCGCCGGCGCTGTTGAGCCGGGAACCGGTCATCGCGAGCAGTCGCGATTTCTGCCGCCCGACCCAGCGATGGCGAATGGCGTCGTGGACGAGCGATTTTTTCTGATCGTCGAGCTTGCGATAGCGTTCGAAGCTGGTCTTCATCCGCTGTCCGTCGATGCCCTGCAATTCAGGATCATTCGCGAGCCGTCGTGAAATTTCACCGGCGAGAACGGAGCGGCGGAGCGCGCTGCGGGCGGTGTCTGGATCGACGGACGCGAGAATGAGCCGCTCGACCTCCGGGCGCAGCGAGGGAGCGAGCCGCGACAGTCCTTCGGCGATGCGCAGGACGCCCTCGAGCGTGTCGAGTCGATCCGACAGTTGCGTGACCGCCTCCCCGGCGATGCCGCCGCCGCGGAGCCGCGCGTCGAGAGCGTCCACCCAGTTCGGATTGAACAGGCCCGTCGAGGCGATCGCATCGCGCAGCCTGGCGATGGCCGCGGCGCGCTCGGGGGAGCGGCGCAGCCCATCGAGCAGTCCGGCGCTCGCGGAAGGCTCGCGCAGGACACCGAGCACGCGCCCGATCAGCGGCGCCAGCGCCGGCTCGGAGGCGACGTGCGCGATCAGATCGACGACCTCGACATGGGCGGTGAAGGCGCGGTCGAGCGCTTCGTCCTCGGGCAATGCCGCCGGCGATGGATCGCCCGCGTCGCGCAGCACGCCCGACAGAACCAGACGCCCGCGCAGGGCGGTAAGGAACGTGTGGACGCGACGGGCGTTGCCGACGCTGAGCGTCATTCCGTGGCGATTGAGCGTCGCGGCGGCGGCCGATTTCCGCTTGAACTGGAAGAACGCATACCACTTCGTCGCGGTTTCAAGATAGCGGGCCAGGTCGCCAAGCTGCCGCTGGATCGCCGCGATCGCCGGTGGGTCCGTCCGCGCGCCCAGCGCCAACTCGGGATCGAGCGCCGCGGCGCGAAGGGTGTCGTGGAAGGGCTTTGCCTCCGTGAATTTCTGCCCGGCTCGCCGGGCGGATTCGACCGTCCGCGTCTCGGCGCCCTGATCGCCGGCCCAGCGGGCGAGGACGGCGGCGTCGACGCTGTCGAGCGCATGCTCGATGCGCTTTGCGAGATCCATGCGAAGGGAGGCTTGCCGCGGAAGATCGATTCCGGGCGCGAACGGCGGGATCGTTGGATCGGCCGAGGCGTCGGTCGCGATGGCGACTGCGGCGCCGTTGCGCATCGACTCCCGGAACGCATCCATCGGTCGGCTGACGAAATCCCGCACGCTGATCCCCGCCGCTTCCCGCCAGGGGTTCTCCGCACAGGACACCTCCGCGGCGCGATGGAGAATGTCGTGCAGATCGCGTGTCGCGGCGTCCAGCTCCGCGAGCGTCGCGGGGGATGATGCGTCGTTCTCTCCGCCGGAGGCGCGATCGGAAAGCGGCGACGCGGCGATGCCCAGCCATTCGCCCACCAGCGCGTGAAAGCTCAGCCCCGTCGCGCCGTCCGGCGTCATCAGCGCTTCGTGATGCTTCGTCAGTTCCGAATGGAGCGATTGAAGTTCGGCGTCGATTTTTCCGAGCCGGGCTTCGGCCTTCCCGTTGGTCTGTGCCTCGGGCAGCACATCGAGCTGGTCGCGGATCGCGCGATACAGGTTGCGCTGGTCCCGCTGCGGATCGTGAACGATCGCGCAGAGATTCCCCAGTCCCATGTGCCGAAGCCGGTTGGCGACGACATCGAGGGCGGTGCGTTTGTCGCAGACGAACAACACGCGCTCGTCGCGCGCAAGGTGGTCGCCGATGATGTTGGTGATGGTCTGGCTCTTTCCCGTTCCGGGAGGGCCGTGGATGACCAGCCCCTTGCTCTGCCGTGCGAACTTCACCGCCCGCGCCTGGCACGGATCGGCCGCCGCGATGAAACGCTCGTCGGCGGCGGTCTTCGTCCACTTCGGTTCCGTCGCGGCGATCGCGTCGTCGCGCTCGATCGGGGCGTCAAGCTGCACATTCGACTGAATGAAGCTCTCGACGGGACCGGTGAGGGCGTCTCCCGCGAGCATCGCCTGCATGTCGCGAAGCAGCCCCTGGTTGGTCATCGGAAACAAGCCGAGGATGGCGCTGGGGATCAGCGTCGCCCCGGGTTCGGTCTCGTCGGCCCGCGGCGCGGGAACCAGCCTGAGATCATCGGGGATGTCGTTCGGCGAAGGCTTCGCCTCGAGCGGCTCTCCCTCCTCCGCCGCGTCTTCCCCGGAAGCCTCGACGGGAGGAGGCAGGAACATCGCGGGGATGTCGATCTCCAGGGTCTTGCAGACATGGACGATGATCTCGCGGATTTCCCGCCACGGCTCGGCGCCTTCCTCGTCCTCGAACATCTCGGGCGCCGGCTTGCCGGTCTGCCGCTCGAGCCACGCGAGCAGGGCGGTGTTGGGGACGATGCGATCCGTGCCGTCGCCGCGGCAGGTGAATTCGACCGCCGGCGTCGCGCCGTGCTTCACAACGACCGAGACGGGGACGAATGCGATGGGCGCGAGGACCCGCCGCGTCGTGGATCCCCCGCGCCCCGCGCCCGTGCCCGGCGGAAGGCTGAGCAGGGGAAAGCCCAGGTTCAGCACATGCACGCCGGTGTCCTGCTCGTAGGTTCTGGCGTCCTCGGCGATGGTGCGCAGCTTCTGAAGCAATGACTGCTGCTCGCTCCAGCGCCGCTGGTCGGCCTGCTCCTCGGGGGTGAGCGGGATATCGGTGGAATGGGCGTCGGTTTTCCGGGGAGGCGCGACTTTCGCCTTGAGCGTGATGCCGCAGGCCTCACCGAGAAGACCGCGCAACACCTCCTCGGGAGAGCGATCCTGAAAGCGTCCAACCTGCGTCAAATCCACCCGCTGCCGGCTGGAGTGCGGCCGGGCATTGAGACTCGGCCCGTTGGCGAGCGAAGCGAACAAACGATCGAGCATGCGCTGGAGAATACGATTGTTGGAGGACATGCGGGGGAGTGTAACCCGGAGCTGGCGAATTGCCGACATGGGGATGGTGGATTTGAGGGAAGACCTGAAATTGGAAACCGGGACTTCTCATCCCGGATAATTCATCGACACCGCGCGGGGCGTTGGTAGCTCATTCTTCCACTGGCTGGGTTTGCCCAGCAGCGGCCAGGCGTGTTTGCCCAGGGTGACGGAGAGGGCGTCCGCGCCGCGCGCGTTGGTGAGGCGGGAGATCATCAGGGTCAGCGCCGCCAGCATTCCGCCGGCGAACCCGCCGAGGTGCGCCCAGTGGGCGACATTGTCGTCACTGCCCAGCAGCGTGGGGAGGATGTCGTTCAGGCCGATCCACAGCAGCAGCAGCCAGAATCCGTGCATTTTGAACAGTTTGTAGAAGCATCGCCAGCCGGTGAAGATGCCGCCGCGGAACCAGATCGCCATGTGGACGCGCTGCACGGGGAAGAAGACGAAGTACATTCCGGCCAGGCCCATGATCGCGCCCGACGCGCCCAGCGCCGGGGTGAGCGGCCCGTGGGCGTTGGCGAGCATGTCGATCGCGGCCGAGATGATCGCGAGCAGGGGGTAGAGGATCGCCATCTTCATGTTGCCGATGAGTTCATTCACGCGCAGCCCGAACACGAGCAGAAAGAGCAGATTGCCCGCGAGGTGCATCGGTCCGCCATGCAGTAACGCGGAGGTGAGCAACTGGCGCCAGCGAAAGCCCACGCCCTCCGGATATCCCATCTCCGCCCGGTAATATGCCTCGAGGGCCTGGCGCGTTTCGGGTGGCAGATCGTCGGGATCGAAATCCTCATCCATCTTCTGCAACTGGTCGAAGACCGACACCGTCGCTTCGGGTGTGCCGCGCCAGTTCATCAGGTTGAGCAACGCCGCGCTTGGATGATCCGTTGAAATCATCGCGACGAAGAACAGCACGCTGGCGAGCGCGGTGACGATCGCGATCGTCCAGGTCGCGATCGGTTTTCGCGTGCCGTAGGCTTCGGAGGCGATGGGGAACAGTCCGATGGGGATGATCCAACTCGTGATGCGAATCCAGGTGTCGGCGCGGATGGCCAGATCGTCTTCATCCAGGCCCTTGGCGGTAATGAGCGGTCGGCCGGAAGGCAGGCGGATGCCGCAGGCAACGCAGATGGTGGCGTTGGGTGCGAGGGATTCGTCGCAACTGGGGCAGATCGGTCCGCCGGTCCGGGGAGTGGCGGGCGCGAGGCCCCGGGAGGGCAATGGAGGCGGCGTCGAGTGCCCGACGGGAGACGGATCGGACCATTCCGGCGCGGGTTCCGCATCCACGGGAATGGGGATCGCGGGCATGATGCGCTGCGTCGGGGCGAGCGGTTCGGCGAAGTCATACAGGTCGTCGGGCGCGTCGGTGGATTCAACCGGCGGCGGGGAAGACGGCGGAGAGGGAGATGGAGGGGAAGGTGTCAGCGGCTCGAAGTCGATCGGGTCGTCCTGATGAAAGGGGATGGCGTCGTCGTCTTGGTTCGACGCCGTGGATGGGGCGGGATCGTGCGCCGGCCGGGATGCGGATGCGATCGGGATGCGCGGCTCCTCACGCGGGATGGGGGGAGGAACCAGCGGCTGGACGAACCGCAGCTCGAAGTCGCCGATGTCGAGGAGGTCGCCGTCATGGAGCGAATGGGCGGTGATGCGCGAACCGTTGACGTAGGTTCCCAGGGCGCTGCGAGCATCGTCGATCCGCCATCCGCCGGACTGGGGAGACAAGGTGCAGTGCAGTCGCCCGACATGCTCGCCGGCCAGCCGCAGGTGGCGCGATGCCAGGGAGCCGACTTCGATCGTGGCCCCACCGGCCAGGATGATCTGTTCCCCCGCTCGTGCCGCCGGTCGCTGCACGATGAGGTGGGCGATCGGCCGGTCGTCCGACGAAAGCGGCTCACCGGCGACGATGCGGATATTGCCCCGGCAGGCGCCGCACACCACCACCTTGCCGAGCAAAGTCGCCGGCGCCTTGAGGCGCGTTCCGCAAGCGCACTTCACAATCATCATCATTGGCGCTTCCCCGTGATCGAAGGAAGAATCTTAGCCGTGATGATGTGGAAGTGCGAGGCATGGCGCAAGAGGATCACTCCACGCGGTAGTCCAGTGGCCGGGCGATGAGAACGGTCAATCCTGTTCGCGCTTCGTCGGTTCGGCGGTTTGCCGGGCGGGGTTTCGCGTCAGCGACACGGCCGGTCCTTTCGCGTACATCGCCTCGTCCTCGAGGTTTTCGGCGAGGGCTTCCCGCAATCCCTTGCCGGTGGAAATGTCCTTATCCCGGAAAAAGCCCGGATCGAGGTTGCGCAGGGTGAGCGTTCCATCGGCGAGGTGGACCCGCATGATGAGGAACTTGTTGGGGATCGATCCGTCGTCGGTCAGTTCCCGGAGATGCGCGAAGCTCACGCCGTTGACATCGACGGTGAATCCCCGCAGCCGGGTCGTCGCTCCCTCGTCGGCGGGTGTGGATTCGATGTAATACTCGCGATCGTCCCAGTTGCGGATGATGAGCGTCAGTTCCTTCTCCGCATCCTTCCAGTCCCCGACGTAACGGCGATCGACGGCCATCGGCTGCTCGGAGGAGATCACCACCTCCGACTCCAGGCATCCGCCGATGGTGAGCAGCGCCAGTGACGCAAGGACGATCAACGACAGGTGGGTGAATGGTCTCATGATGATTTCTCCAGTTGGGGTGCTTCGGGTGATTTCGCCTGGCGCGTCAGGCGTGGGCAAGACGCCCGAGCGTAAGAATCGCCCGTTCCATCTCGTCTGTCCACTGGTGGCTGCAATTCAATCGGATGAAATTGCGGTATTTCTGCTTGGCTGAGAAGATCGGGCCGGGGGCGATGGCGATCCTGTGCTCGAGCGCCTTGGCTTGCAGATCGAGGGAATCGACGCCGGAGGGCATTTCCACCCACAGCACATGCCCGCCGACGGGATGCGTCACCCGTGTGCCAACCGGAAACGACTTCCGCACCGCCGAGCAGACCTGGTGGACCTGGTCGGCATAGAGTTTTCGCACACGACGGAGGTGATGATCGTATCCGCCGGTCGCGAGGAACTCCGCGATCGCCATCTGCGAGAGGGAGGGGGTGGCCATCGTCGTCGCGATCTTCATGCGCTCGACCTCCTCGTAATATCGTCCCGGCACGGCCCAGCCGACACGCGCCCCCGGCGCGAGCGTTTTCGAGAACGAAGAGCAGAGCAGCACCGATCCGTTGCGGTCATGCGCCTTGCACACCGTCGGACGCTCCGGGGCGAATCCCAGGTCGCCGTTGATATCGTCCTCGATGAGCGGCACGTCGAATTCCGCGAGCAGCGAAACAAGCTCTCGCTTCTTTCCATCGGGCATCGCGAAGCCCAGTGGGTTCTGGTGATTGGTCACGAAGAGGCAAGCGGCGACCTTCTTGTCCTCCAGGGCGTACCGCAGGGCGTCGAGGCTGACGCCGTCCTGCGCCGAGGTCGGAATCTCCATCGCGCGCAGCCCCAGCACCTCGATCATCTGGAGATGGCCGTAGTAGGTGGGGGATTCGATCGCGATGATCTCCCCGGGTTTGGCGACCGCCCGCAGGCACAGCGCCAAGGCCTCCTGGCAACCGCAGGTGGTGAGGATGGAATCGGGGGACAGGGCGCATCCCGCATCGAGGTATCGTCTCGCAATTTGCGCGCGCAGCGGCGCGAAGCCGGGGGGGAGATCATAGGTTCCATACCCGCGCGAGCTGCGCCGCGCGATGGCGCCGGAGATTCGGCTGAGCTGCCGCGTCGGTGTGCAGTGCGGTCCGGGCACCGCCCCGCCGAGGGGGATGATGTCGGGGTCGCTGGTGGCCTGGAGCAACGCGCGCACCTGCGAAAAGACCGACACCCGCGAAGGTGATCGCGGTGGCCGGGTCAGCCCAGGCTCGGACACGGGGACGACCTGTCGGGCGCGCACATAATAGCCCGACTGTGGGCGCGCCTCGATCAGCCCGCGGTTTTCGAGCAGGCGATACGCCTCGAGCACCGTCGAGATGCTCACCTTCAACTGCCGACTGAGCTTCCGCACCGACGGAATCCGCTCGCCGGCCCGCAGCGTTCCCGAGCGGATCAGCCCGGCGACGCGATCGGCGACATTTTCATACAGGGTCAGGGGGGCGCCTGTGAGGGTCATGAAAAACTCCAGTACAATTATACGGGTTTTCGGTGGACACAGTAGTGGCCACCGGGAACTCTGTACTGGTCACAATTCTATTTTTCTGAATCTGTACTGCAACTGAAAAATGGGCATGATCGTCCGTGCGTCGCGCGCGGCCGCGTGATGAGCGGTCCGTTGCCTCGATGGGCTTATCCATGACGATCAAATCCCCTCAGCCTCTGTCTCGCCTTGCCGGCGATGTCGCAAGCCGGATGGCCTTTGTCTCTTTCAACGGCGTCACCCTCGCCGAAGGCGCGGCCTGGCCGATCAACATCCGTCCGCCGGGACTCCGCATCACCTGTTGCGCGGGGCAAATCTGGATCACCGAGGAAAACGGCGAAGACATCGTCCTGGCGAACCGCCAGGTCCACCTCGCCCGCAAACCGGGCAAACTGGTGATCCAGGCGCTGACCCACGCCCGCGCGTGCTGGTCCCCAATCATCGAATAACCGTTTCCCGCGTTGAACGGAAAAGGCGGACCATGACCAATGACTCCCGTCATCATCGACGATGACGATCGGTGCACCGGTTTCACCCCATTCCCGCACGACACGAATCGCGTGAAGTGTCCACCCGGACAGGCCGCGGTCGTTGGGTTTCTCGGCCGTTCACGGCAACAGCGTGATCGCGCGATACTCATATCCCAGCATCGCCAGCACGAGGCTCACGCACAGCCACCAGGCAGAGGCGGTCACTTCGCCCATGATCAGACCCAGGAAGAACGGTTGTGAACTCGTGAACAGCTTCGCCCCGCCGAAGCGCACCAGCACCGACTTGCACAGCCAGCCCAGAAAGATGCTGAACCAGACCTGTCGCAGCCCCCAGCCATAGACCAGCAGGAAGCCGATCGGGTGCAGCGGCCACCACGCCAGTGTCAGCC
>CAYUNS010000083.1:0-6479 GCA_964446155.1 uncultured Tepidisphaeraceae bacterium | reverse complement strand
GCGGCTGACACTGGCGTGGTGGCCGCAATCCGCCCAGCAGCCCGGTGATGCCCGCGCCGGTGATGATATGCGTCCACTGATCATGCCTCGCTCCCGTGCGGCCGGCCGCATAGCGGACGGTGGAGTCCATCACGACGGATCGAACAAGACGCTCGGAGCCATGCGCGTTGATTGGACTCTGCGATTCACTGTCGAGGGTCGCCGCATAGGTGTAGTCCACATAGAGCATCGACGCACCCGATACCAGATACGCCACCACCAGCGCCAGGGCGAGCACGCCAATGAACCCGATGGCCTTTCGCCAGTTGTTCGTGTGGCCGTATGCGGCGCGATCGCCGACCACCATGGCATACTGCGCGTAAGGCGGCAGGGACTGGCGCGTATCGGCGGTAAAAAACGAATAACACATGCTCGCGAAGAAGTAACTTCCAACCTTGGCCTGCGGCAAGCCGGGAATCGACGCCAGCACGTTGTAGGGCTGAACCAGCGGCATCGGCATCAGCGCGTAAATCATTCCGGTGTCGGCCAGGATTTTCGCCACCACGAGGAAAAGCAACGACAGCGTTGTCACGGTGAGGATCGCGCCGAGCAACCCCGAGCCCGCCATCCACAGCCAACCCACCAGCAGCGCCTGGCAAGCCACGAATCCCCATCCGGCCAGCCAATAAGGCATGTACCGTTCCTGGGGATCATCGCTGCGCGGCTTGAAGAACATCTGCCGCAGCACCGTCGCCAGATGATGCCGCGCCACCCACAGGATCATCGCGACAAACACCACCGCGGCCCCGAAGCACTGGTCCTCGCCCATCGACTGGGTCAGTTCCAACTGGTTGGCGCCCAGGATCATTCGCACGCCCTGCACCATCACGAAAATGAACCAGAGGCTGAACGCCGTGCGGGCATGCACGAACATCATCAGGCCGATGATGGTGAAATAGATGTTCTGGATCTTGAAATCCCACTCGACATACTTCAGCGGTTCTTCGCTCAGAAGCGTGTCGAACCTGTATCCGAGCGGGATGGCCGGCACACCGCCCGGAAAATAGACCGCCAGGCCGTTGAGCAGATGAATCGCAAAAACCACTCCGAATCCGATCCAGAAGGATCGGCGGCGAAGCAGCTTGTTGAAATATTGGCCCGGCGCCGGTGGTTCGATCAAGGCCAGATACACCGTCGCCAGCGGGAACGACAACCGCTCGTTCTCCGCCCACTGTCGGCGGAAGATCACCATCATCGCGAGGACCGAACCGAACAGGCCGATCAGGAAAATTCCCCAGGCGATGCACGGCGCCAGCCAGGCTCGCCACGGAACGGCCATGAAGTGCGCGACAAACGTGTCTTCGTTCACGATCACCCGCCCCACATAGTCGCGGATGACCGGGTCGTTGCCCCTGGCCGCGATGTCATCGGCCTCCACCGTCGGAAAAAGCCACGAGGGAAGCTCCGCTTCGCGCAACACCTGGGCATAGTCGGATCGCTGGCTTGCAAAGTGATAAACGCCTGTCAGGTGTCCCGGCATTTGCCGCATCAAGCCCACGGACGGCAGCGCGCAACCGACCAGCATCATGCCCAGCGCCACCGCCATTTCCCCACCGCTGAATGCCCGGCGCGGAAACCACCGGCTCAGCGCGGAATTCACCAGCACGATGAACAGCAAAAGAAACAACAATACCCCGGTCGGCAGGAAGCTGCCGACCATGTCCGTGTTTCTTAGCGCATAGTTATTGAACGGCGTCAGGGCGTTGATGAACACCACGCCGAGCAGTCCCAACGTGAAACTACGCCATGTGATGGGCCGGCGGGGCGGAGGACTCTCGCCCTGATGATTCAAGTCGGAAGGTAATTGCCCGGACGGGGTGAAAGACTCGGAGTTGCTGGGAACCATGCTGTACTGGCCGCGACAAGACTGGCATCAGCTTGTGCGACTCCTCCATTCGGACAGCGACACCAAATGGGCCGCAGGCTCGCGGATCAGGATACTGAATCCGCGAGCCTGGCGACACGAACAAGAGTCGCGGACAACAACCTACTTCACCTGATACACGCCCGTCGCCAGCGGCGGCAGTTTGAGCGTGAGTTTTCCGTCGACGACGCTTCCGGCGGGACCATCGAACAATGGTTCGAGCGTCGCGCCTTGCAGTTCGGGCACGAACAGCGTCACGTCGGCCGGGTCGTACTCGCTGTTGACGTAGACCAGGAACCGGCCCGTCTTCTCGCTGCCGGCGAGGATCGCTTGAACGCGACCGTCGGACGACTTCATCATGCGGGCGTTCGGCTCGAGCAGCGCCGGGGCGAAGACCTTGATCTCGGCGATCAGTTCCTTCAGCATCGCGGCGGTTTCAGGATGCCAGCCGGCGCCTTGCGCGCCGTGCGAGTTTTGGCCCTTCCAGTCGCCGGTTTCCTTCCAGCAGTACCACATGATCCCCTGGATGCCGCGGGTCAGCGCGACGTACGACATCGTACGGACCTCTTCGGGCTTTTCGTCGCTGGTCGTCTTTTCGCCGAACGACTGGATGACCGCGATCACCGGCTTGCGGTAATCGACACCCCGACGGGCCGCATCCATGAACTCCCCGACGTTCGTCAGCGGAACACGGTTGCTGAAATAGACCGCATACCGGTCGATGCCCAGCACGTCCCCCGCCTTGCCGATTTCGGTGTTTCCGGTGCTGAGGTTGAACGTCGGATGATCCTCGTCCAGCCCGTACATGTAATCGCGGGCGCGCATGACATGCGGCGTCATCGAGGCGACGGCCTCGTCGGACAGGTACCACATCGCGACGAACTGAGATGGATCGTCACGGATATTCTCGATCTTCGCGCGGAACTCGGCGTCGGTCTCGAACGAGAACTGCTTGAGCCACGGTTTCCCGTGCTCTTTCAGGATGTTGCCCCAAAATCGGTCTTCATAGACGACCCGAATACCCGCCGCACGCGCTTCGGGGATCACTTTGTACTGGTCATGCCAGTCCCAGGCCCACAGTTGGAGGAAGTTGATGCCCAGATCCTTCCATTCGTCGTACTGAAACAGATGGGCGTGGTAAAGGCCGATCGGGAAGAACGGCTTGCCTTCGTCGAGGATCACGCTGTCCTGGTCGATGAAGACCTGTCCCGGACGGACCGGAACGATCTTGAACGGCGCGCTGTGCGAGATCGGGATCACGCCGTCGCGCATGGCTTTGGCCGTCAACGTATATGTGCCCGCCGGGGCGTCCGCGGCGAGCGGAAGGGACACCGGGATGCGGCCGGGGCCGCTCGCGACCACTTCCCCCGTCGCCAGCGTCTTGCCGTCCGGGTCCGACACCGAAATCCCGATCTTCGTCCCGACCACATTGTCGGCCACCGGGTTCAACGACACCGCGAAGTGAACGTTCGGATCGCGCCGCGCCGTCGAAATCATTCCACGATAGGTCGGCGGCTCGACCTCCAGGAACTCCGGAAACGTATCCGAGAAGGTCAACAACGGCGTCCGCTTGCCCGTCTCCAGGTTGACGAGCGTGATCCGCGCGTCGAAAGGACCTTCAACGTCCAGCATGTTCGTGATGCTGATCGTGAATTCCTTGTTGCCGGTCTTCTCGGCCCGTTGACCCCAGGGCGAGCGGGACATGCCCCGGGCGGTCACTTCCATCACCGCTTTCATCGTCAGCGGTCCGCCCGAGGTGTTGAGCAGCCGAATCGAGGTTCCTCCGCTGCCGGGCACGAGCTTCTTCGTGCCTTCGTAGTCGTGCGAGATTTGGCGGAACACGACCCCGTCACGCTGAAGCTCGACCATCTTGGAAACATTGCCCAGGAAATCCACATCGTGATACCGCGCCGTCGACAGCACCAGCGACCCTTTACCGAACCGCTTCAGGATCACGCACGGCTGGTTATAAATCCTGGCGGCCGACTCCCACTCCTGGGCATTCTTCCCGGTGAAGGCGAAATGCAGACCGACCGGGTCCACCGGAAGGGCCACCAGTTCCGGAAACGAAAGCAACGTCGATCGGTTGTCCGGCGGAAGCTCCGACACCGGCGGCTGCTTCGCCTTGTTCGCCGGCTCCTTGACCTGTACCTCATACTTCTCATCCAGCGCCTTCAGCCAGGCAATGGACTCGGACGCATTCACCCCCGTCACGACCACCGCGCCCCCGGATTCCATGAAACCCAGCAACGCCTTCCCGGTATCCGCGGACACGTTCGCCATGCCCGGATACGCCAGCACGATGTCGTACTCCCCCAGCTTCTTCGCCAGACCGTCCCAGTCCCTGGCGGAATCACCATAGGCGTCCGCCTTCCAGCCTTTTTCCTTCAATGCCGGCGCGAACTCGTCGCCGGCGTCCCTGGGCGTCACCACGGCGACGCGGTCGATCGCCAGGGCGTTGATCGATCCGGCAAGCACAATCACCGCCGTCGCAATCGCCGTATGAACCCACCGGTGTTGGGCCGGCTTGGCGCATCTCACCCTCCATCGGCTCCATGCGACGGACGCAACCAGCGACCAGGCTGAGGCAATGTTTTTGGCCATCTGTTTTTATCTCCCTGCAAGAAAAAGTGGTGGTCGTACCCGAATCCCCATCCCAGAGGCCTCGTCAGGCTCTGCATTTTCAAGAAAAGCGCTCGTGTGACTGCTTTAATAAAGCCATGTTCTATACATGATTATACATCGAGGCGGCTGGAGCGTTGAGTTGATTGTCCATATTTTCAGGCAAAAAAATTGACGGTATGGGATATTGGGGTTATGATGAGGCCATGTCAAGTACATGTGAGACCAGTTCCGGATTGCCTGTGTACGAATCCGTCGCCGACCGGCTTCGTCGCTCGATTCGGGAAGGCGGGTATCGAAACGGGGACCTGATCGGTTCGGAACAGGGGTTGGCCCGTGAACAGGGCATCAGCCGGATGACGATGCGGCGGGCCAGCGAGTTGCTCATCAACGAGGGGTTGGTCGAGCGTCGTCCGGGCAAGGGGCTGTACGTGTGTGAAAACGGAATGAGGCGGGGCATTCGGCGTATCCAGGTGGTGGCGGGCAATCTGGGGTGGGAACCATCGCTCCAGGTGTCGCGTGGCGTGCAGGCGGTGGCCAGCGAGATGCGAATCCTGGTGCAGCTTTACGACGCCCGCGGCGACACGGACCTGGACCTCGAGATGCTGCGACAGCTTCCGGAAGGGTCCGCGCAGGGCGCGGTCATCATGTCATTGCACAGCCGCGCCTTCAATGACGCGGTGTGCCGGTTGGCGACGACGGGTTTCCCGTTCGTCCTGGCCGATCAGCGGATGCGCGACCTGGACGTGCCTTCGGTCACGGCCAACAACCATGACGGCGGGCGACAGGCCGCCGAGCATCTCATCGCCCTGGGGCATACCCGCATCGCCTTTATCGGAGATCTGAACGCGACGACGGTCGAGGGCCGTCTCGCGGGGATGCGCGACGCCATCGCCGACGCCGGCCTGCCGTTCGTCCGCTCCCTGGTGGCGGACGTGTCGCCGGGCAAGGCCTCGATGGATCAGTGGATGGAGTTCAGTGAAGAGGCGATCCGGGATTTGCTCGCGCGCCCGGAGCCTCCCACGGCCTTCTTTTGCAGTTGCGACGCCATCGCCCACGCGGTGCTGCGGGTGGGACGTTCCCTGGGCATCAACATTCCGGGCGATGTGAGCGTGGTCGGATTCGACGACGCCCCGCTCGCCCGCATGGTCTCGCCGGGGTTGACGACCATACGGCAGCCTTTCGAGCGAATGGGGCATGCCGCCATCGAACTGCTGATGGAACAGGTGGATGGCTCGGCCATCGTCGGAGCGCCCGCGCAGCACCGGGTGCTGCCGGTGGAACTGGTGGTGAGGCAGTCCACGGCGAAGGTGAAATCACGATAAACGTATTGGTGTCTGGTCAGTCATTTTTCTCTCTCTTTCACATCCGGAGGACAGTATGAACAGGTTCATGAAGCAATTGACGACGGCGACAGTCGCCTCGGCGGCACTTGGCCCCGTATCTGAATCGCATGCTCAAAAGGAGATCGCAATGGAGAAATGCAACTTGAAAGCGGGAACAACCCGTCGGCGGGCGATCCTGTCGAAAGCGGCGGCGCTGGCGATCGTCGCGGCTTATGCCGGGTATGCGCCGCAGGCGCACGCGGCGACGTACGAGTATAGTTCCGCCTCGAACGGGAATTGGTCCAATACGACCCTGTGGACGCCGTCGAACATCGGCGATATCACCGCCGGCGATATTGCGGTGAAGATCACCCCCACTTCGCGTACCGTGACGGTGGATACCGCTGTCACCCTCGGCCAGCTTTATAATAATTCCGAGGGAACTTGGACTTTCGCAGCGTCAAGCGAACAGGCCCTGACGCTGGACAACACCGGCGGAGTCGCCAACCCGGTCGGGTCGACCAATGCATTTATAGGGTCCAATAGCGATGGAAGTGTGCAGCTCAGCACTAATCTTAATATCGTTCTGGCCGGCGATCTGGATGTCGGCCGCCGCGCAGTACATGTGC
>CAYUNS010000082.1:15086-17352 GCA_964446155.1 uncultured Tepidisphaeraceae bacterium | reverse complement strand
GATTCGCGATCCAGGTCAACCGTCTGCGCGATCTCATCCCCGAGTTGATGAATCCCGCGCAGGTCACCAAGCTGCGGATTCCCGTGCGCCTGCGCGAGCGGCGCGAGATCGCGCCTCCCGCGACGATCTCCGTCGAGGTGATGACCGACGAGGATCGGCCGAGGCGGGTGACGGCGATCGGGGGAAAGCCCATCAACGACATCGTTGATGCGTATGCGGCGTTACTGGGCGTCGGCAAGACGGACGAGACGATCGCCCTCGCGCTGGACGGCGGCGAGACGCGCACCCTGAAGATCGAGCCGGTCCCCCTGCCGGACGCCATTTTACAGGCGAGGCAAAAGCTCGGGCTGACGGTGGAACCGCTCACGCCGCTACTGGCGCAGCGGCACGGCGTGGGAACGGAGCAGGGAATGTTCGTGACGGAAGTGGCACGCGACAGCGTCGCGGGGCGCGCCGGTCTTCAGGCCGGCGATGTGATCGTGCAGCTTGGGCGATATCGTGTCCGAACCCTCGATGATTTTTCCGTGCTGCTGACGCACCTGCCCGAGCATGGGCGGGTGCGGATCGGCGTAATTCGGAGAAACCGGGTCGGTGTCGGCATGCTTGAGTTGTAAGGATGGGGGCTGGACCGGACAACATGAAGATCGTCATCGCACCGGACAAGTTCAAGGACTCGATTCCCGCGATCGAAGCGGCGCGCGCGATGTCGCAAGGGGTGCGTGGCGCGATCCCCGACGCCGAGATCGACGAATGCCCGATGGCCGACGGCGGCGAGGGGACCGTCACCGCGATGGTCACCGCGACGCGGGGACGCATCGAGATTCGCCGCGTCACCGGCCCCCTGCCGGGCATGCATGTCGAGGCCCCCATCGGATTGCTCGGTGACGGCACGACGGCGGTCATCGAGATGGCGTCGGCCAGTGGGTTGCATCTGCTCAAGCCCGAGCAGCGCAATCCGATGCGCACGACGACCTTCGGAACCGGCGAGTTGCTGCGCGCCGCGGTGGAACTGGGCGCGACCAGGATCATTCTCGGCATCGGCGGAAGCGCGACGCTGGACGGCGGCGTGGGCATGGCGCAGGCATGGGGGGCGCAGATCACGCTTGCGAACGGGACGGTCTACGACCGGACCAGCCGCAAGCTCGTTGGTTCGGACATGTCGCGCGTGCTCGACATCGCCCGCGCCGGGGCGGGCACGAGCCTCTCGCGACGGAGAGTCGCCACTCAGGATCGCAAGGCGCTGACATCCGGTGGTGGGGGGATGCTCGATACGGAGAATGTCGAATTCATCGTGGCGTGCGATGTGGGCAATCCGCTTTACGGCAGGGACGGCGCCGCAGCCATCTTCGGACCGCAGAAGGGCGCGACTCCCGCGCAAGTCGAGCAACTCGACCAGGCGCTTCGGCAACTCGCCACGCGCTGCGGCGCGGTTCATCTCGCCGACACGCCCGGCGCGGGCGCGGCTGGAGGATTGGGATTCGGCATGCGCGCCTTTTTCGGCGCGACCCTGCGCAGCGGCGTCGATATTGTGCTCGACGCCACCCGCCTGCGGGATCGGCTGCGTGGCGCGGATCTTTGCCTCACCGGAGAAGGCCGCCTCGACGCTCAAAGCGTCTTCGGCAAGACTCCCATCGGCGTGTCACGCCTTTGCAAGGAACTGAACATTCCCTGCATCGCCATTGTGGGCACGATTGGACACGGTGCTGAAGCGTGTCTCTCGGAAGGCCTCACCGCTTATTTTTCAATCTGCAACCAGCCGATGGCCCTGGCAGATGCGATGCGCGACGCCTCCCCCCTGCTCACTTCCGCCGCGGCCAACCTGGCGCGAATTTTCCAGATGAAATCCTGAGACACGCCATGAGAAAAGGGGCGGCCTGGATGGGCCGCCCCTTGAGGTCTTATCGCAAATCCGAATGGAAATGACGCCCGAATGACAGGCGTCATTCAATTACGGCATCATCGCGCCGTCGCCCTGCATCTGCATAATCATGAAGGCTTGCAGACCGGCGGTGACCAGGCTTTGAACCAATTGCGCGGGGACATAGTAATCCGCCCGCACCGCGCTGCCTTCGGTGGCGAAGGCGGCGCCGATGGGAGGCAGATCGGCGGGGAATTGGACGGGCATGTCAAACCCGGCGGCTCGGGCGTAATCCAGACCGCTGGCGACGAGATGGTCCACCGCGACATAGGTCACGGCCACGCGCTGCGGTGGAAGCTGGGCGCTGACGGCCTTTACGCCATCCAGCGCGGCCAGCGGGTTCGCGCC
>CAYUNS010000082.1:0-15076 GCA_964446155.1 uncultured Tepidisphaeraceae bacterium | reverse complement strand
AACGCTCATCGCGACGATGGGTGTCGATGATGAGCGTTTTTTCATCGACCGCGCCCACCAGCCCCACCTGGCCTTGCGGCCCGAAGAGCATCTGCATCATCTGCTGCGTCTGCATGGCCTGCATGGCGATATTGCGCTGCTGCTCCGTCGCATCCTCACCAAACTCGGGGACGGTGAACTCGGTGGAGAACTGATCGAACGCCACGCCGTCGATGGTTTTGGCGTTTTCAGTGACCAAAGTCTTCGTCGGAGGGATCCCCTCGCTGAAAAGAGCCATGAACTTCTCCTGCGTGTCCATCGCGCTTTTCTGCGCCTGCTTGAGGGCCGCGGCGTCGCCCTTGAGGATGTTGACGCTCTTGATGATGGAATCCTGCCCAAGCTGCCCACTGGGCGCGAACAGGCCGAAGCTCTGCGATTCGGAGGCCTGAAGCGCGGCCTTGATGGCGGCATAATATTCATCGACCGCGGTATTGATCTCGGGATCGAGCTTGTCAACCTCCAGCATGATCGGTCCGACGAAATCGTCCATGAGATCGATCAGCAGTTCGGCATCCACCGTCATCCCGCCGAACGCGAGATACTTGCCTTCGGGCAGACCCGCGAGCAGCGCCGCGTCGGTGCTCTTCACCCGCGAGGTCATCCGGCCGGCATAGCTGTCGGGAATGAAATCGGCGAGCGTGGTCACCTGAATGCCGGCGTCGGTGAAGGTGATGCTGTAAGTCGCCGCCGACGCATCCCGGAGGAAGCCACCGAGGACGTTCAGCGCCTGGTTGGCCAGAACCTTCGCGACCGGGGCGAACTTCTTCTGGTCCTCATCACCCTGGTCCAGTTCGGCCTCCATCTTTTCGAGCATCTCCTGGCGACCTTCCTCGAGCTTGGGCAGGAGCTTGGCACGGACCAGTTCCATGTTGGCGTAGAAGGTGATGTCCCTGGTGTCCAGCTCGCGCGCCGCGATGCCCTGCACGACCAGCCCGCCGGGCTTCCTGGCGACAATCGCCGAAGACGGGCTGATGGCGGCAAACTCGCCCCAGTTGGCGGCGTAAACCGGATCAGCCGCGTCGGGGAAGGTCACACGGGTCACACCGGCTTCGGCATCCTCCTTCTCGGCGAAATTACCGAGAAACGCCTGGTAATCGGTGACCGGGAGCAGAATCACCATCGCCTGGTCGGGGTCGCCACCGGCAAGATCGGAATCGAGATAAGCGAAGATCAGATCCCCGTCGCGACGAAGGCCCTGGGTGATGCCGGCCTGCTTCTCCAGCATCGCCAGCGGATCCTGCGATTCGGGCACCATCGCGGCGACGCCAAGCTGCTTCGCGAAGTTGCCGAGCTTGGCGCTGACGCCCTGAAGATTCTTCATCTTCACGATGAACAAGGCCTCGGACGGCACTTGATTCAATTGCTGCGCTTGAACCGCACCCGCGAAAACCAGGGCGGCAACCACGACGCCCATTCGCGTCAGGCGTTGAAGGCTCTTCATGTCTGCTCCTTAAAATGATCGATTCATCCGGTCACGCACGAGCATCTCCAGATGCGTTGATCGTAACGGGAGTGGGCGACGGATTAAAGTGCCCCAGGTTACAATCCGCCGATCCGTTTATAATTCAAGGGCTGGATCGCCGCCGCGCGCCGAAACGGATAGAATCCCGGTACCCATGCGGCTGGACGTATTGCCCAACCCCGTCCCCCACCCCGGCTTCGAGACCGGCCCGCGATCCATCGCGGCGGTGAAGGTGCTGCGCATCAGCGTCACCGATCGATGCAACTTCCGCTGCGTATACTGCATGCCCGAAGACGGCGTGCCGTGGCTGGCGAAGGACGATATCCTGTCGTTCGAGGAAATCCGCGATGTGGTGCGCGCCGCCATCGAGGTGCATGGGATTCGGCGATTCAAGCTCACCGGCGGCGAACCGACCGTGAGACATGGATTGGTCGATCTCATCGCGATGCTCCGACGGATCAATGGCGTGAAGGATCTGTCCCTCACGACCAACGGGATGCTGCTGGAGCATTTCGCGGGACCGTATCGCGAAGCGGGGCTGGATCGCGTGACGGTAAGCCTCGACAGCCTCGATCCAGAGCGTTTTCGGCGAATCACGCGCACGGGAGACCTCGCGGCGGTGATGCGCGGACTGGATCGAAGCGAAGCGGTCGGCTACTCATCGGTCAAGATCAATTGCGTGACGATGCGCGGGACCAACGACGACGAGATCGTGAACTTCGCGCGGCTGGCGCTCGATCGGCGGGTTACGGTGCGATTCATCGAATACATGCCCCTGGGCGACGCCGCGATCGCACATGCATCGGATCGCCGGGTGGATGCGATGGAGACCGGACCGGCCGGAGGGTGCGGGGCGCAGGATCGCGGCGGCGATGCGCTGGTCACCGAGGCCGAAACCCGGGAACGGATCGAGCGGGAACTGGGGGCGCTTGTGCCCGTCGATCGCGACAGCGAATCGGGCGTCGGCCCGGCGACGGTGTACCGCCCGCCGCAGACCGGCGCACGCGGGCGGATCGGGTTCATCAGCGCAATGTCCGCGCCTTTCTGCTCGACATGCAACCGCCTGCGACTCACCGCCAACGGCGTTCTGCGAAGCTGCCTCTTTGAAGGCGGGGAAGTGCGGGTTCTGCCGATCCTGCGCGCCACGGGATCGACGGCGCCTCCATCAGAGAAGTCGCGGCTGCGGAGGTTGGCGCACGCGATGGCGGAATGCGTCCGGCTCAAGCCGGACGTTCACAGTGGACACGGCAATGAGCAGATGAGCCGCATCGGCGGATGAGACGGTCAATCGTCATCTTCGATGAAGACCGGTTTTTCAAACCGTCTACCCGGTGATTCAGTGAGCATCGACCACTTCAACACCTTGCCGCGCGCAGCGCCTCCTCCGGCCCAGGCTTCAGCGCGACTCTGCACGTTGTCCAGGGCGCCTTGCAGGCGGGCGTTCCAGCCTTCAAGCTCGATTCGCGTCGCGCCGGGCGGCACATGCAGGGGCCGCCCGAGCACCACCCTCGCCTGCTGCCCCGGCCGCGGCAACGCCATGCGATCCCAGCTTCCGGCGCGCCAGCATTTTTGAAACGCGAAACCGACGGGAATGATCGGCATCCCCACGCGACTGGCGATGTAAATCGCGCCGGGTTTGACGACACGTCGCGGCCCGCGCGGACCATCGGGCGTGAGGGCGAGGTGGCTGATTTTCCCTTGACGCATCAATTGGCGCAGCGCCTGCGCGCCTTGCTTGTTGGTCGAACCGCGCACAACCCGCCCCCCAAGCCTGCGAATGGTCTGCGCGATCAACTCCCCGTCGCGATGCCGGCTGGAAAGAATGGTGAAACCGCGCGCGTTGGCGTAAGCGCCGAAGAGCAGCATCTCATGCCAGAAGACATAGATCCCCCGCTGTTTCATGCGTCGCGGGACACAGTGCTCATCGTCCGTCGCGACCCCGTAATTCTGCGTGCTCAACCAGGTCGGAATCGCCCAACTGAGCAACAGGCTCGTGAATCGGATCGCAACTGGATGTGAAAGCTTCATCGTTCAGCCCTGGTGGATGCGCGTCCCGCGTCGAACGGGGGAAAATATCCTTGCAAACACCTCCCGAGGCAAGAGGCTGGACCGGGTTCTCCCCGCCTGGCCACCTTTATTCCCTCATCTTCCTGTCTTTCTTGCCCCCTTCGCCCCAGCGGCTATCATGCCGCCTCCAATGGCCCGGGAGCGCAATGATTTTCTCGATCGCGTGGTCTATGTCGCGCTGCGGCTGGTCTCGATGGCCATGCACAGCTTCCCCGTCGATACGAATCTTCAACTTGCCAAATGGATCGGCAACGCCCTGTATTATGTCGATCGGCGTCACCGCGAGCGCGCCCACGGCAATCTCCGCCGGAGCTTCCCGGACATGCCCGACACCGACCGGCGCCGGATGGCGCGGCGGAGCATGCAGCAGTTGGTGATGCTCGGCGTCGAGGTGCTCTTCACGACGCGCCTCATCCGGCTGGAAACCTGGCGAAAACATGTCGAAATCGAAAACATCCGCGAAGTGCTCCAACTGCTGATCCGCAAGGACCAGGGGGTGATCCTGCTGACGGGGCATTATGGGAACTGGGAGATTCTCGGGTATGTGCTCGCGACCCTGGGGTTTGAAACGACCAGCGTCGCGCGTCCCCTGGACAATCCCTATGTGAACGAATGGCTGCTCGGCGTGCGCGAGCGGCAGGGACAGAAGATCGTCGATAAAAAAGGGGCCACGACGGAAGTCACGGAGATCCTCGCGCGCGGAGGAACCGTCGGCTTCATCGCGGACCAGAACGCGGGAAGCAAAGGCCTGTTCGTCGATTTCTTCGGACGAAAAGCCAGCACCTACAAGTCGATCGGCCTGCTCGCGATGGAGTATGAAGTACCGGTGGTCGTGGGTTACGCACGCCGCATGGGAGAAAAATTCCAATTTTGCGTCGGTGTGACCGACATCATCTGGCCGGACGACTGGAAATCCCAGGCCGATCCCCTGCGATATATCACGCAGCGCTATACGGCGGGCATCGAAAAATTCGTCCGCGAAGATCCGGGGCAATATCTCTGGGTCCATCGACGATGGAAGACTCGCCCCAAAGGCGAGCGGCCGGAACCCTTCGATTGATCGATCGGCCGACCCGATTCCAATGCCGACCAATGCGGAGCGATTGAAACTTCATCCGTGAATGGACACGAATTCGCACAAACGATGCGCAAGGCGCGATTGCCCTGTGCGGCCCTGAAACCGACACATCCATACGTTGACAGAAATTCCGCTGTTCCCTACACTTCGGAGAGAGATGGCAATTCATTTCAACACCTGACCGAGGTGACCGTGGAAAAACCTTCCCCCCCCTCTTTCACCTGGATGTTCCCCGTGGTTCTCGTCGTTGCGCTGGCTGTTTTCGGCGTGGGGCTTTTTCTCGCGTTGAAGATGCAGGCCTGGGCCATGCTTGCGGCCGGTTGCGCGTGCCTTGTCGCCGTTCTGATCGCCTGGCCACTGACGCTCACCCTCGTCGCCAATCGCGAAGCGGCCCTCAAGCACCAGGAGGAAGTGGCCGAACCGATCGTCAATGGGCTTGAACAACTCGCGCTCCTGCTCAACATGATCAGCGAGCAGCAACTTCTAAGCGACCGCGCCAAGGCGGTGGCGTTCCGTGAAAAGGACCGCGACGCGCTCCGCCGCGCCATTCGCGAGGAGATCGCCACCGGCGACTTTGAAGCCGCGCAGGTGCTGGCCGGAGAGATGGAAACCGCTTTCGGCTACAAAAGCGAGGCCGAGCGCCTCCGCGAGGAGATCGAGGATCGCCGACAGGAAAATTCCCGCCGGCAGCTCGGCGAGGTTTGGGCGGTCATCGAACGTCTCTGCCGCGCCGAGCAATGGCGCGAGGCCCGCGAGGAAGCCGACAAAGCCGCAGCCCGCTTCCCTGAAAACCCGCAGATCGTCCGCCTTCCCATCGAGGTGGACAACCGCCGCGAAGCGCACAAGAAACAACTCATGGGAAGCTGGAACGACGCGGTCGCCCGGCACGATGTGGACGGCAGCATCGAAATCCTCAAGCAGCTCGATCTTTATCTCTCTCCGGCCGAGGCCGAATCGATGCAGGAGACCGCCCGCAGCGTCTTCAAGGAAAAGCTCAACAACCTCCGCATGCAGTTCTCCATCGCCGTGCAGGATCACAAGTGGTCCGAGGCCGTGCGCATCGGAGACGCCATCATCCTGGAGTTTCCCAACGCCAAGATCGCGCAGGAGGTCAAGGAAAAAATGGAAACCCTTCGTGCCCGCGCCGCCGTCCCCGCGGAGGCCGGCGCATAACCCCATTCGCATCCCCGTCCATGTCACTGCATCTCATCCTGAAAACCAAGAACGCGCGCGATCACGGCCTGTAGCTGGCTGGGATGCACGGGCTTGACGAGATGATCGGCAAACCCCGCCGCGCGGCTGCGCTGGAGGTCTTCCTCCAGGCCATAGCCGCTCATGGCGATCGCCCGGATCGGAGACTGCCGCTGGATGTCCGCCAGGAGTTGATACCCGTTGGCGTCGGGCAACCCGATGTCGCTGATGAGAACATCGAAGCGATGGCGCGACACGAGTTGCATCGCGGCGGCGGCGGAGGTGGCCACCCACACTTCGTATCCCGTCTTCTCGAGGATTCGCTGCAACACGATCGCGGTGTCCGCGTGATCCTCCACCACCAGCACGCGGGCCTTTCGCAACGGCGCGGCCACAGGGGATTCAACGGGATGCGATTCCCCGCAATATCCCTTGACCACCCCGAGACGGATGAGAAACGTGGCGCCTTTTCCGCGGCCTTCGCTGGAAACGCTGATGCTCCCGCCGTGCATCTCGACGATGCTCCGGGCAATCGCCAGCCCCAGGCCCATCCCTCCAAACTGACTGGTGACGCTTTCCTCCCCTTGCTCAAACGGATTGAACAAGGTGGGCAGCACCTCGGGGGCGATCCCCATCCCGCTGTCCTTCACTTCGATGCAAAGCTCCGTCCCATCCGTTTCGTTCCACGTTCGCGCGAGGATGCTGCCGCCGTCGGGAGTGAACTTGGTCGCATTGCGCAACACATTCCACAACACCTGCTGAATCCGTGCCGCGTCCGCGAGCACGCAATCGTTGGTGGCCTGAAGATCGGTCGAGATGTGGAGCCGCTTGCGATAAATGTCGCTCAGGCTGTTCTTCAACACATTTTGCAGTTTGGCGTGCAGGCTGACGTGCCGCTTGTTCAGGCGCAGCTTGCCATTGATGGCCCCGCTGATGTCGAGCAGGTCGTCAATCAGCTTTGATTCCAACTCGATGTTGCGCCGCATGAGCGTCACGTCCTCCCGAAACCGCTCGGGCAGTTCCGGATCGGACTCCATCGCCGCCAGTGTCATGACGACCGGCGAAAGCGGCGTGCGCAATTCATGGCTGAGGGTGGCAAGAAACCGGTCCTTGGCGCGATTGAGCGTTTCCGCCGCCTCGTGGGCCTCGCGGATCGCCTCCTCCGTACGATGGCGTTCGGTGATGTCCACCAGCACATTGACCGCCCCGAGCAGCCCGCCCCGCTCGTCCAGCAGCGGACTTGCATGGGCCAGCACGTTGATGCGGGAACCGTCCGCCCGCTCGATGACAATGTCCCGGCCGACATGCTCGCGCTTCTCCCGCAGCGTCAGGGCCATCCAACAATCGCAAGGTGCGATCGGCTTGCCGTCCCGCGTGAAAAGTCTGAGAGAACCGCAGAATCGATCGTCGGGATCGTTCAACCGGGGCTTGCGCCCCCACATGCCGCTCGCCGCCGCGTTGTAAAAGGTGATGAGGCCGTCCGCATCACAGGTGTACGCGGCCACCGGCAACCGCTCCAGGCATTGCCGAAACTGCGCTTCCGCCGAGAGCAGGGATGAACATGCCATCGTTGAAGTGTCCTGCATGTGCCGACCTCCGGCGCATCGACCGGCGTGTTCCCCCCGCCGCCATCAATCCTCACACCGACAAACGTTACCCGAAACATTCCCGGAAGGCGACTTCCATTTTGGCGATCCTTTTCCCGCCTGAAACGCGCTTTCGGTGTTCACCTCCGCCGTCTTCTTTCTTTCGATGGCTTGAAGCGGAATTGGGAAACCGCTTCGACCGGTTCTCTTCCTTTTCCGCCGGGCGCCCGTTTATAATCCCCGCTTTCAATAGGAGTTCATCGCCATGCCGAAATCCGAAAACAAGCAGGGACACGAAGCTCACAGCCAATCCGCGGATTCGCAGCGCGGGCTGCCGGGAAAGATTGATCGGCCGATCAAGATCACCCTGCTCGGCGCCGGCTCCGGCTTCACGCCGACGCTGACACGTGACCTGCTGTGCATTCCCACCGCCGACCGGGGCGAAATCGCGCTGGTGGATGTCGATGAAGCCCGCCTCACCACGATGCACCAGATTGTCCGCAAGCTGGCGGCGACATTGAACAAGAGCGGATGGCGGGTGACGGCGACGGCCGACCGGCGCGAGGCGCTGCCCGGCAGCGATTACATCGTCAACTGCATTGAAGTCTCGGGAACGGCGTGCGTGCGGCATGACAACGACATCCCGCTCAGGTACGGCATCGACCAGTGCATCGGCGACACCATCGGCCCGGGCGGACTGTTCAAGTCCCTGCGGACCATTCCGGTCTGGCTGGACATTCTGCGCGACGCCCGCGAGTTGTGCCCACGGGCGATCGTGCTGAACTACACCAACCCCATGAGCATGATGTGCCTCGCCGCCGCCCGGGCTGTGCCCGAGATGCAGGTCGTCGGGCTGTGCCACAGCGTGCAGGGAACGAGCCATCTCCTGGCCGACTACGCCGGCGTGCCTTACGAGGAGTTGGACTGGGAATGCGCGGGCATCAACCATCTCTCCTGGTTCACCCGACTCGAACATCGCGGCGAGAATCTCTACACGAAAATCCTCTATCAAAAGTTCGCCGGCGAAATCGCCGAAGGCATCCGCGAAGCCGACGCCGGCCTGGCGTCGCACAAGACCGATCAACGATTCAACTGGTCGGAACAGCCGGAAAAAAAGTACAAGATGACCGACCTGATCCGTAAGGACATGTGCGTCAACTTCGGCGCGTTCATCACCGAAAGCTCGGGGCATCTCTCGGAATATCTCCCCTACTACCGTAAAAACGGCGCCGGGCAAAAACTCCTGCGGCTCGGATACGAAGGCGGGGCCGGCTTCTATGCCGACAACTGGCCGACCTGGCGCAAAACCGCCGATGAAAAACGCGAACAAATGCTCCGCGGCGAAGAACCTCTGCCCGGACCCGAGCGAAGCTGGGAATACGCGAGCTGGATCATCGAGGCGCGCGAAAAGGATTCCCCCTTCCGCATTCACGGCAACGTCATGAACGTGAACCGCACCGGCGCCGGACCGCTCATCGGCAATCTGCCCCATGACGGCTGCGTCGAAGTCGCCTGCATGATCGACCGCAACGGCATCCACCCCACGGTTTACGGCAAACTGCCCCCGCAGATGGCCGGCATCTGCGAATCGAACATGCGCATGTTCGACCTCGGAGCGCAGGCCTGCATCGAAAAAAGCAGGGAACTCGCGACCTACGCGCTGATGCTCGATCCCCTCACCGCCGCGATCTGCTCCCCGGCGGAAATCCGGCAAATGACGCGGGAGTTGTTCGAGGCCGAAAAAGAATTCCTGCCAGGCTACCAATAAGCCGCGGTCCGTTTCATCCGCATCTCGTCCGGTTCCGCCATCCTCCCGTTGGGAGAGGAGGCGAACCGGGGCGGCGAATGAAACGGACCGCGTAAAAGCTGTCCCTATTGTAAAAGCGGTCTCTATTCGGCGGCGACGGATTGACGCCTGGGCCTGGGCTTTCGGGGATTCAGCGCGCGATCGAGATTGCGCATGGCCTGACGAAGACGGGCTTCGTTTTCGACCACGGCGATGCGGACATATCCTTCCCCGTGCTCGCCGAACGCCCGGCCGGGCGCGAGCGCCACTTCCGCCTCGTCCATCATGCGCATGCAGAAGTCGATCGTCCCTTCATGGGGCTTGTAATGCGCGGGATTGATCCTGGCCCAGACGAACATGCTCGCGCGCGGCTTCTCGTACGTCCACCCGAGCTTGTCGAGGCCGCGGCAGACTTCATCCCGACGGGCCTGGTAGATCTTCGACTGCTCCGCCGGCGTGTCCTCGCACTCGCGCATGGCGATGACCGACGCGATCTGGATCGGCGCGAACATGCCGTAGTCGTAATACCCCTTGATCGTCGCCAGAGCCTTCACCATCTCGGCGTTGCCGGCGCAGAAACCGCACCGCCAGCCGGCCATGTTGTAGCTCTTGCTCATCGTGGTGAACTCCACGCCGATCTCCTTGGCGCCGGGCGTGGCCAGGAACGAGGGCGCCTTGTAGCCGTCGAAGTTGATCTCGCCGTAAGCGAAGTCGGAGATGATCATCACGCCATGGCGGCGACACATGTCGATCGCCTTTTCCCAGAAGCCCGCCTCGACGGTGATGGCCGTCGGGTTGTGCGGGTAATTGAGGATCAACAGCTTGGGCGCGGGATAAAGCGTCGAGATCGTCTGCTCGATGCGATCGAGAAACGCCTGGTCGTTGCCCAGCGGCACGCGGATGACATTCGCGCCCGCCATCGCGGGGGCGTAAATGTGAATCGGGAACGCCGGATCGCCGACGACGACCGTGTCGCCGGGACCGAGCATCGCGAGGCACAGATGGGAAAAACCTTCCTTCGAGCCGATGGTGGCGATGATCTCCGTCTCGGGATCGAGATCGACCTCGTATTGCCGTTTGTATTTCTTCGCGACTTCCCGCCGCAATCCGGCGATGCCGTTGGAGACGGAATAACGGTGATTGCGCGGATCGACCGCGGCTTCCTTCAACTTATCGACGACGCATTCGGGCGTGGGATCGGTGGGATTGCCCATGCCGAGGTCGATGATGTCGATACCCGCGACGCGCTTGTCGTATTTCAGCTTGTTGATGCGACCGAAAAGGTACGGGGGCAGACGCCCAATGCGGGCGGACACGTCAATTTTGAACGGTTGTTGGCTCATGGTTGTCTCGAATTATAGGACGGAAACGAAGAAACAAACAGACACGGCTGGGATGAGGCGGCCGGCGTAGCGAGACTTCACTGCGCCGGCAACGTCGCGGGGGCGGCCTGCGCGGCAGGCGCGGCGGTGGGAGCGGGTGGGGACGCGGTCTCATCCGTCGTCGAAGGCGTCACGGCTTCATCCGGTTCGGATGCGGGTTTCGCTTCAAGAGCGGATTCATCCGCGGATTCATCCGTCGTCGGAGACTCGGGCGCGGTTGCGGGAACGGCTTGGTCCGTGGCCGGCGACGGCTGGGATTCATGCTCCCGAAGGGTTTGTTCCCGTTGCTTTTCGAGATTCTCCTTGATCTCGTCGCGATCGCGCACCTGCGCTTCGGCCTGCCGCTTGCGGGCCTCGAACTGCTCACGCAGCGTCGGATCCTCGATCCGCAGGACCTGCAGCGCCTGCTGCGCCATGCGATTGCGCAATTCCTTGATGGCGTTCTGCGTGAGCCGGTCTTCAAAATCGGCCCGCAGCGACTCCTTCACATCCTCGAACTTCACGGCGACGGGTTCATAGCGATTCTCGAGCTTGATGAGATGGTATGAACCGTTGGCGAGAACAGGATCGGACACCTCGCCGACATCGAGGACGAAAGCGGTGTCCTTGAACGATTGCGGCAGGCGCGGCTGGGTACGGCTGAACGGTGGCTGGATCTCCCCGCCGAGCGGAGCGGTCAGATCGTTGCGGCTCATCTCGCGGGCGACCTGCTCGAACGGCTCTCCGGCCGCCAGACGCCGTTGAGCCTCGGCGATTTCCTGGAGGTTGGACAACTGGATATGGCGCACGCTGACGGTTTCGCCATATTGGGCGCGGAACATTTCCTGCAACGCCTCCTCGGTGATCGCGCCTTCCAGCCGCGGCTCGGCGATCTTGCGGAGATGGGCATTGGTGGCGATGACAATGTCGAACTCCTGGGGCGTCAACTTCTGCTGACCGAGAAATTGCTGAAGCAGCGCGGGATGGTCTTCTTCGGAGGCGTCCTTGAACATCTTCGCGAGCGTCAGCCGGCGCTCATCGGCGAGATCGTCCGATGTCACTGTGACGCCGGTCTGTTCGGCCATTTCTTTTGCGAGTTCGAGTTGAACGAGATGGAGCAGGGCATTCAGTCCATACGCCTCGACCAGCGGTCGATGGAGCTGCTCCATCGTGATGGCGCGGCCGCCGACATAAGCGGCAACGGCGGAATCGGTTGGTTCGGCGGATCGCGACGTCGCATCGGTTTTTCCGGGGAATTGTCCCCCCGTCGCCGGCCAGGGCGCGCGGTCTTCGGCGGATGAGGACGAACGGGCGCATCCGGAAACGACAGAACCAATCAAGATGGCGGCGACGATACGCTTCAACGCGGTGGCTCCTCACGAGGAAAAAAGCAGTATCGGAACGTGTCGGCGGCTGTCAAGGCGAGTAATCCGCCTGCAAGGCTGAATGATCCGGCGCGGGGTGGGACGGCCGCCCCACAGCATCACGCATCGGCGCGGGAAGCGCGCTTGTTGGATGGAGGGGAGCGGCGGGCGTACAATCGCCCCTGATGCGTCGTCCGCTTCTCCCCTTATTGCTGTGCGTGACCGTATGGATTGCCGCGACCGGCTGCCGGCCGCGGCATGACGGCGGCGCGCCGAACCCCGGCCGAGCGGATTTCATCCACCGACCCGCAAGCGAGGTGGACGATCATGACATCCGTCAGACCGTGGAATATCTCGCCTCCGAAACTCTGCAAGGCCGGGGCGTGGGAACCCAGGGGCTGGATGCGGCGGCGGAATACATCGCGGCGAGATTCGAGCGCGCGGGGCTGCGCCCGGCTCCGGGAATGAACGGATATCAGCAGCTCTTCGAGGTGCGGATCAGCGACGAAATCGATCCCGGAACCCGGCTGCGAGTGGGAGAGGAAGTCTTCGTCCAGGGACTGCATTTCACGCCACTCAGCTTTTCAAAGGAAGGGGAATTCAAAAGCAAGGCCGCCTTCGCGGGATATGGCGTGGCGAGCGAGACGCACGGGTACGACGACTATGCCCGGCTCGATGTAAAGGGAAAGATCGTCCTCGCGATGCGCTTCGAGCCGCATGACGCGGATGGAAAAAGCCGCTTCGCGACGGATGAATGGAGCCTGGCGGCGAGCATCCTGAAAAAGGCGGAGCTTGCGGCGGATCACGGCGCGGCGGCGCTGCTGCTGGTCAATCCTCCGATGCATCACGACAACGAGGGACTGATGCCGTTCGGCCGGCAGTTCGCCGGACTGCGCGCGAAAATTCCGGTGATGCAGGTGACGGAACGGGTCGCGAATCGACTGCTCGAACCGACCGGCGCGGAGCTGAAGGCGCTGCAGAACAAAATCGACCAATCCGGCGAGCCGTCGTCCATGCCGCTCGGCGATGTCGATGTCGCCGGCGAGGTGATTGTCCACCAGGTTCGCGAGCCGGTGAAGAACATCGTCGCCATGCTTCCCGGCACGGGCGAGCGGCGCGGCGAGTACGTCGTCATCGGCGCGCATTACGATCATGTGGGCATGGGCGGTGGGGGCACGTTCCGGCCGAACATCCGCGCGATTCATCCCGGAGCGGATGACAACGCCTCCGGGACGGCGGCGCTGATCGAACTGGCGAAGCGATTCGCGACCGAAGGCCCGCGCGACCGCTCGATTCTGTTCGTCGCCTTCACCGCCGAGGAGTCGGGGCTGCTCGGCTCGCGGTATTTTGTCGAACATTCCCCGGTCCCGCTCGAAAAGATCGTGGCGATGGTGAATATGGACATGGTCGGTCGCGTGCGCGATGAAACGATCCACGTCGGCGGCGCGGGAACGGCCGCGGCGTTCGACGAGGTGCTGCGGGCCGCGGAGCAAGCGTCCGTGCTTTCAACACGCGGCATGGGGCGCGGAGGGATCGGCCCGAGCGATCATGCCTCCTTCGCCCTGAAGCAAATCCCTGTCCTGTTCTTCTTTTCCGGACTGCACGGCGATTACCATCGACCGACCGACACGGCGGATAAAATCAACTATGAAGGCATCGAACAGATTACGGATCTCGTTCACGACATCGTATCGCGCATCATCGAGCTGCCCCGCCAACAATATGTCGATGCCGGCGGCGCGCACGGCATGATGGTCCCGGGCGCGACGACCCGCGCCGCCCCCGGCGGAAGCCGGGTGATCCTCGGGATCATGCCGGATTACGCGATCGAGGACATCAAGGGCGTGCGCGTCGGTGGCGTCAGCGCGGACACCCCCGCCGACAAGGCCGGGCTGGTCGCGGGGGACATCATCATCCAATTCGGCAAGGACAAGATCGAATCGCTCTACGACCTCGCCGCCGTCCTCGCTTCCGCCCGCCCCGGCCAAACGGTCAAGCTCGTGATCCTGCGCGGCGAGCAACGCATTGAAACCGAAACGACGCTGGCGGCGAGGGAGTAGCCGCCGGTTGCCCGACGCCGACGAGCGCGGAATAATCGTCTCGGGCCTTTATCACCAACTGGAAACAAGCGGCCGGCGGTTCACTTATGCGAACGGGAATCATCATCGTCGATCACGGATCACGCCTTGACGAGAGCAACCGGATGCTCGAGGAAATCGCGCGCCTGTTCGGCGAACGGTTCAACGGGCAATTCGAGATCGTCGAGCCGGCCCACATGGAGCTGGCCGAGCCGTCCATCGCCGCGGCGTACGCGCGCTGCGTCGAACGCGGCGCGACGAAGATCATCGTCTGCCCCTTCTTCCTTGGCCCGGGCCGGCACTGGTCCTACGACATTCCCCGCCTGACCTCGGAAGCGGCCAGAGCGTTTCCCAAAACCCGCCATCATGTCACGCCCCCGCTGGGAATCGACGAACTGATCCTCGATCTTCTCGCCAAGCGCGTGCGCGGCTGCATCGACAATGACTTGCTCTGCGAAAATTGCCGGGACACCCCGCACGGCGGGGAAAAGCACGGATAAATCCGACGCATCAACAGCCTGTCGCGGCGATGGGACGATCAATCGTCCACCAGCTCCCCTTCCACGACTTCCGCGCCTTTGGCGAAGGTGAAATCGTGTTTGGAGGGATCCACGTCCACCTCGATCACATCCCCCGCGGTGAACCCGCCGCGCAGGATGCTCGCCGCCAGCGGGTTTTCAATCCGCTGCTGGATGACCCGCTTCAGCGGCCGCGCGCCGTAGGCCGGATCGTACCCTTCCTCCGCCAGCAGCTTCTTCGCCTCGTCGCCGATCGACAGCTTCAGCTCCCGCGTTGCGAGACGCTTGCGCAGATGATCGAGCTGCACCTCGACGATCTTCGTGAGCTGATCCCGGCTCAACGGATGGAACACGATCGTTTCATCGATGCGGTTGAGGAATTCCGGGCGGAAATGCTCCTTCAGCATCGCCTTCACCGCCGCCTCGACCTCCCACTCCTCGCCCCCGCGCGCGGAGATTTCCTGAATCTGCTGCGAGCCGATGTTGCTGGTCATCACGATCACGGTGTTCTTGAAATCGACCGTGCGCCCCTGCCCATCCGTCAGC
>CAYUNS010000081.1:12716-17410 GCA_964446155.1 uncultured Tepidisphaeraceae bacterium | reverse complement strand
AGTGCCGTGAATCCCAAAACCCTTTTGACCCACGAAGCGCGGCGAGAATTCTGCCGACCCTATCCTCCCTCCGTGTCAATCATTATATTTTTTCGGAAGTGTGTACTTTACGCAAAGGCAGACAAAATGCGGCTGGCTGGCGGACGGCGAGTTATTTGCCAGCATACAATTGGTGCGCCGGATCAATCCAAACAACGAAGAACACTTCGCTTATTACAAAACCATGCACTCGCCCGTGCTTATTCGCGGATAATGAAAACTGCCACGGCAAGATGTTATCTCGCAAATGTTCTGGAAGATGAGCGAATCCATCCGGCTCGCTGGTTTCTGAAAAGTTGATTTGGTGTGAGCGAATTGCGTTGCTATTGTTGGTTGCCATGTCTTTCCATGGTGCGCGGCTGATGTCGCGCAGGCGGTTAACCAATGTTTCGACGTAGCCGACCTCGCATTTGTGGAACCCAAACTTCTGCGGCGTCGTGCTGAAGTATTTAAACGAGAATACTACTCCTGGCGACGTTGTCGGCACGGCGGGAGGCGGAATCGTTCCCCCATTGATATAGGCTTTAGGAATTCGCTTTTTCTTGCTCATCCATTTTGGCCCGATAAAATAGCTTCATGTCGTCCCATGAAATGGCATTAGTGCATTTCTCATCGGGTGCAATCCCGCCCCTAGCGTTTAGCCATGGTGCCTCAGAATGGCTAAGCCGTTCTAAATCATATGCGCTGAGTGAGCCATAAGCTTTCATTACATCTGTGATATGACGCAAAAGCGGGACTGGGAATTCACCATCATTTGGGGAGTATTCAATTGGTTGCGACCCAAACTGTTTGAACGTGTGATAGATCGTTGGCTGAACCGGACCATGGACCCACGCTTCCAACCGCTCTTCAAATAAAGGGGCATCGCGCAGGGCTAAATGCCATGCCTGCGCGTAGTACAATAGCTTCTGTAATCGGAGATTGCTTACGAAGTCGCCATGCTTATTGCAAAACGCAATAATTCCATGTGCCGCTTGCGCTGAAGTGTAATCAGCCATCATGCCGCTCCTTCCCGAGTGACGACGCCCGATATATACACGTTATCGGCCAAACCAAACATCTTGGATAGTACCCAAATTCCTTGACACTATCCATAGCGAATCGCCAAAAAACATGCTTGACATCCCTTGCGTCAAGTATCATAATAGGAGCATGGAAAAGAAATCCAAATGGTATCGGCCGGAGCTTGAGAAATCGGAAATCATCAAAGAGATTCCATTGGCTTGCTCAAATGAATTGGCGGCTGTCGAGTTTCTTGAGAAGCAGCGATGGGGTGATACGCCTTGCTGTGTCCATTGCGGGTCAATCGGCGTCTACAAGATGACGGGCAAAGGGCCGGGCGGGCGCTCGCATCGGTTCCTTTGGCGCTGCCGGGACTGCAAGAAACAGTACACCGTGCGGATCGGCACCGTGTACGAAGAAAGCCGGATTGAGTTGCGGCACTGGTGCTACGCCTTCTGGCGTGCGGCCACCAGCAAGAAGGGCGTGGCCGCAATGGAAATCCAGCGGCATACGAATCTGTCCTACAAGTCCGCCCTGTTCCTGATGAACCGTATTCGCTTTGCGATGGCTCCAGAGCCAACCCCCGACAACAAGCTGAACGGCACGGTTGAATGCGATGAAACCTACGTCGGCGGCAAGCCGCGCAAGGGGACCGGCCCGCACAAGCGCGGACGCGGGACGAAGAAAACGCCCGTGTTTGTGGCCGTTCAGCGCAGTGGACAGATTCGCCGCCGCGTGGTCGCCAACGTCAACGCCGCAACCCTCAAGGGCGCAATCCGCGAGTTGGTGGATAGCAACGCCCGCATCCTCACTGATGAAAACAACGCCTACAACGGCCTTGCCCCAGAGTTCGCCGGTGGGCATGAAACCGTCTGCCACGGCACGGGCGAATACGCGCGCGGCGACATTCACACCAATACCGCCGAATCGTCAAACGCCTTGGTGAAGCGGGGCATCATGGGCATTTACCACAACGTGAGCAAAGACTATTTGCACCGTTATCTCTGGCAGTGGGATTTCCTCTGGAACAACCGGCAAATGAACGATGGGGAGCGGACTGTTGCCGTGGTTCGGGCGGCAGAGGGGAAACGGCTGATGTATCGCCCCGCCCGACCGTAAAGTAGTCTGTGGTTGCTACACGCGCAGGGCTTCGGGAGAGGAGGCTAAGTATAATGTTCGAATCTCACGCCCCGTGCCCGCCACTTCTTCAAGCTCTTCTTCGCACGTGAACACGTAACGTTTGTCCGTAACTAAACCGCTCAGGCTGACACCGGGGCGCACCTTCCCTGAATGTTCGCGACCATCTTCTATGGACGCGACACGCCATTCACCTTTGCCGACATCGACTTTCTTGAGCGGCCCCGTAACAACTACCCGCTCTACGGCCAAGCTCGCCTTTTCCGATAAGATAGCCAGCAATGGCAAGGCATCATTGGAAGATACCATTCGCACCGAAGCGGCCTCGCGATCAGGTGTCTTCCATGCATATTTGATGGATAATTCTGTCTCAACTATGAACCGCAGAAGTCGGACCAGTGAACTGGCTGTATGTCCCGTATATTGTTGCACGCGCTCTAACGTCGCTGCCGGGTCGCTGGCGTTGGCGAGCAGATAATCCAAGATATCGAGCCCCGCGCTAACGTCATAATTACCGAAGAGCCCTGGCGTTTGAGCCGGAACCAGGATCATTTTGAACGAGCCTGGCTTGGCGGCCACCGCTACGTCAAAAATCGGGGCAAGTCCATCTTCCACCCGCTTGGTCATGTTGCCCGCCAATATTCTTGACCGACGGTAGGCATTCTTGACTAGCGATTGAAGATGGATCAGCAAGCCCCCGAGCGCAACGGCGCGAATGCGATGTTCCTCTGCGGGAATGAGTGACTCAACCGAGACTTCAAATACAAGCGTGTTGCGGGCAACAGACTCGGTCACAACCTCTGCTGGATCAACATCTGCCGCGAAGTTCAGGACAAAGCCTGGCTCCGGCAAAAATCTCTGTGGAATTTCGCCAGCCTGAACTTCGCCTAGGACGAAGTTCCCCTTTGCATCCTCATTTAATGCTCCAAGCATCCAACCATCTGCGGCTCGTTCCACGATCAGGCTAAGGAGGTCAACCCGCCCCAACCGGAATGCCTGTAACTGTCCAGGGGGAACGCCAACGATTGCGTATAATGGATCGCTGCCCTCAGGTTCATCCACAAGGATACCGAGATAATGCCCGCCAATCGAATCACGGCCCTCAAATATCTGAATGCCATCGTAGTAGAACAGTGGGCCCGAATAGTCGATGCGGCGGCTCATGACATTACCTCACATCGACATAGAATGTCGTAAGTCGCGAATGGCCACCACGTACGGTGTCCGGGCCGGAATGTCGGTTTAATGTGCCCAGCGCCTTTACTCAACCGAACCATACAGATGATCTTGTCCTTTAACACTGGAAGTTTCATCGCCTTTTCAGCAGCTCGCAAGTTAGCAAACACGGAAACGCCACGTGCGTAACACTCTTCAACACTGAATTTAGCGTGCGGCTTCTCGGCCCTCTGTGATCTGAAGTCGTCATCGCATGGGGGAGGCTTTACGACCAGCCGGTAAACTGCAATATCAGTGACGATTTCGTAGGAGTCGGCCGGTGGGCAGCGTTCGGGCAGTGGCTCGCGATATGCAGAACTGGCATTGGTGGGTTCTGCTCGCTGAATCTCTTCGGACATAACCGCCCCAATCTTGGTATACGATGCCATCTCAAGGGATTTGAATGGCAAAAAGGAAACTGCGGTGAACCGGACTTGAACCGGCATAACACTGTGGTGTTCGAGGGTTCCAAGCCCCCTGCGTCTTCCATTTCCGCCACCACCGCTTGGTATGCGCCATTACGTTACTATCGGCGCGCGCGCCATGCAATCTAAATTTAACATGGTGTGGTATACTTACACGGGTATGGCGAAAAAGTCCGATAAATCTCGCAAGCCCAAGCCCAAACCCGGCCCAAAGCCCGAAACCCTCAAGATTGAGGGGGATTGGCAGGAAGCGGTGAAGAAGTCTCTCGCCAAGAAGAAACCGGCGGGTGGGTGGCCGAAAAAGTAAACGAGGCTATCGCGGCATGGGGGAAGTCAGTGCCATTTGCGTAAAGTACACACTTCCGTATTTTTTTCTGCCCCTGTTTTATATTTTATTTACAAAACATATTTATATAAATCTCTCCGCAGGCCAGATGGTAGGAGCCGACCCGCTCTTTTTCCTGCGGCAACCCTTGTTTCATGCTTTCATCGGTGGCCAACTCAGCAGGGCGAGTGAGGGGCGACAGCGTCCAATAGGAAGAAGGTGAGCCTGTCGCAGGCGAGCCACAAAGCATCCGGCCTGTTCCACGTGGAACAGGGATCAATCCGTCCGCACACCCAGGCGGGAAAGCAGCTCGTCGAATTGATCGAGCGAGGCGTAATGGAGGATCAGCCGCCCTTTTCCCTTACGGGTGGCGGAGCGGACCTGGACGCGCATGCCGAGTTGACGGGAGAGGGATTTCTCCAGGTCCTGAAGATGCGGCGACACAGCTGGCTGGCCGGCCGGCGCCGCCGGCCGAGGTGACTCGCCCGCCTGAAGCAGACGCTCCAGATTGCGAACGGACAACCCCTGCGCCAACCTGGTGTTGGCGCAGG
>CAYUNS010000081.1:7126-12706 GCA_964446155.1 uncultured Tepidisphaeraceae bacterium | reverse complement strand
AACACCAGGTTGGCGATACGCTCCTGCTCGAGAATATCATCGAGACCGGCGATGAGCTTGGCATGACCCATGCTCAATTGGCCGTCGCGGACGAAATGGCGCACCGGTTCGGCGAGATCGAGCAGGCGGAGAAAATTGGCGATGCTGCTGCGTTCCTCCCCCATCCGACCGGCCAGCTCGGCCTGGGTCAGCCCCAACTGATCGATCAGCGTGCGATACCCCATCGCCCGGTCGATTGGATTGAGATCCTCCCGCTGGATGTTTTCGATCAGGGCCATCTGCGCCTGCGCGAAGCTGTCCACTTCGCGGACGAGCGCGGGCAGGGATTGCAGACCGGCCAGCCGGGCGGCGCGAAGGCGACGCTCGCCGGCGATGAGTTCGTACCCGTTGGCCGTCCTGCGGACGACGATCGGCTGAATCAATCCCGTCGATTTCAGGCTGTTCGCCAGCTCGGCCAGGGCGGCCTGATCAAACTGCCGGCGAGGCTGGTGGGGATTGGGATGAATCTCCGCGATGGGAATCTCCGCCGGCGCGGAGGAACGAGCGGCGGCTTCCGGCGCGGCCTCCTCCCGCGGCGAAGCCGCCGGCGGGGCGGGAAGATCGGCTTCGACGGGCAATTCCGAAACGGAAATCAAACTGCTCAGCCCCCGACCGAGACGGGGCTTGGATTTGGAGGCCTTGGCGCTCATGACGGGATTCCTTTCCACAGAAAGAGGCAATCGATGCGTGTTCCACGTGGAACACGAGCACAATACCCGTTTCCACGCCCGGTGCAAGATTCCTCCGCATAAGGAACAGAGAGGCGGCGGGGGAATGGCAGGGAAGACAAGAAGTGAGGGCGGCGACCCCAGAAGCACAGAAGACTTCGCCAAGAGAGACTCTCCTCCGGCCTGGCGCTGGGGCACGGCCAGGAGAACGGGCTGATCATGAAAGCGACACTTGAACCACCCTTGCCAAAATACTTCCGCCACCGAGACGAGATCATATGGCCGACGTGATGGATGGAGAACCGCGATCGTCCCTCTCATCGAACCAGCGCGGAAACAAGAAGAACCTCCCAACCGCGCGCCTGATCCTCCTCCGTGCCGCCGAGGTTCAATATTGTCCTCATAATAATGTTTTATATAATACATACTATGGCGATCGTCTGAAGGGCGGGGAAAGAGCGGGAGTTGCGGCAAAAGTTGATTGTGAAGTATGGCACGATCTTCCCCCGCCGCTATAATCCCGCTGACGAATCAGGAGATGCGTTTAAGGCCGACCGATGGGTCGGGAGATCGCTCATGCCCTATACATTGTCAGAAACCTCGCCCGACCTCGAACCCGCCGTTGGAGAATCGGAAACCGCCAGCCGCTGGACGCTCAATTTCGGCCCGCAGCATCCGGCGACGCACACCACCCTGCGGCTGGTGCTCCAGCTCGACGGCGAACGCGTCGTCAAATGCACCCCTTACATCGGATACCTCCACAGCGGATTCGAAAAGCTCGGGGAGCATCTGAACTACAACCAGTATGTCACGATCGTCGATCGCATGGATTACTCCGCGCCGATCTATAACGAGCTGGCGTGGCACGGAGCGACGGAAAAGCTGATCGGCATCGAGCTGACCCCGCGCTGCAAGGCGCTGCGCACCATCGCCAACGAACTGGGACGCATCCAGTCGCACCTGCTGTGCGTCGGCGCGGCCGGGCTGGACCTGGGAGCGCTCACCGCGTTTCTCTACGGCTTCAACGAACGCGAAAAGATTTACGACATCGTCGAGTACATGTCCGGGCAGCGCTTCCACACCAGTTGGACGCGCGTCGGCGGATTGAACATGGACCTGCCCGACGAAGCGGTCTTCAAGCGGATGGTGAAGGATTTCATCGACAACGCCATGCCCCCGGCGCTCGAGGACGTGTCGAAGCTGTTGAACAAGAACCGCATCTTCATCGACCGCACCAAGGGCGTGGGCGTGATCAGCCGCGAGGAGGCGATCGCCTGGAGCCTGTCGGGTCCGATGGCGCGCTCCGCCGGAGTGCGCCGCGACATCCGCAAGGATGAACCGTATCTCTGCTATCAGGACAACTGGGACGGACAGGGCGCGCCGGCGGTGGATTTCAAGGTCCCCGTGATGACCACCGGCGACGTATATGCGCGCTATCTGGTGCGATTGGAGGAAATGCGACAAAGCCTGCACATCATCCGGCAGTTGATCGACAACCTCCCCGGCGGGCCGGTCAATGTCAGCCCCGAGGGCAAGGATGTCCTCCCGCCCAAGGATCAGGTCTACAGCAGCATCGAGGGGCTGATCCAGCACTTCGAGCTGATCATGACCAACCGCGGCTTCGAGACCCCAAAAGGCGAGGTCTACAACGCGATCGAAAGCGCCAACGGCGAGTTGGGCTATTACATCGTCAGCGCCGGTGAGAACGTCCCCTGGCGCGTCCGCACCCGCCCGCCGATCTACATCAATTACTCGGTGTTTCCGAAGCTGATCGAAGGGCACATGATGTCGGACGTGGTCGCCGTCCTCGGCAGCGTCAACATCATCGCCGCGGAACTGGATCGGTAGAACCACGATGCCCGACAAAGTATTGGAACAGATTCTTCGGGGTCGTTCCGACGCGAATGTCGGTTTTCGTGATCTATGCAATCTGCTCCTGCGGCTCGGTTTCACGGAGAGTGTGAGCGGTGGACACCACTTGTTCCGAAAACAAGGTGTTCGCGAGCTGGTCAACCTTCAAAAGGACGGCGACAAAGCCATACCAGGTACGCCAGGTCAGGCGTATCATTATCGAGTACGGCTTGATGGGAGAGCAATGATGGACAAGTACGAAGTGATCATCTATTGGAGCAAGGATGATGGCGCCTTCATCGCCGAGGCGCCGGAACTGCCCGGGTGCATGGCACATGGTCCGACGCGCGAGGGAGCGCTCGCCAGTGTCGACAAGGCAATGAAACTTTGGATCAAGACCGCAAAGCAGTGCGGCGATCCTGTGCCCGAGCCGAAGGGCCGGAAGCTGATGTTCGCTTAATGTCCCCGGATGTGGGAAGACAGGTGAAACCATGTCCATCGGATTCATCATCATGTTGACCATCGTGCTTGCCGGCTGCGCGGTGTTCCAGGCTGAGATGATGGTTACGAAGAAAGGCGAGGCTTCGCCGAAGTCCGATAACACGGCCGGCCCGTTGTGGAACGCGCCTATGGAACTGGTTCCGAAGGTGACCGGGTATCGGCTGACCCTGTAGGTGTCGGACAAGCGTTTTCTGGTTTGACAGTTGTCCGCCGAGTCGGACATTAGTTGGGAATCACCATGGCATGGATCGCAGAAAATCGTCGCACGCAGGCCGTTGAGAAAGACCAGACCTATCTCACCGACGAGATGAAGACCGAGCTTTCCGGAAAGTATTTTCCGCGCTATCCCACCAAGCGCGCGGTGCTGCTGCCGGCCCTGCACCTGATTCAGCACACCTACGGCTGGATTCCCACGCCGGCGCTGGCGGAGGTGGCGGCGTTTCTCGAGATCACTCCGGCCGAGGCGATGGACACCGCGACCTTCTACGAAGAATACTGGCTCAAGCCCAAGGGCAAGTATCTCATCCAGGTCTGTCGGTCCCTCGCCTGCGAAATCTGCGACTCCGCCAAGCTCACCGACCATTGCCGCAGGAAGCTCGGCATCGAGGTGGGAGAGACCACGCCCGATCAGCGCTTCACGCTCGTCGAGCTGGAATGCCTCGGGTCGTGCGGCACGGCGCCGGCGGTGCTCATCAACGAGGTGTTGAAGGAAGTGGTGACGGTCGAGGATCTCGACAAGACCCTCGACTCCCTGCCCGACGATCCGCACGATCTCAAGGATCCGTCGGTGGACTGGCAAGAGGGGCACTGAGGGATTTCAGATCCGCGATCCCGGGATCGTTGGTTGGAGCGATGGACGACGTGGCGAATTCCCGATCCAAGATCACGCTCATGTCCTGGCTTGGCCGGCAGGTCGGGCATGTGCGCAAGGCGATCGCGACGCCCGTCGATTCGCGAACCGTTTATCGCCGGCGGCGGATCGAGGAGACGTCCCCCCCGGATCAGCCCGGCTTGAAGCTCCGGCGGACGACGATTGACGAAGTGATCGTACACGACAGGAAACTGGATTAAGACATGGCATTCACAGAGCCCGTTCTCACCAAGCGCATCGACCTCGATCCGTCCAAGCGAAAGCTGCATTGGTACGACGATTATGTCGCGACCGGTGGATACGTCGCGCTGCGCAAGGCGCTGGAGATGACCTCGGCGGACATCATCAAGACCGTCACCGACTCCGGGCTGCGCGGCCGCGGCGGCGCGGGCTTCAGCGCGGGGCAGAAGTGGTCCTTCATCCCAAAGGAAAAGAAAGGCCCGCACTATCTCGCCGTCAACGCCGACGAGTCCGAGCCGGGCACGTTCAAGGACCGCTATCTCATCGACTACGATCCGCATCAACTGCTCGAAGGCATCGCCATCACCGCGATCGCCACCCAGTGCGACATCGCCTACATCTTCATCCGCGGCGAATATCATCGCCAGGCCAAGGTCCTCGAGCGCGCGATCCGCGAAGCGTACGATCACGGAATCTTCGGGCAGCAGGGGATGCTCGGATCGACTCACAAGGTCGAGTGCCACCTCCACCGCGGCGCGGGCGCTTACATCTGCGGCGAGGAGACCGGGCTGCTCGAAGCCCTCGAGGGCAAGCGCGGCTGGCCCCGAAACAAACCGCCGTTCCCCGCCATCGCGGGCGCGTTCGCCAGGCCCACCGTCATCAACAACGTCGAGACGCTCTGCCTCGTCCCGCCGATCATCGAGCGCGGACCCCAGTGGTTCCGATCCATGGGCACGCCGTCCTCTCCCGGACCCAAGCTGTTCGGCATGAGCGGACATCTCAACAAACCGGGCGTCTACGAGGATGAACTCGGCATCACGCTCGATTACGCGATCAACACCCTCGCCGGAGGCATGAAAGGCGGGGCGTACAAGGCGTCGATCTGCGGCGGCATCTCGATGGGCGTGCTTGGGACCAATCAGCTCGACATCAAGCTCGACTTCGACGACGTTCGCTTCCGCGGCGGCTGCCTCGGACTCGGCACGGCGGGTATGATCGTCATGAACGAACACACCGACATGGTCAAGGCCCTGCGCAACTGCGTGCGCTTCTATGCCGCCGAATCCTGCGGACAATGCACCCCCTGCCGCGAGGGCAGCGCATGGATGCGCAAGATTCTCGACCGCATCGTCAACGGCATGGGTCGCGCCAAGGATCTCGAAATGCTGATGGAGCTTGAAAAGACGATGGGCATCATGCCCGGCACGACGATCTGCGGCCTGGCCGACGGCACGAGCTGGGCGACGCGCACCTTCATCAACAAGTTCTACGACGAGTTCGCCGCCGTCTGCCCCGAGGAGCCGCTCCAGACGGTTCCCCTCACCATCCGCCGCGGCAATCTCAATGTCATCACCCCGATGGGATCCAACACCCGCGCACAAGGCTGACGCTCATCGCCTCGCCGTCAGCCATTGAAGGAACATCTCGGAGGAATAAGCGCCGACGGCGGAGCGGGTGCCGGACCGCCGC
>CAYUNS010000081.1:0-7116 GCA_964446155.1 uncultured Tepidisphaeraceae bacterium | reverse complement strand
CTGTGATGCGATCTCCCGCTGCCGATCGACGTCGATCTTCACAGGCACATGGCCGCGCAGCGCCCGTGCGACCTCCGGGTCCGCCCAGGTGGTCCGTTGCATTCGCTGGCACGGCCCGCACCACGAGGCCGTGAAGTAGAGCAGCACCGGCTTGTTCTCCGCCTGCGCCTCCCGCTTCGCCGACGCCACATCCTCCCGCCAGGGGATGATCTCCTCCGGCGCCATCGCCCGGCCAATCGCCATCACCCCGATCAATCCAATGATCGTGAAAAAGATGAACCACACCGGCCGATAGGGACTTGTCGCCATGGTCGATTATAGGCTCGCGACAACCGATCCACCGGTTGGGGGATATGAGCTTCAATCGCTCTTGGACACGAAGCGATTTTCCGTTCCCGCGCGCAGCCGGGCGATGTTGGTGCGATGCTTGACCACGATCAACAACGCCACGAGCACCGCGAATACCAGCAGCGGAAGCTGCTCCCCGAAAGGGGACCAGTGCCTCGTGAGTGCGACGACCAGATAAATCACCGGAAACGCCGCCGCTCCGAAGATCGACGCGACGCTGATGTATCGCGTCGCCTTGAACAGTGCGATCCAGACTCCCACCGCGATCAATCCGGGAATCGTGTAATACGGAAACAATCCGAGCATCACCCCCGCGCTGGTCGCCACCCCTTTGCCTCCCTTGAATTTCAGGAACGCGCTGAACAGATGGCCGAGAATCGCCGAGAATCCGACGAGCAGCCAGAGCATGTAGACACCGGCGGTCTTCGGTTCGTCATGCAGCACAACCGCCGCCGCCAGCATGGGAAGCATCCCCTTGAGCAAATCGAGAAGGAAGACGAGAAAGAAATAGCGTTTGCCGAGCAGCCGCCCGACATTGGTCGCGCCGATGTTGCCGCTGCCGGAGGCGCGCACGTCGATGCCGTGCATTTTCCCGACGAGCAGCCCGAACGGGACCGATCCCAGAAGATACGCCGGCGGAGACAGCAGCAAAACGGTTTGTGCGGAAGTCATGAGAGCCATCCAGGATCAACCGGCCGAATTGTATCGCTTGAGAAGGTCCATCGCATCGCGCGCCGCTTGATGCCTGTCTTCAAACCCGCCGGTTTCAAGAACGATGTAACCGTCATACCCGGTTTCCCGCAATGCCTTCAACACCTCGGCGACGGGCACTTCGCCCTGCCCGAAAGGAACGGTGTTGAGCGCGTCGTAGCGATCGCTTTCGATCGTCCCCGTCGGCCCGGATTCGGCGAAGAACTCCTTCGCATGCACCTGCATGATTCTTCGTTCCAGCGAATGAATCTCCCGGATCGGGTCGTAGCCAAGCGCCAGACCGTTGGCCATGTCCCAGTAATCGCCGATCCATGGCGAGTTCACGCGGTCGATCACCTCGGCCGCAATGTCGCCGCGCAGGGGATGCTCGATCGCCGCCCTGACCCGGGCGCGCTCGGCGTCGGAGGAAATCCGCTTGAGGTTCTCGATCATCCGATCAAGCCCCGCCGCGCCATGGTCCATCGGCCCGAAGAACGGCATGAGCATCAACGGCGCGCCAAGCTCGCTCGCGGCGACCAGACCCATCCGCGCCGCGTCGATCCCTTTCCGGCGCGAAGCCGCATCGGGATGCGCAAGATTGATGCCGTTGAGCAGATGAGCCGCGAACGAGCAAATCTCGACCCCCGCCTTTGCCGCGCGCTCGCGAACGCCCGGGCGCCTCGACGGCGCCAGCGCGCCGCCGTCCTCCAGGTCCGCGATCTTCATCCAATCCAGCTCCACGCCATCGAATCCCAGCCCCGCCGCGACCTCGAAGACGGTTTCGAGCGGTTCGCCGATGATGTTCTGCAACGTGCCGTATTTCATGACGTCGCCTGCTTCGCCTCCTCGCGCGGGCGTCAATACGCCTGCGCGAACAGCACCTGTGTGTCGCATTCCTCGCCCGAGTAAATGCACTTGCCCTTCGTGCCCGGCTGATCGAACGGGATACAACGCACGGTGGCCTTGGTCTCCTCCTTGATCTTCGTCTCGGCCACGGGATCGGGCTTGAAGTGGCAGCGGACGAAGCCACCATGCTGTTCGAGGATGCTCTTCATCTCCTCGTAACTGGCCGCATCGCGAATGTTGCTTTCAAGGAAGCCCCTGGCCTTGTCGAGCATCGCCTTCTGCGATGCGTCGAGCTTGTCGCGCAACCACTGCGACGACACCGCGTCGATCCGCACGATTTCCTTTTCGCGATCGATGCGCCGCTTGAGGACGAAGCTTTCCCCGGCCACATCGCGCGGGCCGACCTCGATGCGACAGGGCACGCCGCGCTGCTCCCAGTGATACTGCTTGTCGCCCGGCCGAGCGTCGCGCCAATCCACCACGATGCGCTGATGCGTGAGCTTGTCGAAGAAGAAATACTCCAGGCCGTCGCTCGACGGACGCTTCCTCGCCGCGTCGATCTCCTCCCGACCGACCAGCGCCTCGAGAATCCTCTCGATGAACGCCCGCGCCGCGCCGCGCTCCTCCTCGCTCTTGTGGATCGGCACGATCGCAACGACGTTCGGCGCCAGCTTCGGCGGAAGAACCAACCCCTCGTCGTCCGAGTGCGCCATGATCATCGCGCCGATCAGCCGCGTGCTCACGCCCCAGCTCGTCGTGTGCGCGAACGCCTGCTGCTGATCGCGCCCGAGGAACTTGATGTCGAACGCCTTCGCGAAATTCCGCCCGAGGTTGTGCGATGTTCCGCACTGCAGCGCCTTGCCGTCCTGCATGAGCGCTTCGATGCAATAGGTCGTCACCGCGCCGGGGAATTTCTCGGCGTCGGTCTTGGCGCCTTTGATGACGGGAAGGGCCAGCGCCTCCTCGGCGAAATCGGCGTACACATCGAGCATCCGCAGCGTCTCGTCCTGCGCCTCCTCGGCCGTCTCATGCGCGGTGTGTCCTTCCTGCCAGAGAAACTCGGAGGTCCGCAGAAACAGCCGCGTGCGCATCTCCCAGCGCATCACGTTGCACCATTGGTTGATCAGCACCGGCAGGTCGCGGTAACTCTGGATCCACTGCGAATACATGTGCCCGATCATCGTCTCGCTGGTCGGCCGGATGATCAGCGGCTCATCGAGCTTCCCGCCCGGACGCAAACCGTCCGGGCCTTTCTCCAGCTTCGAGTGGGTGACGATCGCGCACTCCATCGCGAAGCCCTCGACGTGCTCGGCTTCCTTCGTGAGAAAGCTCTGCGGAATGAGCAGGGGGAAGTAGGCGTTGACGTGCCCGGTGTCCTTGAATCGCCGATCGAGATCGCGCTGGATGGCTTCCCACACCGCGAATCCCTCCGGGCGAATCACCATCGAGCCGCGCACCGGCGAATAGTCCGCCAGCTGCGCCGCCTTGATGACGTCGAGATACCACTGCGAATAATCCTGCGAACGCGGTTTGATGTTCTTGGCCATGGGAAGGGGAATCTTAGCGAAGTTTCCCAAGGTATCGAGTCCCACCCCCGCCTCGCCGGTCGACGTGTGCTATACTATGGATGCCATGAAAAGCCCTTTCCCCGGAATGGATCCGTACCTGGAGAAACGTTGGGGAGACGTGCATACCCGCCTTTGCGCATATGTGGGCGAGCTTCTCCAGCCGCAGTTGCCGCCGGACCTGCGCGCCCGCGCCGAGGAGCGGGTGCTGTTCGAGGACGCCAACGGCGATGAACCGCTGGCGGTCTATCGACCCGATTCCATCGTGACCGAGTTCAGGCCCGGCGCCGGGCCAATGACGGGGGCCGGAAGCGTCGCCACCATCGAGCCGTTGCGGGTCGAACGTCCGACCGAGCCGCCGGTCGACCGCTGGGTGCGGATCATCGACCACACCAACGGCAACAGGGTCGTCACCGTCATCGAGTTCCTCAGCCCGTACAATAAAACCAAAGGCCGGCTGAATCGCGAGTATCGCGCCAAGGTCAGCGACTATCTTCGATCCGACGTGAACTTCGTCGAGGTCGATCTGTTGCGCGGCCCGCGCCATCGCCTCGAGATCGACCATGAAGACCTGCCGGACGAACGCCCCGGCGACTATCTCGTCTGCATCAACCGCGGGATCGACCGCGGGTTATGGGAGGTCTATCCGCTTCCCCTGCGCGACCGGCTTCCGGTGATCGCGATTCAGCTGCGCCCCAACGACCGCGATGTCGGTCTTGATCTGCAACAGCTCATCGATCGCATCTACCTCGCCGGCGGGCACGATGACATCAACTACGAAAAACCCCTCGACACCCCGCTTTCGCCGGCCGACACCGATTGGCTCAAGGGGTTGCTGCAACAACGCCCGACCGACTGAACCGGCGATTTGATCGCCTCCCGCCGTTCGATGCGTGGCCTATACTATGGATGCCATGAAAAGCCCTTTCCCCGGAATGGACCCGTATCTCGAACAACACTGGGCGGACGTGCATGGCTGATGAAGGCGGCTTCGGTCCTTGCGGACCTCGTTTTCAGCCTTCGCCCATTCGGCTCCGCCGCCGCAGGGCCATGATGCCCGCGACGGCAAGGATGGCGATCGCCCCCGGCTCGGGGACGATCTGATAGCCCATGTCCCGCAGGATCGCCACGTCCATCTCGGTCATCTCATATCGCACACCGGCCAGAGTCATCGCCGCCATCACCGGTTCCTGAAGCGCGCCGTCGGTGATGCGCGGGCTGGACAGGCTGGCGGACAGGTGCGATCCATCGAGGATGCCGAAGCCCGAACCCCCGTTGAGCGCCCGGGCATGTTCGCCCAGCCACTCCCCGTTTTCGCCGATGTTGCCGATGAACGCCGGCGCACTTTGCGAGAAGCCCAGGGTGTGCAGGATCTCGTGCAGGGCGGTTGTATAGGCGTCGTTGCTCGACCATGACTTGCTGGTGTTCAGCGTGATGCCGCCGAACGTGGGGCTGCCGTCGCTGACGATTCCCGACAGGGACGGCAGGGTATTTCCCCAGTCGTAGCCCATGACGTTGGGCACGTCCGGGCCGCGGCGCCAGACGTCATTCGATTGCGTCATCGCCTGTTGAAGCGCGGCGGGAAAATCCGCATTTGCAATGGAGCCGCCGATAATCTCCGTCCCGGCGCTCAGGCCGACGTTGCCCAGCCCGGAATATCCTCCAATGTTGGCGCTGCCGAAGAAGACGACATACTGGTTCTCCGCCAGCGCTGTATAGGGATTGGGCGCGCCGTTGATCACTTCCGGCACGGCGATGAAGGCGGCATTGCGGGTGACGGTCGCATTGGCGCCGCCCACGGTGGCGGTGTGTTGGGTCTGGGTCAGATCGAGCGCGCCAAGGTGGGTGGTGATCACCCGGCTGACCTCATCGGCCGCGGCGTTCACCGCATCGCGAATCGTCGGGTTATCCGACAGACCACCGGTGTCGAATGAATAATCGATCACCACCTCGAACGCCCCCGCCGCCCCCGCCCCCGCGCTCATCAACGCCGCCACGCCACAGGCAATCCATCTGGACATGTCTCATCCTCCAAAAGCACATTGTGCATCGCTTCCCCGCTCACAGAAGGATTGTCGAATTCATGCCGGTGTCAAGAAAATTCCACCGCGAAAATCAGGAAAAGCGGATATGCCATCCCTTGGGCGGGGGGCCTGCGCATGGAACCCGGCCGCCGCGAAAGCGCGAAGGGGTCGCGAAGGAATTGTCGTAGTGTGCGGAACGGCAGCCCCGCCGTCATCGCCCGATGGCGAAACACTGGCGGGGCGTCGTCCGGATATCCCGCACGTTCTCCAAAGAGCGCTTTGCCCACTTCATCGGGCCCAATGAACGACGCAAAGGATTGAAGGGATCGTTCATATGGCTCTTTGCGCCATCCATTCAGCTTCGCGGATGATCGACGACGCTTAATGGACCGTCCAAAGAACTCTTTGAACCGCTCAATAGACGCTTTCCTCCGTCCAAGGAACTTTCTGAATCGCGTCAAAGCGCGTCGTCAGGGGCGCGGGCTTATGCGTCCCGGGACGGGAGGGACAGGGCCTTGGCGCGCAGGATGTTCGGGTTGGCCCGGAGGTTTTCCAGCAGGGCCTCCGTGGGTTCGCTGTCGGTCTTGATGAGCATCAGCGCCGTGGCGTTGCCCTGCTTGTCGAACTCGCGGCTGATGACCATGTCGGCGATGTTCACCTTGGCATCTCCGAAGCTGCTGCCCACCGATCCGATCACGCCCGGCTGGTCCTTGTTGATGATGAGGACCATGTCGCCTTCCGGGATCATGTCCATCGCGTAGCCGTCGATGCGCAGCACGCGTGGCAGGCCGTCGGCATAGACCGTGCCGAGGATGCGGTGCGATTCGCCGTTCACATCATCGACACGGATGCCCACGACATCGCCGATGAGGCCCGAGGGGGGCGCCGGTTCGCTCACCTGCGCCATCTCGATGCCCCGGCTGCGCGCCAGGTGCTCGACATTGATCACGTTCACCGGCGTGTCGAGATGCTGTGAGAGCAGTTCGACGGTCGCCAGGCGAAGCAGCGTGGGCATGAGCCGGGGCGCGCGCGTTCCACTGGCGCGCAGGGTGATCGTCTTGAATCCCTGGTCGCTCAGTCCCGTGAGCAGCGCCCCGATGCGCGAGGCGAGCTTGGTGAACGGCAGTTCATCCGGTGGAAGATCGAGCTTGATGCCGCCGGCGTTGACCGCGCCGCGAATCTCACCGTTGCGGAGATACGCCACCATCGCCTTGCACGCCTCGACCGACACCGCCGTCTGCGCCTCGTCGGTGCTGGCGCCCAGGTGCGGGGTGAGCACGGCGTTGTCCAGCCCGAACAGCGGATGATCCTTCACCGGCGGTTCCTGCTGATACACATCCAGCGCCGCGCCGGCGATCTTTTTTTCCTTCAGCGCTTCGGCCAGCGCGAACTCGTCCACAACCTCGCCGCGCGCGTCGTTGACGACCAGCAGATTGGGCCTGCACTTGTTGAAGAGCCGCTCGCGGTTGAGCAGATGCCGCGTGGCGTCGCCTCCGGGAACGTGGAACGTGATGACGTCGATCTGCGACAGAAACTCGTCGAAATCCTTAACGATACGCACCTTGCCATCGAGTGCCGTCTGGCCGCTGAAGTAAGGGTCAAAGCCAACGACGTTCATTTCCAGTGCGAGCGCGCGGCTGGCG
>CAYUNS010000080.1:6760-17414 GCA_964446155.1 uncultured Tepidisphaeraceae bacterium | reverse complement strand
GATGGTGCGGGGAACCCTGCGCAACACGCCGGCGACGGGCAAGCTCGAGCCGGGCGACATCATCACCGCGATCAACGATCGACAGGTGAAGACCGTCCAGCAGCTTCGCAACGCGGTGGCCGCGACCCAGCCGGGGACCGACGTGAAGCTGGACGTGTTCCGACGCGGCGAGACCGAGTCGGTGACGATCACGATCGGCGAACAACCGGAAGACCCCTCGGTCGCCGGCGCGCCCAATCAGGGCCACCGACAGGAATCACGGACGACGGCGTCGGCTCTCGGAATGGAATTGTCGGCCGTGACCGACCAGTTGAAGGAGCGGTTCAGTCTCCCGGAAAACGTCCAGGGTGCGGTGATCACCAGCCTCGAAAGAACCTCCATCGCCGCCGCCGCGGGACTCCGTCCCGGCGATGTCATCACGCGCATCGGCAACGATCCCGTGACCAGCGTCGATGAGGCGTCCGAACTGCTGAAAAAACAGGACCTGAAGAAGGGCTTCAGCATCTTCGTGACCAACCGGGAAAGCTCCCGTATTTTCTTCCTGCAAAGCGATCGATAGAGGATTGAAAAAACCATGCGGGGCCAAAGCCCTGTCACTCGGTTCGCGCCACGGACTATGCGTGTGCGGCAACGCGCGGTGCAAAAAACGGCGCGGAATTGGGCGGAATTGAGTGAATCAGAACAGAACTCGAACAAACGGTAACACCCGCAAGTGACGGGAATTCCAAAGCTTACTGCTTAATTCCCTTCGATTCACTTGCGGGCGTTACCGCGATGATACCCCCAAGGGGAGTCGAACCCCTGTCCTCTGGCTGAGAACCAGATATCCTAGGCCACTAGACGATGGGGGCGCTGGTGGTTGAATCGTTGTCCCAGGAACGGGGAATCTTAGAAATTGCCGGCGGAGAGTCAAGGCGGGAGGGTTTTCGCCGCGCTTCAACGCTGGGATGGAGTGTTTTGGGCTGTCGCGGTCCTGTTCCTTCGTCCTGTTGCGGATTGCGGAGGGTGGTTTGACGGGGCTGGGGGGAGCGAGTACATTTTCGGGCCTTTCCCGGCGAAGATCGTAGGGATATATGACAAGCCCTGCCCACAAGGCAGCGGATCGTGACCCTGTATAGAAGGAAAACACATGCGCGCCAGCGACATTCGAAGAGGCCAGGCCGTCATCATCGACGGCAAGCTCCTGGTCGTCACCAATGCGGACCACAACACTCCGGGCAACCTTCGCGCCAAGGTGCAGTTCAAGCTGCGCGACGTGGCCAAGGGCACGATCCTCGACAAACGGGTGGGCGCGACCGATGACATCGAAACCGCCACTCTCGATCGCCGCCAGGTCGAGTACCTGTATTCCGACAATGACGGGCATGTCATCATGGACCTGGAAACCTACGACCAGAACAGCATTCCCAAGGACGTGTTCGGCGATGACATTCTGTATCTCAAGCCCAACACGCAGTTGATGGCGATGTTCCATGAGGGCGTGGTTGTGAGTTATGAATTGCCCAAGACGGTGGATCTCCAGGTGACGGACACTCCGCCGGGCATCAAAGGCGCGACGGCGACCAACCAGCAGAAGGAAGCGACGATGGAAACGGGCCTGAGGACGCGCGTCCCGCCGTTCATCGAGATCGGGGAAACGATTCGGATCAACACGGAATCCGGTCAGTATCTCAGCCGGGCGTGAGGATCGCGACCGTTTTGAATTCACCAGTGGCGGCGCGTCGGCGTCGCCACTTTTTCATTGGTTTGAATTGAACGAGCCGGGATTCGCGCCCCGGGATTCATGCCGACGCGCCGGCGGGTTGGGACGAGGCGTCGGCGCGGTCCTGGCTGTCCTCGTAGGCGGCGTCCATGGATTCCTTAAGGGGAACCAGCATCTTGACGACCTCACTGAGAACGCGAATCTGCGACATGGTGGCGTCGATCTTCACGATCTTGTCGGATGCGTAGAAGTCGAGCACAGGCCGGGTCTCGCGTTCGTACACCTCGAGGCGATGCTGGATGACCTTGTCATTGGCGTCGTCGAAGCGATTTTCCTTCAGGGCGCGACGGCGGAGGCGCTCGACCATCTTGTTCATGTCCGCGCAAACGAGGTGAATGACCTTGACCACCTCGATGGTGTCATCGAGCAGTTCCGCCTGCCGGACGTTGCGCGGGATGCCGTCGAGGACGAGGAACTGGCTTTCCGGGTGGAACTGGTTGACCATTTCCATTCCTTTGATGAAGTCCTTCCAGAGCTTCACCGTGAACTGATCGGGCACGAGCTGGCCGCGACCGGCGTATTCCCAGAACAGCCGACCCATCTCGCTCTGCAAATCAAGCGAACGGAAGATATCCCCCGTGGCGTTGTGATGAAAACCGGGGATCGTCCCGAGAATCCTGCCCTGGGTTCCCTTGCCGCTGCCGGGAGCGCCGAACAGAAGAATGGTTTTGTAGCGCTTGTGTGCCATTGGTCATCCAATCCTAATAAAGCCTGCGGGCCAAAACACGGGCATCATACATAACCGGACATATTTGTCGATTGAATCGTCCACCAAAATTCCCCGTTTCACAGGGACATTTTGGACGCGCGCTTCGGGCGGCGATCACTGTTCGTCGGATTCCTGTTTCAGCCTGGTGAGAACGGTGAAATCCTCGAGCGTGGTCGTGTCTCCCCTGACCTCTCCACCGGCCGCGACTTCTTTGAGAAGCCGGCGCATGATCTTGCCGCTGCGGGTCTTGGGAAGCGCATCGGTGAAACGGATCTGATCGGGCGTCGCCAGCGCGCCGATCTGCCTGCGAACGACCTGGACGAGTTCCTTCTTTAATTCCTCGGAAGGCGTTTTCCCGGAGCGCAGCGTGACGAACGCGGCGATGCCCTGCCCTTTCATCTCATGGGGCATGCCGACGCAGGCGGCCTCGGCGACGGCTTCGTGAGAGACCAGGGCGCTCTCGATCTCGGCGGTGCCGAGGCGATGCCCCGAAACGTTGATGACGTCATCGACGCGTCCCATGATCCAGAAATAACCGTCACCGTCGCGCCGCGCGCCGTCGCCGCTGAAGTACATGCCGGGCACGTCGCTCCAGTAGGTGCGGACATAGCGGTCGGGATCGTTGAAGATGCCGCGCAACATGCTCGGCCAGGGCTTTCGGACCACGAGCAGACCGCCCTGGTTGTAGGGCAGTTCCTTGCCGGTGCGATCGACAACGGCGGCGTCGATGCCGAAGAACGGAAGCGTCGCCGTGCCGGGCTTGGTGGGAATGGCGCCGGGCAGAGGGGTAATCATGATTCCCCCGGTCTCGGTCTGCCACCAGGTATCGACGATGGGACATTTGCCGTGGCCGATGACCTGGTGATACCACATCCACGCCTCGGGGTTGATCGGTTCACCAACGGTCCCGAGCAACCGCAGGGAAGACACATCGTGCTTGTCGACCAACTCGCGTCCCGCTTTCATGAACGCGCGAATCGCGGTGGGCGCGGTGTAGAAGACGCCGACCTTGTGGCGTTCGATGATCGACCAGAATCGGGAGAAGTCGGGGAAATTCGGCGCGCCTTCGTACATCAGCGTCGTCGCGCCGTTGGTGAGCGGACCGTAGACGACATAACTGTGCCCGGTCACCCAGCCGACATCGGCCGAACACCAGTAGACATCCTGCTCGTGAAGATCGAAGACATACTTCGTGGTCAGGTGCATTCCGACCATGTATCCCGCGGTGGTGTGGATGATGCCCTTGGGCTTTCCCGTGGAACCGGAGGTGTAGAGGATGAAGAGCAGGTCTTCGCTGTCCATCGGCTCGGCGGGACAATCGGTGGATTGCCCGGCGACGACATCGGTCCAGAGTACGTCGCGTCCGGGGTGCATGTCCACGGGCGAGCCGGTGCGGTCGAGAACGACGACGGTCTTGACCAGATCGGTCTTCGTCAGCGCCTCATCGACGTTCTTCTTCAGCGGCACAACCGATCCCCGTCGCCAGCCGCCATCGGCGGTGATGATGATTTCCGAGGACGCATCCTGCACGCGATCGGCGATCGCCTGGCTGGAGAACCCGCCGAAAATGACCGAATGCGGCGCGCCGATGCGCGCGCATGCCAGCATGGCGACGGCCGCCTCGGGAACCATGGGCATGTAGATGGTGACGCGATCGCCCTTCTTCACGCCGAGCTTCTTCAGCCCATTGGCGAATCGGCACACCTCGTCGCGCAGTTGACTGAAGCTGATCCTGCGGACCTCGCCGCCCTTGCCGGCGCCGTGCGTTTCCGGCTCGCCTTCCCACAGAATCGCCGTCTTGTCGCCATGCCCCTGCTCGAAGCCCTCTACGAGGAAACCTTGCGTGCTGGCGATCGAGGCAGTTGTAAGCCATGTTGGTCTGCCCGCCGACGAACCATTGCGCATAAGGCGGCTTCCAGTCGAGCACGCGATCCCACTTCCTGAACCAGTGCAACTTTTCGGCGGCTTCTCCCCAGAACTTTTCGGGGTTGTCGATCGACTCGCGATACATCCGGTCATACTGCTCGCGCGACTGGATGTGCGCCCGCGATGAAAACGCCTGCGAAGGCGGAAACAATCGGTTCTCCTGCATGGCGGATTCAATGGCCGATTCAGACATGGATGCGTTCCTCCAAATAATGTAACGGATCGAAACGGGTATCGCGTCACCGACAAGAAGCGGATTGGAACGATTTTGGTCGCGAACCGCAAGATGCCCCGGTAAATCTCCGACGCGGGTTTCATCACCGCCGGAAACGGCTTCCCATTCAGCTTTCGGGCTGCTCGAACGGCTGGGGCGCTTCCGGCGGCGTTTTACCCTGGAGCGCGCGCATGATGCGATCGACATGCGCATGGCAATTCTCGATGAAAACCGAGTATTTGTCCTGGGTTCCGCCGATCGCGGTGCCCGCGATGTAAAGATTCGGAACGTTCGATCGCATCGTCGTTTCGTCGAAAGTCGGCGCGTTGCACGGGCCGGACAATTCGACGCCGGCGAGCCTGAAAAGCGTGGTGTCCTGCTCGTAGCCGATCAGCGACAGCACGAAATCCGCCGCGACATCGTACCGCTCGCGCGTGTCGGTGCGTTCCAGCGTCACATGCTCGGGAGCGATCCCGACAACCACGGTGTTGAAATGGCCTTCGATGCGCTTCGATCGCAGCAGGCTGTTGATCTCGGGCATCAGCCAGTATTTGATGCTTTTGCCGGGAAGCTCGGGGCGGCGATAGCTGAGCGTCACCTCCGCGCCGGCGTGATGACATCGCAGCGCCGCTTCGACGGCGGAATTCTTCCCGCCGATGATGAGCACGCGCCGACGGAAATAGAGATGAGGATCCTGGAAGTAAGCGCTGACATGGGGAAGGTCTTCCCCCGGAACGCCCAGCCGGCGGGGGCGATCGGTTCCACCGGTTGAGAGAATGAGCCGGTCGCAGCGATATCGCGCCCGCCGCCCGCGCCGGTCAGTGGTGACGACGAAACCCTCGCCGTCGCGCTCGATGCCGACGACCGGCTCATAGGTGTTGATCTTCAGATCAAACAACTCGACGACGCCGCGAAGATAATTCAGATATTCCTCGCGCGACGCCTTGGACTGATCGTGCGTATGCAGCGGCACACCGGCGATGGCGATGCGCTCGTTGGAGCTGAAAAATTTCGTCTGCGGCGCGAACCAGGAGATGGTGTAACCGATCTGCTTCGCGTCGAAATGGAGATAGGCGATGCCCGCGCGCTTCAACTCAACCGCGAGTTCCAGGCCGATCGGTCCGGCGCCGACGACAATGACATCCGTGGATGCTTCAAACTTCATGGCGGGCATTGTAAACGATCCGACCGGTTTGCGCGCCGCGGAATGGAATTCCGCGGCGCGGCCGCTCCTTCGTCAACGATGCTCGCCGCGATCGATGCGGTCCCAGGCATCCCGGACGGCCTGCCGGGCGCGCTCCCAGCTCATGCGACTGGTGGAACGGTCGTCCTCCCAGTCTCTGCGCAGATCGGCTTCGACTTCATCGAATGTCCGGCCCTGATGGCGCGAGTGCGCTTCCCATCCGTACTGGTACGCCGGTCCATATTCGTCGTAGGCTTCGCCTGGATTGACGTAGGGGCGGTCGGCGTAATTTTTACGCCAATAAGCGTTCTCGGCGGTTGGATTGATGGCTTCGGCGACGCCTTTGCCCGCGAGTCCTCCCGCCAAGGCCCCCACCGCCGCGCCCACCGCCGTGCCGATGGGGCCACCCACTGCGGTGCCAATCGCGGCGCCCGCCGCTCCAGCACTGGCAGCGCCCACGCCGGTGCCGATGGGATGCGATCCGGGCGATCCGGTGATGGCGTCGGGATTCGTGCCCGGGTTCGTGCTCCTCGAATGACGATGTTGTTGCTGGTCGGCCATGATTTCACTTCCTTTCAGACAAACTCAACAGGCCGCACCATGCAGCCCGATGAGTTGAGTTCCGCAAAGGGAGTGCCACTCACCGCCGAATTTCGCGGATCATGGGTTCAGTTCTTGACCTGCATCGCCAGGATGCGCGCGATCGCCTCGCAAATCTCCGTGCGGTGAACGCCGTTCAACGCCAGCGCCAACTGTGTTTCCATCAGACCATAGGGAATGCCGGTGTCATAGCGTTGTCCCTGGGTAACGACGCACCAGTATTTGTCGGTGCTCTGACGAAGGTGTTCCTGCGCGGCGGTGAGTTGAATCTCCCCTTTCTCTCGCAGGTCGTTCTTGATGAGATACTCGAGGGAATCGAATATCTGCGGACCGAACACGTGCATGCCGAAATGCGCCAGGTAATTCCCCGCCGGCAATCCCGGCGTGGCGAGATGGTCGCGGGCGAAATCGACGGTCGGTTTTTCCACGATCAGATCGGCCTTGTAAATCCCCTTCGCCGGATCGACCGGGTTGCCCCGGATCGTGCCGAACAGGTGCAACAGCCGCTCGACGGTCGGCTGAACCCCCGTCACCACGTCCAGCATGTATTGCTCATACACCTTGATGAGCTGCCGCGCGCAGCGATCCTTCACGTCGCTGACATACACATGGTCCCCCAGCAGCAACAGAAACGGCTCCCCATTGGCGAACTTCTTCGCCTGGTAGACCGCATGGCCGAACCCTTCGGGCGAACTCTGTTCCGCGAAATACAGTCGCTCGCCGAAGGCGCCGAGCTTTTCGCTTTCCAGAATCGCCCAGTCCTTGCCGCGAAAGCTCTTGACCATCTCATCGTCGAGACGATGAAAATATTCCCGATACTGCTTTTCCTCCCCCGGCTGGGTGATGATGCAGATCTCCTCGATGCCCGAGTCGATCGCCTCCTCGCCGATGATCTGGATCACCGGCTTGGTCAACCCGTCGCGATCGACAAGGGGAAACATTTCCTTCTGCACCGCGGTGGACGCGGGATACTGCCGTGTTCCCCGTCCCGCGGCCGTGATGACCGCCTTGCGAACTTTCGCCATGATTCCGACTCCCTTCAGTTTCCAAATATGCGAACCCTGGACGGATCGACCAACCGGTCGAGCGCGCCAGCCATTGATTTAACCACTTCCCACATCGACAACAATCGGTCAATGCGACGGAAAATATATTGCATCCGCCTTGCGGATGATGCAACTGTTGCGTAATATTCCCTGTTACGAAGGAACACTTGCTCAACATCGGCGATCGCCGATGGTATGTATCATCGTCCAGGGGGCATGGTGACAAGAGGAAGCCCGCTCGGGCACATTCTGAAAGGCCACTTCCGTGAAGCCACAACTGCACACAGGCGTGATTTCCTTTCTGCTGGCGGCGTTCGCGATGGCGACGGCGGCGTTCGGCCAGGATGTTCGCGTCAAACTCGATCCCTCGATGGTGACCAACGAAATCGATGCCGGCGACCCCCAGGCCATGGTCGACGAGCAGGATCTCACGGGCGATCCGCCTTCCGGTATTCCAGAGAAGGGATGGACAATCCCGTCCAACATCCACAAGCATGGGCCGGTCAGCGCCTACATCAATCTGGGTGAGGACAAGCCCCTCGCAAGCGTGTGGATCTATGACCTGAACGGCATAGGCGATCTGGTGATCTCCTCGGGCAAGCCCGACGCGTGGAGCGAGGTGACCACCTATGATTGCGCCTCGTACAAGCGCTGGGTGAAGGTGCCGCTGGACGTGACCACGCAATACCTTCGGTTCACTCGTAAGGACGGCGGCTCCAACTTCACTGAAGTTGTGTTGTACGCCTACACCCCTGAGCAATGGACCGCCGTTCAGCAACGCAAAGCGCAGGAAGCGCAAGCCCAGGCGGAACGTGAGGCCGCCCTCGCCAGGGCGAAGGAGGAAGCGAAACATCGGCCAATGATCGACCTCGGTGAACTGTTCGGTGAATTGTCCCTCGTCGATGAAATCGACGTGGCGTCCAACGATCCCGGACACCTGTTCTCGGAAAGTCCGCAAAACGCCAGCCGCGTCGAACATATCCTCGGCAAGCCGGCCCGCGTGCTGAACAAGACTCCCGGTGAAGCCGCCTACATGACGTTTCGCATCGGGCAATACAAGCTCCTCAAACCCGGCGGCGCTTATGTCCTCGAAATCGAATACCCCGAGGACGCCCCGCGCGGCATGATCATCAACAACTCGGGCAATGAAAGCTCACTGGGCTTCGCGACCGGCGAAGCGCTCGGCGATGCGTTTCGGCCCAAGTACGTTGACAACCTCAACGAATCGCTCCGGTATCCCCTGTCCGGCGAGTACAAAACCTGGCGGATGTTCTTCCATCTGCACGATCGGTTTCCCGATCTCCAGTATGTCCGCGGCGAGACGGGCAACCGCGATCTTTCACCCGAAGACGGATTCACCGTGACGATCGCGCAGTTCTCCGCGGAGAACCTTCCCATCTCCCACGGTGCGGCCGTATCGCGGATTCGACTGTATGAAGTCTCCGATCAATCCAGGCTCGCGGCGAAATACACGCTCCCTCCGGACGACCTTCCCCGACGCCACCTGTTCTGGCGAGAGGAGATGGCCGACGGCGTGATCCACGGCGAGAAGAACGGCACGCCCGCGGGCGTCGCCGACGCCATCGACTGGTATCGCTTCAAGGCCGATCAGATGGCGTTCCTGGGAATGAACACCTACACCAAGGACCTGCTCGAGTTCGGCGCGGTGCAGGGATGGAACAGCTCCGCGCACGGCGGTAATCAATGGGCCTACTTCAACGGCGAACAGGCGGGGCTTTGGAGCAGGATCGTCGAGATGATGGGCGACCGCGGATACACCGTTCTCCCCTACTACGAATATTCCGGCAGCAAAGGCCGGCAAGGCCTCGGCAACCAGCGCCGCGCCAAGCCGCTCACACGCGACGACGGCTTCACCCACATCAAGTGGATCGAAAGCGCCAACGCCGATCTCACCGATCCGGACACCTACGAAGACTTCAGGAAAATGCTCGACATCACCATTGTCCGCGAGAAGGACAAAGCCGGGTTTGTCGGCGCGTGGCTTCGTCCGCGATCGCAGATGCCCATGGGCTTCGGCGACTCGACGCGCAAGCGATTCGCCGAGGAAGCCAACGGCGGGCAGGAGGTCACCCGCGCCCAGTTGAAGGACGACCCGGAACTCTACGCGAAATATGCCGCGTGGTGGTTCGACAAACGCAAGCGCTTCTTCATCGCCATGCGCGATTATCTGCGCGAGAACGGCGTCGATGACGCGACGATTTTATACACCGGCTATCCCGGTGAGCCGGGCGCGGGATTCAAAGGCCCGCCGGTGCTCGTCGTGGACGACGTCGAGGCGTGGAAGCGCCGGCTGGTTCAGTCCGACAATGAGCGAGAGCAGAAGACCGAGCCGATCACGGTCCAGGACGTCGTCGATCGCGATCTCTATCTCACCGCCCTGCGGCTCCCCCCCGCCAACTGGGGTGGCTGGGAGCTTCAGCACGCCAATCCGGTTCCCGATCCGCAAAACTACAAGGACGTTGAAGGCGTCGTGTTGACGCACCCGTTCAATCGCGTCTACACGGCGTCGTCGCCGAAGACGTTCGATCTGTTTCGCGCTCCCGCGGGGCTGGCGATCGAGCGCCACTTCTCCCTGAACGAGAACATGATGTTCGACACCGACGACAAGGCGAAGCTCGGCTATTTCGCCGCCGATATCGAACGCAATGGTCCGTACTGCATGGCCGGCGAGGCTCTCGCGATGGCCAACGGCGATCCGCGCTATATCGGCTACCTCGTCGGCCGGACCTACATGCGCGGATTCCCCGAATACGTCCGCAACTTCAATACCGCGTTCCTCTCCCTGCCCGCCCTGCCCAGCACCCGCCTGGACGACGCGAGCAGCGACGATGAAGTCGTCGTCCGCTCGATTCCCACCGAACAGCATGGCACATACCTGGCCGTGGTGAACACGGGCATGACCGACAAGACCGATGTCACCATCACTCTCCCCGCCGGCGGCAGGCTGACCGACGCCGCCACCGGGCAGGCCATCGAATCCAGCGACGGCCGGGTGCGGCTGACGCTTTACCCGTTCCAGCTCAGGGCATTGCACATCGGGCAATGATCCCGGGAACGGACTCGACAACGCAATCGGCACGGGCGGCATCAGCCCGCGCCGATCGCGCGTTTCGATTCTCAGGGCATCCCGTCTATACTTCCGCGGAATGTCCCGCATCCCTCCATCCACCGGCAAATCGGATCTCGCCATCGA
>CAYUNS010000080.1:0-6750 GCA_964446155.1 uncultured Tepidisphaeraceae bacterium | reverse complement strand
CCTTTGTCCGGACGGTGGCGGCGCTGGATCATGCGCTCGGCCTGCCCGATGCTCCCGTCACCCTTGTGGAGTACGGCGATTATGAATGCCCCGATTGCCTGAACGCCTTTCCCATCGTTCAACAATTGCGACGACAATTCGGCGATCGCCTCCGGTTCGTTTTCCGGCATTTTCCGAAACACTCGGTCCATCCCCACGCCGGCGTCGCCGCGCAGGCGGCCGAAGCGGCGGCAATGCAGGGGAAATTCTGGGAGATGCACGAGTTGCTCTTTCAAAATCAGAAGCGGCTCGGCGAGGTTGATTTCGCGAACCTCGCGTTGAAGGTCGGCGTGGAACTCTACAAGTTCCAATCCGAACTCGTCTCCGATCGCGTCATTCGCATCGTGGAAAAACATCGCGCCGGCGGCATCGCAAGCGGCGTGCGAAACACCCCCACTTTCTTCATCAACGCCCGTCGCCACGCGGGACCGGCCGATCAGCCCTCCCTGTCGCGTGCGATCGAGGAATCCCTGGTGAAATAGCCGCGCACGATGCGAGCGCATGCACAGCGACGGCACAGCATTTCAATGCGGGCTGCCCGCTGATGGCGTCGCAATCGTCGCGCGTCGCTTCATTCGGACTCGCCGACTCGCCCCACAGGTCATTCCAGTGCATGGGCATGAAGACCAGCCCGGGGGAAATGTCCGCATCGATGCGTAGCCGGCTCCAGGCGCGCCCGCGCGGGCTGAGAATCTCAACCACCTCCCCGTCGTGAAGGCGATGGCGTTCCGCGTCCGCTGGATGCATTTGAAGGTAAGGCGCGGCATCGAGACGATTGAGATTGGACACAAGCCCCGTCTTTGTTCGCGTGTGCCACTGCCCCGACACCCGGCCGGTCGTGAGCAGCAGCGGATACTCGCGCGTTGGACGATCCTCCGGATCGACATGCGGACGAGCGAAAAAACGGGCTTTCCCCGAAGGCGTTGGAAATACGCCATCGGCATAACGTCGCTCGCTGGACCGCCCGAGCACCGGTGACGGCCAGATCTGCGGGCCTTTGGCGCGCAGCGCCGCGTGCGACATCGCGCTCTGATCGTCCGGACGACCCGCGGTTGAACGCGCGAACTCGTCGAAGATCGCCTCCGCCGATTCAAATCTGAATCCACGGACGAATCCCATCGCCGTCGCAACCTGCCTCGGCCACCACCAGTCGGGGCGCGCATCGCCGGGCGGTGGAACCACCTGCTCCATCAATGTCACCCGGCGTTCGCTGTTGCAGAACACTCCGCATTGTTCAAGATTCACCGCCGCCGGCAGCAGCACGTCCGCGAAGCGCGTGGTCTCCGTCGGTGCATAGGCATCCTGCACGATCACCAGCTCCGCCCGCTCCAGGGCGCGGCGGACCTTGGGAAGATTCGGCATGCTCGCGGCCGGGTTGGTCGCGGCGATCCAGACCGCCTTCAGCTCCCCCGATTCCAGCGCGTCGAACATCCGCACCGCGTCGTATCCCGAATGGGGATGAATCGTCCCCGGCGCCAATCCCCACAACTGCTCCATCTGCCGGCGATGCGCCTCGTTGGCGATCTGCCGCTGCCCGGGCAGCAGATGACTCATGTAACCGACATCCCGCCCGCCCATCGCATTGGGCTGCCCCGTCAGGCTGAACGGCCCGCAGCCCGGCTTGCCGATCTGCCCCGTCGCCAGGTGCAGGTTGATGATCGCATTGCTGGTGAACGTTCCCGTGATGTTCTGATTGACGCCCATCGCCCAGAAGCTGATGAGCCGCCGCGCATCCGCGAGCATCTTCCCCGCCGCGACCAGGTCATGCCGTGCGATCCCGCAGACCTGCGCGACGCGATCCGGCGGATACTCCGGCAGGAGGGCGCGCAGCGCCTCCCATCCTTCCGTGTGACCGTCGATGAAGGAGCGATCCAGATCGCCCCAACCCTCGAGCAGATGAAGCAATCCATTCAACAGCACCAGGTCCGTCCCCGCGCGGATCGGCAGGTGAATGTCCGCGGATTCGGCCGTCTTCGTCCGCCTCGGGTCCACGACGATGCATGCGGCTTTGCCCCTGTCGATCCGGCGCTGCGCGCGCCCGAACGTGATCGGATGACACTCGGCGGCATTCGAACCGATGAAGAAAAACGTGTCCGCCAGCTCGATGTCGGCATAACACGTCGGAGGACCGTCGCTGCCCAGCGAAAGCATCATTCCGCTCGCCGCGCTGCTCATGCACAAGCGGCTGTTGCTGTCAACGTGATTGGTGCGCAGCGCGCCTTTCGCGAATTTATTGAACAGGTACTGCGCCTCGGTCGTCAGTTGCCCCGAAAGATAAAAGGCGATCGCCTGCGGGCCGTGCGCCTGCAAAATGCGGTCGAGCCGCCCGGCGATGTGCGCGATCGCCCGGCTCGGCGAATACGCCATCAGCGCGTCCGTCCTGTTCCCGCGGAGCTGCGCATATCGCAGGCGCGACTTCACGTTGACGGTTTGCGCGACCGTCGCCCCTTTCTGGCAGAGCTTTCCGAAATTGGCCGGATGACCGGGATCGCCGCGTATGGCGCGGATCTGCGCCCCGTCCGTGGTCGCGATGATTCCGCATCCTACGCCACAGTAAGGGCAAAGCGTCTTCACATCCTTCATGCCACGTCCGTTCGCGCATCCGATTCAGACAGCCGCCGAATCATGACCGCCTGTCAGTACACATCCCGCTGATATCGTCCCGACTTGCTCATCAACGCGACATGCGCCTCCGTCTCCTCCCGCGACAGCCCTCCCTGAGCGGCGATGATCCGCTTCAGCGCGCCATCCACGTCCGACGCCATGCGACTGGCGTCGCCGCAGACGTAAAAGTGCGCGCCTTCCTTCAGCCACGACCACATCTCCGCGGCATGTTCCAACATGCGGTGCTGCACATACAGCTTCTCCGCCTGGTCGCGCGAAAACGCGGTGTCGAGCCGCGTCAGCAACCCATTGCCGCGATAGCCCTCAAGCTCGTCGCGATACAGGTGATCGCATCGCTCATGCTGATCGCCGAAGATCAGCCAGTTTTTCCCCCTGGCGCCCGTGGCCTGCCGTTCCTGTAGAAACGCCCGGAACGGCGCGATCCCGGTTCCCGGGCCGATCATGATGACCGGCACATCCCCCGACGCGGGCAACCCGAAATTGCGCGACGGATGCACGAACACCCCCACCTTCTGCCCCGGTCGAATCCGCTCGGCCAGGAAGGTCGAGGCCACTCCTTTGCACGCGCGATCGTATCCATTGGTGTATTTCACGACGCCGACCGTCAGATGCACCTTGTTCGGATGCGCCCGGAACGATGAGCTGATCGAGTACAGCCTCGGCGACATTGGCGACAGCGCCGCCACAAAGTCCGCCGCCGACGGGCGCGCCGATCGGTGCTTCTCCAGCAGGTCCGCCACCTGCATCCCCGCCGGACAAAGAGCGTCGTCGTCCATCATTTTCTTCAACTCCCCCTGCTCGCCCGCATCCGTCGCGACCCGCGCCAGCAGTTCCAACATGCGATCGGTCGGCTGGGTGATCGTGTACTCGCGAAGCAGCGCTTCATGCAGGCTGATGTGCGCCCCGTCGCGACCGATGACATCCTCCGCCCCGCTGGCGTCGAGAAGCTCCATCAATCTCACCACCAGTTCCGGGCAGTTTTCGGGATAGACTCCCAGCGCGTCGCCGACGTTGTACGACAGGTGGCTTCCCTTCAAATCCAGTTCGATCAGTCGGGTGTCCTTGCTCGATTCCGGCCCGTTCAATCGCACCGACCGCAGCAGCCGCGCATGAAATGGATTGTTCCGGTTGAACGCCTTCACCTCCGTCGTCGCCTTTGTCGGCAGACCAATCTCCGGCGCCGCGGCCACTTTCTCCGCACGAGGCCCTTCTTTCGCGATGTCCGCGATCAAGACTTTCAGCGTCTTGGCCGTCTCCTTTCCGCCCGGCGTGCATCGCGTCAGATCCTTCTCCGCGCCATCGGCAATCGCCTCCGCGTAAGTCTGGCAGACATACCCGCATGCCCCGCAGTCAAGCTGCGCCATCGCCGCCATGAGCTTCCGCGCCGGCTGCGATCCCTCCGCCAGCTTCAGCCGATCCTCCAGCTTTATCGTGGGATCGTGCCACGGCATCGGCTCCTCCTCGACCACGGCGCTGACCGCCGCCGGCGCGTCCTCTTTTTTCGTGCCCGCGGTCATCGCCTCCGTCGCCTGCTTCCCCGTCACCATCCCCGCGAGAAACCCATTCAACCATGCACGTTGAGCCGGCGTGAACGGCGCGCTCTCCGGCAGAAACGGAACACTCATGACAATCTCCTTCACAACATCCTTAAACGAATTTTCTATGCCGCCGTCGCCGCCTCGAACATCGCCCGAAGCTGCTCGGTCGGATACCGCTGCACAAATTGATTGAAGGTCTCGGACTCGTCGCAGCGTCGCTCGACATACGCGCGCACCATCCGCTCAATCGCCCCGGGCACTTCATCCGCCGGTATGTCCCGTTGAATCTCGCGCCCATCTCCTCATCGACGCACACCTTCGTCGCCAGCAGCCCGATGTCGCCGATGTAGTGCTGCGCACAGGAATGATGGCATCCGGTGAAATGGATGTTGATCGGTTGATCGAGCTTGACGCGCCCCTCAAGGTAATCCGCGGCCTGCATCGCGTGCCCCTTCGTGTTCGCCGCCGCGTACTTGCACCCCGCGTTGCCCGTGCATGCCACCAGGCCCCCGCGAATGCCGCCGGCCGAGTAATGCAGACCGATTTCCCGCAGCTCGCGCTTCACCACCACGACTTTTTCCGATGGAATGTCCGAGATCAGCAGGTTCTGCCACACCGTCAGCCGGATCGTCCCGCTGCCATGCCGCTCCGCGATCCGCGCGATCCCGCGCATCTGCCCGCACGTCATCCGTCCCACCGGCAGCACCACGCCGCAGTAATACATCCCCTGCTGCTTCTGCACATGAAAGCCGACATGCCCATGTTTCCGCACGCCCGGACGCGCCTCGCATTCCGTCAACGGAAATCGCGGCAACACCGAACCGTAATGTCGCTCCACCTCGAGCAGAAAGGTGTCAAAGCCCATCCGGTCCAGCACATACTTCAGGCGCGCTTTCTTCCGGTCCGTCCGATCGCCGTGCTCGATGAACGCCTTCACGATCGCCGCCGCCACCGGCACGCACTCCTCGGGCTTCAGATGCACTCCGGTGTCCCGCGCGAAATCCTCATGCCCCGTGATCCCTCCCAGCGCCAGCCGAAAATACACCCCCGCCGCAATCCCACGCCCCTCGCGGACCTGCACCGCCGTGAATCCGATGTCGTTGGTGTCTTCCAGCGCGCTGATGGCCCCGCCGCCGTCAAAGGCGATGTTGAACTTCCTCGGCAGCCCGTACATCTCGCGATGGTTGAGAATGTGATGGTGCATCCGCCGCACCAGATCGCGCGTGTCGATCAATTCCTGCCGATCGATCCCCGCCGTTGGACTTGCGGTGATGTTCCGGATGTTGTCCGCTCCCGCGCCGCGGTTGATGATCCCCAGGTCCGCAAGACCCATCAGCACATCCACCGTATGCCTGGGCGCGATCTCCCGGATCTGCAGGTTCGCCCGTGTCGTCACGTCGGCATACCCCCCGCCGAAGGCCTCCGCGAGCCGCGCCACGCCACGCATCTGCGCCCCCGTCATGATGCCACCGGGAATCCGCAGCCGGCACATGAACGAATCCTGCGCCGGCGCGACATAAAACAGCCCCTGGAACTTGAACATGAACACGTCCGTCCCCCTGGGAAACCGCCCGTCGCGGGCGTGCTCCGCGACCCGGTCCCACGTGTCCAGTCCGTTCAGCTCCTGCTTCGCCTGCTCCTCGGGCGTCAGTTTCCCGACGCCCGCCGCGTCGCTCGCGCCGGGGGACGCTCCCGATTTCTCGCCATCGTGTGGTTTCTTCCCCTGGACCAATCCAAGCGTTTCCGCGAAGGTCGGCGCCGCCCGCAACGAAGCGGCGAACCCCTCGAGGTAGCTCTTCTGTTCTTCACTGAATGGCGCGTCGCCCATCGTCGTACTCCAGTCATCCCATTCGTCCGCCGCGCCTCGTTCCTCCGCTCCGACCCTGCCTGACGTGAAAAACATAGCGACCGGTTGCCCATGAATCCAATTCATTGTAAAAATACAATTGATTAATTTCATTCATGGATTTCGCATGGAAGATGTGCAACAACTCAAGACATTCCTGGCGGTTGCCGACAATTTAAGCTTCACCCGGGCCGCCGAGAAACTGTTTCTGACGCAGTCCGCCGTCAGCCATCAGATCGCCCGGCTCGAGCGGGCGCTCGGCGCCGAGCTTCTGGTTCGCCAGGGCCGATCGATCTCCCTCACCCCCGCGGGGCGCGTCCTCGTGACCCACGCCCGACGGATTTTTGCGGAGCTGAGGGACGCGGAATCCGCCGTGCGACACGCCACCCATCCCAACGCCGGACGGCTCCGCATCGGCGCCTCCGCCACCGCCTGCCAGCACATCATCCCCCAGGCCTTGCGCGAATTCCGCGAATCCTTCCCCGCCTACTCGCTGACCTTTCTCCCCGGCGACACGCAGGAAGTCACCGACGCGCTGCTCCAAGGCTCCATCGACCTCGCGCTGCTCATCCGATCCGAACGCCGTCCCAAGCTCGAATATCACGATCTCTTTCAGGACGAACTCGGATTCCTCCTCAGCCCCCTCCACCCCTGGGCCAGGGGCAGGATCGACCGCAATCGCCTCGCCGCTCAGCGGATGAT
>CAYUNS010000079.1:11635-17494 GCA_964446155.1 uncultured Tepidisphaeraceae bacterium | reverse complement strand
ACCATTGACGGCAAGATCATCCGGTACGACGTCAATGGTGCTGGCATACAGCTTGCCGTCCGGTCCCATGGTGAGGCCGGAGTAGCTTTCACCCTGCGTGTCCGTCTGTACCTGCTTTTCAAAGGCGATGTTGGCGCTGGAGAAGTTGGTTTCCTCGCCGGTGGTGAAGGTGACGGAGTAGGGGATGAAGCTCGCGCCGTTGGTGTCGAGCAATCCGTCCGTCACCTGGAAGGTGTACTGGGTGTTCTGTTTCAGCAGATTGATCGGCTGGAGCACGATCGCATCGCCGCCGCCGGACGTGTTCAACGTCGCCTGGACGAGTGTGCCGGTCGCGGTCTCGAAGAGCCGCACCGTGCCGGAGGTGAGGGTGTTTCCGTCAATGCCGTGCCCTGCGCTGGGAATGTTCACATCGGCGGCGATGAATGCATCGCGAAGCACATTGGTCGCGCCATTGCCCGGTCGGGTCAGCACGACGGTCGGGCGGGCGCTGGTCGGCGTGCCGGCAAGAATTTCAAACCGGTCGAACGACGCCGTTAGCGGTCCGATGTTGTTCTTGTGCATCACCATGATGCCGGTGCGCGCGGTCGTGCTGAAGAACTCCGCCTTCTTCGCTCCGGTCAGGGTGAATTCCTGCGCGACCTGGATATACGATCCGCCGTCGATGCGATAGAATCCCTTGACGATTCCCGTGGCCGGGTCGGCCGTCAGGCGCAGATCGAGCGACTGGATGTCGTCGAAGGCGCCGATGCTGGTGTATGACTGGTTCGTCGCGATGCTGTGCGAAATGGTCGAACCTGTCTTTGTTTCATCGATGAACTGGAGCACCTGTCCGCCGGGCTGCGCCGCCGCCACGAACTTGATGTAATTGTCCTGGTCCGGCCCAAAGATCAGGCCCGCCTGTTCCGAGAGATTGTCGATCTCGCCCAGAGGCCCCACGAGGCGAACAGTGATCGTGAAACTCCCCGTCGTGGCGTCGAACTGCGTCTGGAGGCTGTTGACCAGGGTGTTGTCGCTGTTCCAGTTCCCGCCCGCCGCCGCATTGCCCGCGCTGGTGATCCGCAGCACGCCGGCGCTCATGTCCAGGTCGATCAGGTCAGGCTGATACTGGTTGTTGTTTTTATTGGCCGCGACAAAGGTGAACCCGGTGCCTTCGCCGTCCTTGTCGAGGATTTCACCCCGGTCGGAGTCGAATTCCAGGATCCACGGCAGGGTCTGCACCGTGTCGGCCGCAAGCAGGCGGCGTTCCTCGAGCTGCTCGAGAACCGGACGGATCGCGGAGGATAGACGAAGACCGCACGAAGAGGCTGAACGCGATTGCACGAGACTTTCTCCCTGGACTCCAAAGGTCCAAACAACACGGCAAATGATCTACGAAGGTGGATCATCACCCACGGCATGGGCTTCACCGCACAAGATCGTCCGATCGATCTCATTTGTGGGCGACCCGCCCGTCGGGTTTCCAACCCGACGCGGTTCACACCGAAAAATGCCGTTGGAATACAACAATATGCTCCCTATTCCGTTTGTCGCCTTGCAAAAAGCTGTTCGAGTTTTCTTCCCGGGTGGTTCTCGGACGCTTGCAGCCGCTGCAAATGTCACCAAGCCACCAGACCGACCTGGCCCTGGCCAACACATCAAGTGGATTCACGATCCTGCCTTCGTTATTCAAAGGCAGTCACCCTTGGGACAACTCGTGTAGAAGCTCATGTAAAGCGACATCACCCAGACTATCGGTTCCCTTGAAGGGGTGAAAGAGGAATCACAATATTTCAACGGTTTATTCGGACCCTGAATTCCCGCCCGTAAAGCCGCGTCCGGTATGTTTATTCGCTCTAAACGGAAGATCCGGGCCGACTTGTCGCAATTCGTCCCCCCCGTTATGTTCCACGCCTGAATGAGCCTTCCAACGCATAAATTCGTCGACCCACCCGATTTTTCGGTCGTGGTCCCCTGTTTCAACGAAGAGGGCGCCATTCTTGAAACCATTGCCGCGATTCGTCGGCATCTTGCTGAGGCCGGTAAATGGGAACTGGTGATCGTCGATGACGGATCGACGGATGATTCCCCGCGGATTCTCGACCAGGCCGCCGCCGAAGACCCCGCGCTGCATGTCGTTCATCATTCGCGGAACCAGGGCTACGGCGCCGCGCTCAAGACCGGCATCCGTCGCGCGGCGTCCGATGTCATCGTCATCACCGATGCGGATGGAACCTACCCCAACGATCGACTTCCCGAGTTGATCCAGCTCATGGACGACGCTGACATGGTTGTCGGCGCGCGCACCGCCGCGGATGTGCAATACCCCTTCATCCGCAAAGTGCCCAAGGCCTTCCTCCGGCGGTACGCCTCCTGGCTGGCCGGGCAAAACATCCCCGACATCAACTCCGGCATGCGCGTCTTCCGCAAATCGGTCGCCGAACGCTTCATGAAGATGCTCCCGGACACCTTCAGCTTCACAACGACCATCACCCTGATGATGCTGCGCAACCGCTACATCGTGCAGTTCGTGCCCATCGGCTATTCCGCCCGTGTGGGCAAGAGCAAGATCAAGCCGATCCGCGACACGCTGCGGTTCGTGCAGTTGCTCATCCGCACCGGAATGTATTTCGCGCCCCTGCGGGTGCTGCTCCCGGTCAGCGTCATGCTCCTGCTCGCATCCATGGGCACGTTGCTTTACGATGTTTTTTCCAAGGACAACCTGACCGACAAAACCGTGCTTCTCTTTTCATTCGGCCTGAACACCGCGATCTTCGCCCTGCTCGCCGACATGATCGACAAGCGCTCACCGAGCTAGCATGACTCTCGCCGACACCTCCACCCATCCCGCCCGATCGAGAACCATCCGGCGTCTGGCGACGATCACCTTCGGCTCGCTGATGTTCGTCGGCCTCAAGACCGCGCTCGTCGCCTTGCTTCACTGGCTGACGGACATGCCCGCGTGGCTGACCTACGCCATCGTCACTGTCTCCGTCAGCATCCTCGGCTGGATTTATCACAGCAAGGCCTCCTTCGGCGTGCCCCTCAACCGCCAGACCCTCATTCGCTATGTCAACCAGGCGATCTTCCTGAAGATCGTCGATTATGTGATCTATAATGGCATGGTGTACGGCGCGCATGTGGATGTGCGATGGGCGGTGCTTGTGACCGGCGCCATCGTCTTCACCACGCGCGTCCTGGTCTATCTCAAGTATGTCTTCGTCGAGCACCAACCCATGCCCCCGACGCCGGCCGAGTGAGCAGGATCATGGATGATCGTATGATCTCGCCAAAACGCACCGTTCCGCTGTCCGTCGTTTCCGCCAATGACGAGGGGCGGTTCTCGTCCGCCCGCGCGCACGACAGCGATTCCGCCACCGCGTATCTCGGCGATTTCCTCGGCTTGTTCGCGGGTTACGCCGCCGATCCGCGCGACCGCTCGCGCGTCGCGTCCGGTGGGCTGGTCACCACGCTCCTCGCCACCGCCCTGCGGCAACGCTTCGTGGATGCCGTCGCCCTCGCCCGCGCGGATTTTTCCACCGGCGCCGTCGGCTACCGGTTCGACATCGTCACCGATCCCGACAAAATCACCGAATACGGAACCAGCGCCTACTTCAACATTCCCATTGAAAAGCACTGGAAGGAGATCGACGCCTATCCCGGCCGCGTGGCGCTGTGCGCCCTGCCCTGTCATACCAGCATTCTCCGCAACCGCAGGGATCTCGGCAAAGCCCTCCAGAACGTCGAGCTTTTCATCAGCCTTTTCTGCGGACACAACAACGAGCCTGAACTGCTCCGCTTCGTCTTCCGGCGGCAGGGCATCGCCGAATCCGACGTCACCGACATGCGCGTCGATCGCACCTACCTCGGCGGCGGCATCCGCATCGGGCTGCGCGACGGCTCCTCCACCATCATTCCGTTCCGGCAATTCAACGTCTATCGCAGCCTCTGGTTTTTCAGCAAGTCGATGTGCCGCTATTGCGACGATCATCTCGGTGGACGATCCGATCTCAGCATCGGCGACGTCTTCGTCCGGGAATTCCGCGAGCGGGACCTCAAGCACTCCGCCGTCATCGCCCGCTCCGAGCCGGGTCTGCGCCTGATGAAATTCGCGATGGATCACGGCATCGTCGTCGCCGAGGAGATTCCACCGGGCACGATCTACCGCGCCCAGAAGCGCGTCATCCTTCCCTCGGCCGATCTGGCGTCGCGGCATCTCGCCTGCCGCATCACCGGATTTCCCAGTAAAAAACCCGCGGAAGGGCGGTTCCGCCTCCGATCCTTCCTCACCTATTCGCTGTTCAATTTCAATGATCGCCTCTCCCGGACGCGATGGGGCGCGAAGTTCATCGGCTGGATTCCCAAACCGCTGCTTTACCTCTACATCGCCTCGCTCAAGCTGATCAACAACACCCTGAGACCCACGAAATGAACACCCCGTTGCAGATCGTCACGTTCGCCGTGCCCCTCTCCGGCAACAAAGGCTCCGCCAGCATGTTGCTTGGCCTGCGCGACGCCTTCGCCAGGGCGGAGGTGAACGCGCATTTTCATGTTTTCAGCTACTACCCCGCGCGCGATGAACCCGTCGCCTCGACCATGCCCAATGTCACCGTTCACGCCGGACACCCGAAGGACATTGCCTTCAAAATCCTTCCAATGATGCTCATCGAGCGCATCCTCCCGTTCCTGATCTCCCGAAAATGGAAACAGAGTCTGCGCGTCCTGCGCGAATGCGATGTCGTGCTCGCGGTGGGGGGAACCACCTTCGCCGATTCCATGCTGTTCAAAGTCCCGTGGAACGTGCTCGCGGCGCTGCCGGGTTATTGGAGGAAACGCAGGACGATCTTCGTTTCCCAGACGGTCGGTCCGCTCGAAAAGCGTCTCAACCGCTGGTCGGCGCGATGGACCTTCAAACGCGCCGCTCATGTTCATGGACGCGGGAGGCGCAGCGAGTCGTGGATACGCGGGCTGGGCATCCGCCACAGCTCCTACTGGCCGGATCTCTCCTTCTCCATGAATGTCCCCGACTTCGACGACATCGCATCGACGCACGACATCCTCGCGAAGCTTCGCGACGCCCTGCGAACCGCCGATCGACCCGCCGTCGGCGTCACGCCCAACTCCATCGTCTTTGAAAAAGCCCGCAAGGCCGGCAAGGACTATGTCGAATTCCTCACCGGCGTCATCGCCTCGCTCCATGCGCGGGGCTTTCTGCCCGTCCTCATCCCGCACAGTTATCTCGACGACATCAGCAGGATGCACAACAACGATCGCGCCCTCTGCAATGCCGTCATGTCGAAATTGCCGAAGGAGACGCAATGCTTCTACGTGGATGCCGATCTGCCCAGTCCCGAGCTGCGATCTCTCGTTGGCCGACTCCACCTGCTCGTCGCCAGCCGATTTCACTCGATGGTTTCCGCGCTCGCGATGGGCGTTCCTCCCATCACCTACGGCTGGGGGCATCACAAGTACATCGAAGTCCTCGACGAATTCGGCGTTTCCGATCTCTACATTCCCTACGATGAACTGTCGATCGAATCATTCGGGCAAATGATCGATTCCGTCCACGCCCGCCGCCGCGAGCTCTCGCAGCGGATCGCCGAACGCCTCGCCGCGGTCACCGAACAAAGCGATCAGCTTCCCCAGGAAATCCTCAAGCGAATTGCCACGACGTAGCGATGCGGCTTGTATCGTCGCGCCGCGCTCCGGTTGCACCGTGCCCCGGTTTTTTCTACTCTCGCGAGTTGAATGGATTCAATGGATTCCTCCTCTCAACCCGAACCGCTGAGCGGCCTGCTCGCATTCGTCGATCGGCGCCGCTGGTGGCTTCTTGCGCTGGTGGGGCTTGTTGCGCTGATCTGGTTGCTGCGCCTTGCCAACCCG
>CAYUNS010000079.1:4187-11625 GCA_964446155.1 uncultured Tepidisphaeraceae bacterium | reverse complement strand
GGCTTGTTTATCTGCTCGGCTTCAACGGCCAATGGAACATCGAGCGCGACACCGCCGCTTATGCCGAACTCGGCCGGAATCTCGCCGAAGGCAAGGGCTACACCTACCACGACCAACCCCATCGCACATTCGAACCCGGTCTGCCCTGGCTGTTCGCGATCACCTTCCGCCTTTTCGGTGTCGAAACATTCTGGCCGATGCAGGCCGTCATGTTCGCGATGGCACTGGGCTCCCTCGCGCTCACCTGGGTTCTGCTCGCCGCCCGCATGGGGCGCGCCGTCGCCGTGCTCGTCGTTTTCATCGTCGGCCTGAACGAGCGCTTCTACATCTATGCGTTTGAGCTGATGACCGACATGCCCTTCACGTTCGGCGCGCTGCTGTTTCTCGTGGGGTATGAACGGTTGTTCAATGATCCGCGGCTCTCGCCGGCCGCGAGCGATCCGTCGCCATCCGAAAGTCCGCCCCGCGGCGTTCCCCGCTGGCTTGCCTGGGTGCTGCTTTTCGTCGCCGTCTTCATGATGACGTCATTGCGCATCGTCAGCCATGTTTTCCTCGCCGCCGCCGTCGCGACTGCGGCGTGGCAGTTTCTTCGCGGCCGGCAGCGCGCCCGCCATGTGATACTCTGCCTCGTCATCCTCCTCGGCGTGGGCGCGTTCAAACTCGTCGATCCAAGACGCGGCATATCCTCCGCGCCCGATCGCCGTGAAACGCAACTGGTGGAGGCCCTTTCCACCCAGCCGTTCGAGATGGCCGAACGCGCCATCGACCAGTGGATTCCCCGTCTTCTCGGCGACACCGTCGTCGAAACCGTCTTCGCCATTCAACTCGGCCCGGGCATTTCTGAAATCGTCAGCCTCGCCATTCTCGCATCCTGCTGGTTCCTGTTTCGTAAGCGGCTTTTGTGGGGCATGGTTGTCCTCGCGTTCATCGTGCAGATGCTCATCTTCGTCCCGCGGTCGCGATATTTCCTGCCCTTCCTGCCGCTGCTCATCCTGGCGATCCTCCAGGCGTTGCGATTCTTCAACATCCGCCATCCAAACCGCGGCGGCGTTCGTGCCTGCGCCTTCATCGTGCTGATCGTGATCCTGGTTCCCAACCTCATCAAGATCGCCGACTTCGTCCGGCAGCAGCGGCGGATTCCATTCCTCGAGCAGTATGACGACGGCAAGTACCCCGCCCGTCTCGCGCTGGCGGCGAAGATCAACGAAATCGTCCCGGAATCCGCCGCCGTCATCGCCGAGGATTCCCGCATCCTCAGCTTCTTCAGCCGCCGGCACGTCATCGCCCCTTCAGGCAACAAGCGCGGCATCCGCACCGGGCGTACCGAGGAGCAATTCCTCGATCTCGCGCGCGGCTATCCGGCGATCTATGTCGTCATGCCGCTTTCCGATGCCCGTCAGCGCGTCATCGATCGACTTCATCTCGACCTGGGCCGGCCTCTTGAAACCGTGGACGGCTGGACCCTGCACCTGGCCCATCCCGCCATCGAGTAGCCCGCGCGCTCGAATCACTCCTTCGTTTCATCGTCCGCCGGCTCGGGCGCGCCGAACGCCACTTCCTTCACGTACACCAGTTCCGCCAGCGCCTGGCCGATCTCGCCCTTGCTGCGCTTGTGCAGCACGAACGTCTTTCGTTCCCCGTCGATCGGCGCATACAGCGGCGCGACGATTCCACCGGTCACGCTTTGACCGTTGATGAGCGTCACCTTGTATCGCGTCTCCCTCGCCGGATAGGTCCGTCCCGAATACACCTTGATGTCGCTGCCGCTTTCCTTGAATTGCCATTCGCGCTCCTCGCGCTCCCACACGATCTCCGCCGACAGGGATCGGATCAGCCGGAACGGAATGTCGCGATATGCCTTCTCGGTTTCATCCCACACGCGGATCGGCGTGTCGTGCGTTGTCGAAATCGTTCCCTCGATCACGCGCCCGTCGCTCATGACGATTCGCCCCGCGCGCCCGTCGTCCGCCGCCACTTCCGCGAATGGCGATTTCGCCGGCGTGGATGCCGGTTGTGTCGCCGGCGCCGTCGTCGCCTGTTCGAGCAGCCAGTCCATCGTGTCGTCGGCCGGTCTGGTGGTCTGTGCCGCCGCCGGATACGACAGCATCATCCACCCCGCGATCATCATCCATGTGTGCTTCATCCATCCGCTCCCGTGTTCGTGCGACGCCTTTCGCAATTCATGGACGCCGCCGCGCACGACGTTTCCCCCGTCATTGCGTAAGATTGTACCCCAATGATCGATCCCGCGTTGCAATCCGCCGTCGCCTCCATCCCCTCCGGGCGGTGGGGCGTCGGTGTCAGCGGAGGCGCGGACAGCGTCGCGCTGCTCTCGCTGCTGCGCCACCGCACCGATCTGCGGCTTCATGTCGTGCATCTCGATCATGAAACCCGCGGGGAAGCCAGCCGCGCCGATGCGGCGTTCGTGCGGGATCTTTGCCTGCAATGGAAAATCCCCCACACGCTCGCGACGCGGGCACGGATGGAATCGTCCCTTCCGTCCCTTCCTCGCAACCGCTCCGCCCGCTTTCGCGCCCTGCGCATCGCCTTGTTTACGCGCGTGGCCCGTCAGCATGATCTCACCGGCGTTCTTCTCGCGCATCATGCCGATGATCGCGCCGAAACCATTCTTCATCGCCTGCTGCGCGGTTCGTCTTTTTCCGGCCTCGACGCATTGCGCCGCGAAAGCGTCATCGGCGGTCTGCGCATGGTCCGCCCGCTGTTGTCGGTGCGATCCCGGCTTTTGCGCGACTATCTCAAGGGCATCGACCAGGCGTGGCGGGAGGATGCGAGCAATGCATCGCCGGCGTATCTTCGCAATCGTCTCCGCCGGATGTTGACCGATCAACCCGATCTCACCGCGTCGTTGCTCGATCTGGGCGATGCCTGCGGGCGTTTGCGCGACTGGGTTCGCTCCGCCGCCCCGACGCTGCCCGATCGCTTCCCCGCCGGGCAACTCGCGCGTGCGGGCGCGTTTCTTTCGGATGAATCCGCGCGCCGCTGGCTGTTGTCCAACGGCGTTCCCCCGGATGATCTTGCGCAGGCAGTGGTGGATCGGCTTGTCGCGATGGCCTGCGATGCGGCGACCCCGTCGCGACAGGATTTCCCCGGACGGGTTCGCGTCCGCCGCCGACGCGGCGAGATCCATTGCGAGACCACCGGCGACACATCGAGCCGGTGAAGCCACCGGCGTCATTTCCTCATACCGGCGGCGCCCATCGCAGGAGGGATGTATCCCCCGGTTGCGACATCCACCGGATCGACGGTGACGAACGCCTGCGGATCGATCTTCTGAATCAGTCCAAACGCCTCCTTGGCCCGGCGGCGGGGCGCGACGATGAACAGGACGCTCACCGGGCCTGATCGTCCCTCCCCCGCAAGGCTGGTGACACCGAAGCCTTTCTCCAGGAGCTGCTCCCGCAATTGCCGGGAGACGTTCACCGAGATCACCCGCAGCAGGATCGATCCCGTCGCGATCCATTTCTCCATGGTGATCCCCAGGATGGTGCCGGTGGCATACCCCAGTGCCCAGCCAAGCATGCTCATCGGGTTATCCACATATTTGATGGCGCGGGTGATGGCGAAGATCCAGATTCCCGCCTCGATCAGCCCGAGGCTGGCCGCCACCATCCGGTTGCCCCGGATGGTGTAGAGAACGCGAATCGTTCCGATCGAGACATCGATGATGCGCAGGGCGAAAATGACAATGGCGATCAACACTGCTTCCATGGGCGGAAATTCTAAAGCCTCCTTCACGGAAAGGAAGCACGCAGGGGCGGGAGGACGGGGAGGAGGAAAGTGCCAATCCCCGGTTCATCCATGTTACCATGGGCATCCGTGCCTCGATGGATTCCGGCGAACTTTCGGCCGGGCGATGCGTCCAAGGGCGACAGGGGGGGATGTCATAAGGAGACTGCACGATGAATCGAACAATGCGGATGCTGGCGATTGCGGTGAGCGTGGGATTGGGCGCTGGAGTGGCCCGTGCGCAGGACGCCGTTCCGGTGTCCGAGCCGGCGGAGGCGCGGCGGCCGGCCACCGCGCCGGTCACCGGCGTGCCCGTGCGCGATGTCGTTCTCTATTCCAGCGGCGTGGGATATTTCGAGCACTTCGGCAGTGTTCAGGGCAATGAAAGCACCGAATTGCGATTCAAGACCGCGCAGATCAATGACATTCTCAAGAGCCTCGTCCTTCAGGATCTCGACGGTGGGCACGTCACCACCATCACCTATCCTTCGCAGGATCCGATCAGCAAGCAGTTGAAAAGCTTCCAGGTGGATATCGCAGGCAATCCCTCTCTCGCGGAACTGCTCAATCAGCTTCGCGGCGCGAAGCTTCGGGTCGAATGGGCGGCCGAGAAACTCGAGGGCACGATTCTCGGCGTTGAGTCAAAACCCAGGGCAGTGGGGGAAACCTCCATCCAGGTGTGGGTTCTCAACATCATCAGCGGCGCGACCCTCCGCGCGGTCCCGCTGGAGGAGGTTCGCAGGCTCGAGTTCACCGATCCACAGCTTCAACAGGAACTGGAAAAGGCGCTGGAGGCGCTGGCGCAGGCGCGCGACCAGGACAAGAAGCCGGTGAGCATTCAGTTTGTCGGCGACGGCGAACGCCGGGTGCGGATTGGATATGTCGTCGAGACCCCCGTCTGGAAGACAAGCTATCGGCTCCTTCTGGCCGACGGGGACAACGCCCCCAGGCTCCAGGGATGGGCGATCGTCGAGAATCAGACCGACAACGACTGGAACGACGTGCAGCTCAGCCTCGTCAGCGGCCGGCCGATCTCCTTTGTGCAGGATCTTTATCAACCTCTCTATGTGCCGCGCCCCGTCGTCGAGCCGGAACTCTACGCGAGCCTTCGGCCGGAACGATACGAAGCCGGCGTGGGCGGCGACGAAATGCTCAATCTCTTGCAGAAACAGGTACTGGACAGGCGGCGCGAAGCGGCGCCGGCGTCTACGAATGCGCCGAGGGCCTCCCTCATGGAGGCCGCCGAAAGGCTCTCCTCCAACCAGGACTCCGATTTCGCCTCCTCTGTCGCCTCGATCGCTTCCGTGGCGCAGGTCGGAGAGTTGTTTCAATACACCGTCGGCAATGTGTCGCTTCCCCGGCAGAAGTCGGCGATGATCCCGATCATCACCGATGAGGTCGAGGTCGAGCGCCTCAGCATCTACAACGCGCGCGTGATGCCCCGTCATCCCCTCAATGGCGCGCGGTTGAAGAACACGACGGAAAAACATCTCCTGCAAGGCCCGATCACCGTCTTCGACGGCGGCGGCTATGCCGGCGACGCACAGATCAACAATGTCCCGCCCGGGCAGGAGCGGCTGGTGAGCTTTGGGGTCGATCTCCAGACGCTGGTCGATGCGACGGACGTGAAATCCAACAGCGCCGTCGTCACGGGCAAAATCGTCAAGGGAGTGCTCGAGTTGTCGTTCAGCGACGAATTCCGGCAGGTCTATTCCGTCGAGAACAAGTCGCCGAAGGACAAGACGCTGATCATCGAACATCCCCGCGACGCCCGTGGCGGCTGGGAGTTGCGGGACACGGCCGATCCAGTGGAAACGACCGATGCGCTGTATCGATTCAAGCTCCCCGTCGCGGCGGGAAAGACCGAATCATTCCCGGTCCAGCTCCGGAAGGTGCGGGCGCAGACCCTTGCGCTGCTTCCCGCCGATGTCGGTCAGATCCTGGTTTACGCGCGGTCCGGCGCGATCCCGCAGGAAGTGCGGGACGTGCTTCTGCGCGCGATTGAAATGAAAAACGCGATGACCGATCTCACGCGGCGGATCAACGAGCGCGCCCAGCGAATGGAAGCGATCTCCACCGGACAGAATCGCATTCGTGAAAACATGCGCACGATCGATCGCAACAGCGACTACTACAATCGTCTGCTCACCAAGCTGAACGAGGAAGAGACCCAACTCGAAAATCTACAGCACGAGACGGAGGCGTTGAAAAAGCAGCGCGACGTCAAACAGGCGGAACTGGAGGCGTTCCTGAGCGGCGCGAACGTGGGATAGAAGCAGAGGCCGGGGGCTATCTCCGTTTGCCGCTTCTTCGTCCGGTGGCTTCCCTGTGCTTCGTTTCGGGACTTTTGAGGACGCGCTGCGCTTTGGCGGCGTCGGCGACTTTGAAGATGCCCGTGGTCCGTCCCCCGGGCGCGCCGCTGGTGCAGTAGGCGTAGTTGATGTTGACGTGATGCTCCCCGAGCAGTTGCGCCACGTCCGCCAGCGCCCCGGCGCGATTGGGCAGATCAAGACTGAGCACCTCGGTTTCAGTCGTGGGAAGATTGAGCCTGTTCAGCACCGCCCGCGCCGCGTTCGCGTCGGTCGGAACCAGCCGCAGAACCCCGTGTTCCTGCGAATCGACCAGCGTCATCGCGCCGAGATTCACCTTCTCCGCCGCCAGCGCCTTCGTGACCTGCGCCAGCACACCGGGCTTGTTGACCAGAAAAACGCTGAACTGAATCTCAATTCGTGGTGCGGTCATGCGTGTCTCCATGTGACATGATTGGCGCAGTCTACCCCAAGTCCGCCGTGCGGACGATTGGGAATCGTCTCGCGGGCGGGATGGGGATCATTTTCGGGAAGCGGGATCGAGTCCATGCCCGCCGCTCACAGCGCCGTGGAAACCTTGATCGCTTCCCGTTGCGAGGGCTTGATGGTGAGAATCCGGTCCAGCCGGGTGATGCGGAGCAGCTCCATCAGCCGCGGGCCGACGCCGCAGAGAATGAGCTTGCTGCGGTTGAGGGCCGAAAGCTTCTTGTTCAGGGTCAGCACGATGCCGATCGCCTGCGAGGAAATGTATTGAACTCGCTCGAAATCGAGGATGAGCAGGCGGTTGTCCTCCTCGTCCACCAGCCGGTAAAGGCTTTCCCCGGCGATTTCCAACTCAACCGGGTCCATCAGGGAGGCGACCGTGAATTCCACGACCGTGAACCGTTCGATTTTCTGGACAGTGAAGGAAGCCATGTGATAACGCCGAATCCCGAAGGCCGATGCCGCGACGATGCGAATGCGGATTCACGTCCTCCGCTTACCGGATGTTATCGTCCGTCGGCGAGGGGAGCTTTGAGTCGGCGGCTTTTTCTTTTTCGCGGCGACGCCCGTTCCCAGGGCGATTTCCAGGACGGCGTCGACATTGTCGACAAAGTGAAACGTCAGGGTTTTCTTCACCTCATCGGGGAGGTCCGGTAAATCCTTCTCGTTGCGCTTGGGGATGATCACCTGCCGGATGCCCGCGCGCTTGGCCGCGAGGGTTTTCTCCTTCAGCCCGCCGATGGGGAGGACCAGCCCGCGCAGGGTGATCTCCCCGGTCATGGCGACATCGTGCCGGACGGGTTTGTTGAGCAGCAGCGATGCCAGCGCCGTGAACATCGCCACGCCCGCGCTCGGGCCGTCCTTGGGGATGGCGCCGGCGGGGACGTGAATGTGAATGT
>CAYUNS010000079.1:0-4177 GCA_964446155.1 uncultured Tepidisphaeraceae bacterium | reverse complement strand
GCTGCCGTGGCTGATTCCTTCATGACCTCGCCGATCTGCCCGGTGAGGGTGATGGCGCCCCGCCCGCTCATGCGCGATGCCTCGATGAAAAGGATTTCGCCGCCGACCGGCGTGTACGCCATTCCCGTCGCGACGCCGGGGACGCTGGTTCGCTGCGCCAGCTCCGACTCGAATCGCCGTGGACCGAGGATGCGAAGCACATCCTCCCGGCCGATGGTTTCGTTTTGGGTTTTGCCGCCAACGATGTCGGCGGCGATGGCGCGGGCGACCGAGCCGATCGTCCGCTCCAGGCTGCGCACCCCGGCCTCGCGGGTGTAGCTCTCGATGATCTCCCGCAGCGCCTCGTCCTTGAACTTCGCCTGCTTGCGGGTCAGCCCGTTGGCGTCAAGTTGCCGGGGAACGAGATACGACTTGGAGATCAGCAGCTTGTCGGTGTTGGTGTAACCGGGGATCTCGATCACCTCCATGCGGTCGCGCAGTGGGCCGGGCACGGTGTCCATCGTGTTGGCGGTGGCGATGAACAGCACCTTGCTCAAGTCGAACGGCACGTCGAGATAATGATCGGTGAAGGTGTGATTCTGCGCCGGATCGAGCACCTCGAGCATCGCGCTCGCCGGGTCGCCGCGGAAATCCGCGCCCATCTTGTCGATCTCGTCGAGCATCATCACCGGGTTGCGCGTGCCGGCCTTGCGAAGCTCGGCGATGATGCGCCCGGGCATCGATCCGATGTAGGTGCGGCGATGCCCGCGCAGCTCCGCTTCGTCACGAACGCCTCCGAGCGCGACGCGGATGAAGGTTCTTCCCATCGCCTCGGCGATGCTTTTGCCCAGGGAGGTTTTGCCCACGCCCGGTGGGCCGACGAAGCAGAGAATCGCGCCCGCGCCGTCCGGCTTCAGCTTCCGCACCGCGAGATATTCGACGATGCGGCGCTTCACCTTGTCCAGGTCGTGATGGTCGCGGTCCAGAATCCGCCGCGCCTCGGCCAGATCGAGCTTGTCCTCGCTGAGGATCGACCAGGGTAACTCGCTGATGATTTGCAGCCAGGTGCGGATGACGCCATATTCCGGGGACGCCGGGGGGATCGATTCGATCCGGCCCAACTCGCGGTCGGCTTCCTTCATCACGTTTTCGGGCAGCTTGGCGGCGGCCAGCTTCTCGCGCAGCGACTCGACCTCGCTCGCGCCGTTCCCGCCGTCGGCCTCGCCAAGCTCCTTGCGGATCGCGCGAAGCTGTTCCTGGAGATAATATCGCCTTTGCGACTTGTCGATGTTCTCCTTCACCTGCGATTGGATCTTGTTCTGAAGCTCGAGCATGTCGAGCTGCGTCGCGAGCCGCGCGGCGATCATGTGCAGGCGCTTTTCGACGTCCATTTCCTCGAGCATCCGCTGTTTTTCGAGGGTGTCGGCCTGAAGGTTGGCGGCGAGGAAGTCGGCCAGCGCCGACGGGTTGGTGATGCTGTTCAGCACCTGCGCCGCCTCGTCGGGCGTGTTGGGGGACAACTCGATGACCCGGTTGGCCTGCTGGCGCACCGACGCGAGCAGCGCATCGACCGAAGGACCGGGCGTGAGCGTGTCCTCGATCACCTCGATTTTCCCCGTCGCGAACGGATCGTTCTGCTCGATGGACAGCAGCCGGAAGCGCGTCAGCCCGTGAACGATGATCGACTGGTTGCCATCGGGCAGCTTGAAGAGCTTGAGGATCATGCACGCCACGCCCACCGTGTGCATGTCCCCATATTGCGGATCCTCGACATCGGGGTTTTTCTGCGTCACCACGCCGATGATCTTCTCGCCGGGCATGACCTCGTCGAGAAGGTTTTTGCTCTTCTGTCTCCCGACGTTGAGAGGCATTACCGTGCCGGGGAAGACCACGATGTTGCGAATCGGAAGAATCGGCAGCAGGTTGGGAATCGACAGCCGCTGACCATTGCCTCCGGTGCGGATGGTCGTGGCGACGGGTGATCGTTCAATGATTTGTGTTTCCGCCATGTGTCGCGGTCGCCGGTTGTCGGTCGCCGGTCGCCGACGATGGACGGTGCGGTCCATTCACCGGCGACGGGCGACAGGCAACGAGCGACTCCTCCTCTTATGTTTTCTTGGGCAACTCGATCCAAAGCATTCCGTTGCGATAATTGGCCGCGATATGGTCCTGCCGTACATCATGGGGCAACTCGACTTCACGACAGAACGCGCCGTGATCGATCTCCATGAGATGAACGCGCAGCTTCCCTCCGGGGACTTCCCCCTCCGCCGTCGCTTCAACCATCTGCGGCACCGCCCGCCGGCCTTTCAAGGTCAATCGCTGTTCGACGACCTCGATGTCGATCCGCTCCTTGTCCACGCCCGCCAGGTCCACGCAAACGAGATAGCTCAGGTCGTTCTCGTAGAGGTTGACGTTGGGCGTCCAGGTTTCGGAGGGGCAGAAACTGTAATAGTTCTTGTGAAGCTGATCCATGAACTTGCCCATCTGTCGGGTGAGGTTCTGGAACGGCGGGTCGGAGGTGGCTTCGATAGGCATGTGCGGCAATCTCCTGATTCAGTTACTGTGCATCATATTCGGACGGGAAGCCAGGGGAAGTGTGAAAACGAACCAGGGGAACGCGAAGCTCAAAAATGGGGTTTTGACCCCGTCCTCGATCCATCCGATAATCCAAATACACAGATGGTGCGAACCGCCGGAAAACCCGACGCGCTGCTCGGCAGGATGGAGTCCCTCGCCGATGCGACCCGTCTGCGTCTGCTTCGCCTGCTCGAACGGCATGAACTGGGCGTTGTCGAGTTGTGCGAGGTGCTGCAATTGCCGCAATCCACCGTCAGCCGGCATTTGAAAGTGCTGTCCGACCAGGGCTGGGTGCGGTCCCGGCGGAGAGGCACGACCCATCTGTATCGCATGATCCTCGACGAGTTGCACGACCTCAGTCGGCAACTCTGGAGGATCGCGCGGCAGCAGACCGACGACTGGGCCACCGTCGCGCAGGATGAACTGCGCCTGATCCGCCGCCTTCGCGAGAAGCAAACCTCCAGCCAGTCCTTTTTCGCCGGCGCCGCGGCCGAATGGGACAGGCTCCGCGACGAACTCTATGGCCGGCATTTCACGACCACCGCTCTGCTCGCGCTGCTTCCCCCGCATTATGTCGTCGCCGATCTCGCCTGTGGCACGGGGCGCGTCGCGGCGCGGCTCGCGCCCCATGTGAAGGAAGTGATCGGCATCGACAATTCGCTGGAAATGCTCGACGCCGCGACCGCGCGCATCGCGGAATGTCCAAATGTCACCCTTCGTCCCGGTGAACTCGAATCGCTCCCCATTGAAACCGCCTCCATAGATGCCGCGATCCTGCTGCTCGCCCTCACCTATGTCGCGGACCCCGTGCCCGTCCTGGTGGAAATGTCCCGCATCCTCAAGCCCGGCGCCCGCGCGGTCATCGTCGATCTGCTGCCGCACGATGATGACCACTTCCGCCGGAAAATGGAGCAACTGTCGATGGGTTTCGGACCGCCATCCATGAAATCAATGTTCGGGAACGCGGGGTTTTCCGGGATTGAAATCATGCCCCTCGTTCCCGCGCCCGATGCCATCGGCCCGGCGTTGTTTCTTGCGACCGGGGCGAAAACACCGGAATCCCGAGAGGTTTTAGAGCCGATATGACGGTGAAAACCCGGCCTTTGGTATCGCGCATCGGTGCGGATCGGGGACTTGACAGAGCCGTCAACTGATTAAACAATATATCCGGATTAACGGATGGATACGATGAAACAGGAGAATGTATGACGCAAACGCTCAATCCGGCTTCAACCGGGACGGAATTGGAATTCAAAGTGCGGGATCTCACGCTTGCGGACTGGGGGCGCAAGGAGATTCTGCTGGCGGAGCAGGAAATGCCGGGGCTGATGGCGGTGCGGGAGGAATATGCCCGGCAGCAGCCGCTCAAGGGGCTGCGGATCATGGGATCGTTGCACATGACGATCCAGACCGCGGTGCTGATCGAGACGCTCAGCGCGCTGGGCGCCGAGGTGCGGTGGTGTTCGTGCAACATCTTCAGCACGCAGGATCACGCGGCGGCGGCGGTGGCGGTCGGGCCGACGGGAACCGTGGACGATCCCAAGGGCGTGCCCGTCTTCGCCTGGAAGGGCGAGACGCTCGAAGAATACTGGTGGTGTACCGAACGCGCGCTCGACTT
>CAYUNS010000078.1:0-17550 GCA_964446155.1 uncultured Tepidisphaeraceae bacterium | reverse complement strand
TCCAGCCCCGCGAGCAGGGGGGATCCCTCGATCGGCCCGCCGCCGCCGGTTTCCAGGATGCCCAGGTCCGCCGCCGCGTTTGAATTGCCCGCGACAATTTCGAATGTTCCGCCGCCGGCGGTGTGATCGATGATTCTCAGCCCATTGGTCACCGGGTTGATCTCCGCGGTGACATCGCCGGGCGCGAGCTGGTTGATCGTGTCGAGAACCTCTCCGAGTGTTTTTTTGCTGGAGAGATCGATCGCGAGCGTCGCGCCGCTCCGCAGATGGATCGTGAAGTCGGCGCCCGCGCCGGTGCGCACGCCGCGCCCGTCGTTCAGGGAGTCGAGCAGGGTGTTTCGGCCGATGGTGTTGATCGCGGTCCCGGTCAGCGTGTTGCCCGCGACATTGCCCGACAGCCCGAGGTCTTCCGCCGCGTGCCCGCCCGCGAGATCCTGCACGATCAGGTTGCTTGCGGTCTTGCCGCTCAAATCCTCGAGGACGATCCCGTTGTCCTTGACGCTGGCGCGCACGGAAACGGTGAGGGACATGTTGATCTTCTTCACGACGTCGTCGAGCGTCACCGCGGTGGAGGTATCGACCACCGCGACCGCGCCGCTGCGATCGGTGATGCGGAACACGCCTCGCCGCACGCCGTCGCCGCCGTTGAGTTGCGCCAGCGGCGTATCCGAGTACAACTCCCCGCCGCCTTGCTCGATGGTCATCGTTGTGACGACCGAGCTGACTTTCGCGGTCGTGACATCCGAGAATCCGCCGCTGATGGACTGCTGCGTCGTGACCAGGCGCGCCACCTGGAACTGATACGAACCCAGCGCCGCGTTCTTTCCCGCGGTCGCGGTCATCACATCGTCGTTGCTGCTGGTGACGGCGGAGCTTTGGAACGTGGACGGCTTCTTGAGCTGCGTGCCCGTCAGCCTCAACGACGTCAGGCGCGCGCTGATGTCGGTGTAAGCGAGTGTTTTCTGGGTATTGAGGTCGATGCGACCCTGGAGATCGTTCTTGGGCTTCGCCTCCAGGGCCATCAACTGGTCGATGATGTCCCTGGAATTGATTCCGCTGATCAATCCAATACCGGTGGATATGCCGCTCATGCCTGTATCAACCTATTCTCCAGCCCATCCATCCCGGGCAAAAAAGGCGCCGAGGCGATCCGGCTTTCCACTGGTGGAGGGAAGACCATCCAGGTCTTTCACGAGCCGATCCATGGGATCGGCCGTCAGCATCTCCATCGCCGAAAGCGTGAGAAAATGGCGATATGCCTGCCGGACTTCCCGCAACCGCTGAGCCGTCTCCACGATCTCACTCATGTTTTTGTCACTCCTCAATGCCATTGATTAGTTATCGGAACCACACGGGGTGGGAGTTGAGACAAATCGTCCGGGAGTCTATCGGCACGATGGGCGGGAAAAGTTTGGGGTCATTGTCCAGTCCGTCACGGGAGCGGCAAAACCCCGATGCGGATCGCGACTGACGCGCGGGCGATTTCCCACTATCATGCCCTGCAATGCGACATGACCAACGACCCAACAATGCGCTTCGGCCGATCAAAATCACCCGTCCGTTCACCGCCACGCCGGCGGGATCGGTCCTTTGGGAGCAGGGCAGGACGATCGTGCTTTGCACCGCGTCCATCTCGAACGATCTGCCTCCCTGGATGAAAGAAGACCGTCCCGGCGGATGGATCACCTGTGAATATGTCATGCTCCCGGCCAGCACGCCCCAGCGCAAGGGCTGGCCGAAGATCGGGCACACCGATTCACGCGGGACCGAGATTCAGCGGCTTATTGGACGGTCGCTGCGCGCGGTGATCGACCTGTCGAAGATCGGTCCGCATACGATTGCCCTTGACTGTCAGGTGTTGCAGGCCGACGGTGGAACACGAACGGCGTCCATCTGCGGGGCTTATGTCGCCCTCGCCGACGCCCTGGCGAAACTCCCGAAGACAATGCCCGGCGCCCACGCGGTTGAGCGCGTAGAACGGACGAGCATCGAATATCCCGAGTTCTCCGCGCAGCCGGCCGTGCCCGCGCGCCATGATCCGCGATATTATGATCCGTCCAGGGCGCTCGTCGATCAGCTTGCGGCGGTCAGCGTCGGCGTGGTCGATGGGGAGGTCCGCCTCGATCTCGATTACATCGATGATTCGCGGGCGGGCGTCGATCTCAACGTCGCCCACACCGCCGGGGGGAAGTTCGTCGAGGTGCAAGGCTCGGCCGAGAACGGCGAGGGCTTCGATCGCGATCGCATGAATGAAATGCTTGACCTTGCCGTGGACGGATGCCGGCGGATCATGCAATACCAGCGCGAAGCGAGAGGAAATTGATCGGAATGCCTCGATTTTCACCGGAATCTGCTATGATGCGGCGCATCAATAGCGGCACTGCACGGAGAACCTGCCATGAGACCTGTTGTTGTTTTGCTTGTCCTGGTCGCCTTGTTTGGACTCGGATGTGGCGGGAAATCGTCGGATCCGTCACGAGGCTCGGGTTCGTCGTCCGCAGGCGTCCATGCGTCCAATTCCACCTCCGCACCGGACACCCACGGCATTCCCATTCCCCCGAAAAACGCCCGCTACACCATTCACTGCCGCGCCATCACCGGAGTCGATCATGTTTTTCAGGCACGGCAACTGCGCGACGAGTTGATCAAGACCAGCGGCATGCGGGACTGGTATATCATCACCGGCGAAAGTGAAACGTCGCTTTACTACGGCTATTATCCCGCCATTGACAATGACACCCGGGAAGGCAAGCAGGCGCAGCGCGATCGCGGCGCCATCGCCGCGATAAGGGACGTGGCGCTCAACCGGCCGTTCGCCCATGCGATGCTGGTCGAGATCGTCAGCGCCAACCCTGTCGCTCCGCCGGAATGGAATCTCGCCAACGCCGATGGATTCTGGTCGCTTCAGATCGCGGCCTATAAGGATCACCCCGATCGCAAGCTTGCCGCCGTCGAGGCGGTGAAGGAAGCGCGGGCGCAGGGGATCGAGGCCTACTACTATCACGGGCCAAGCGTCAGTTCGGTCTGCATCGGCGCCTGGCCGCGCGAGGCGCTGAAGGAGCAGGATGCGAACATCGAAAACCAATACATGTCCGACAATCGCCCCCTGCTGATTCTTCCCCACACGCTGCCCGAGGGCGTCAGCGGAGAGATTCGCGGGCCGCAGGGTGAAAAAGTGACCGCCGTCGCGCCGCGCCTCGAATACACCGATCCCACGCTCGTCGCGACAATGCACAAATATCCCTATCACCTTCTCAACGGCAACGAAGTTCGCATTCGCGATCCCAGGACAGGCAAGCTCCACGAGCGCCCCGAATCGTCGTTTCTCGTGCAGATCCCCGCCGGGGATCCGTCCCTCCTCGGCGGGGGAACTCGCGACACCGGAACCCCGCAGCGCACCGGCACGGCGCCGGTGATCCCGGCGCAGCCCACCCGTTCCACGCCCGGCGCGGGCAAGCTCAAAAGCATTGGAGGATGAGGTGGAACTGCTGATCGCGACCGGGAACGTCGGTAAAGCCAGGGAATTTCGTGAAATGCTTGGCGACGATCGCTTCGCATGGAGCGATTTGTCGGCTTATCCCGATGCGGTTCCCGTCGAGGAGACCGGCCGAACCTTTCTTGCCAACGCCGCGCTGAAAGCCACCGTTTATGCGAGGCGGTTCGCCCGCTGGACCCTCGCCGACGACAGCGGGTTGGAGGTGGACGCCCTCGACGGCGCGCCCGGCGTGCATAGTGCCCGCTACGCCGAACTGCACGACGCCGGCCGCGGCGATGCCGCCAACAACGCCTTGATCCTGCGGAATCTCGAACGCGTGGACGAACCCGGCCGCACCGCCCGGTTCGTCTGCGTCCTGGCGTTGTCCGATCCCGCCGGGCGGCTCATCGCCACCGCCCGCGACACCATCGAGGGTCTTCTGCTCCGCGCCCCGCGCGGATCCAACGGTTTCGGGTATGATCCGCTCTTCTACATCGAGGAGAAAGGCAGGACGACCGCGGAATTGACACCACAGGAAAAGCACGCGATCAGCCATCGTGGCAAGGCGCTGCGACGTATGCGCGCCATGATCGATCGCATTCATTTGGAACAGCAGGCAGTCTGATCTCATCCACAGGCACGCATGGAACAATGGATGAGGTATGAAGGATACGAATATGAGTCGAATTCTGATCGCGGTCAGCAGCCCCTGGGCTTCCCAGAAAGTCGTCGAACCCGTCGCCGATCTTGCGCGCCGTCTCGGCGCGGAAGTGCTGGTCATTCACGTTTCCCGCCCCAGCGGCGGGCAGATGCGCGAGCAGGAGCAGGCCGAAGGCGAGGCCGCCATCACCTTCCTGCGCGACAAACTCCAGGAACGCAACGTCGCCGTCCAGACATTGCTCATGTTCAGCGATGACATCGCCCGCGCGGTGCTCAACACCGCCATCGAGCGCGAGGTCACCATGATCGTGCTGGGACTGACCGGCAAAAACGTCTTCGCCCGGCTGCTCGCCGGCAACGTGCCCGTGGAACTCATCAAGGACACCAAGATTCCCGTTCTGCTCCTGCCACCGGACTGGAACGGCACTTCGGTGTGATTCGCAGAGGTGTGATTCGGGGATATGACTCCAGGGTCCGATCCCAACGGAACTTTTCGGGAATGGCGTCTCCGTTTCGTGGTTCATCCGTGACTCAATCGTTATACTTCGTCCCCTGACGCAACCGTAGCTCAGTTGGATAGAGCAGCGGATTTCTAATCCGCCGGTCGCAGGTTCGAATCCTGCCGGTTGCGCTTGCGGGAGAGACTCCCCACGGCATGCGCATTCAATTCTGTGGAGCCAATCGTACCGTTACGGGATCGTGTCACCTGATCGAGGTCAACGGCCTGCGGCTGTTTCTCGATTTCGGCATGTATCAGGGGCCGCGCGACGAGACCCGTCTGGCCAACCAGTATCTTCCGGACGACGCCGCCGGGGTCGATGCCGTCATCCTTTCCCACGGGCATCTCGATCATTGTGGCAAGCTGCCCGTCCTGACGCGGAACGACTATCGCGGGCCGGTCTACTGCACGCCCGCGACCGCCGAAGTCGCGCGCATCGTGCTCGAAGACGCCGCCGAGATTCAGGAGGAGGATGCGTCCTATCTCAACCGCCGCTCGCGCCGGCCGGGGGATGAACCCGTGCAGCCGCTTTACACCCGGCAGGATGCGCGCGAGGTGCTGAAGCTTTTCCAAACGATCAAGTACAACCAGAAAGTCGATCTCGGTAACCAGGTCTTTTTCACCTTCCACGATGCCGGCCACATCATCGGCTCGGCATATGTCTCGATCGAATGGACCAACGGAGACGGGAAAACCCGCCGCACGCTCTTCACCGGCGACATCGGCCGCTATGATTCCGCGATTCTCCGCGACCCCGAACCGCTGATCGAACCCTTCGATCACATCATCACGGAAAGCACCTACGGCGGGCGGACGCACGCGCCCATGGACGAGGTCGCGCCGCAATTCCTCGATGCCGTCCGTCACTGCATCGAACATCGCACCCGTCTGCTCGTTCCCTCCTTCGCGGTCGGACGAACGCAGGTCGTGCTCTGGTACATCCAGAAATTCATCCATGAAAAACGGATCCCGCCCATCCCGATCTTCATCGACAGTCCCATGGGCGTGGAAGTCACCCATGTGCATCGTGATTTCCCCGAAAGCTACGACGAGGAAACCAGGGCGATCGTCGGCAACGGCGATTTGTTCGGCATATCGCGGGTGACGCTCGCGCGCTCCGCGCAGCAGAGCCGCGACATCAACAGCCAGCGCGGGCCGTGCGTCATCATCGCCTCCAGCCCCACCTGTGAATTCGGGCGCATTCTGCATCACCTCAAGATCAGCCTCGAACGCGAGAATGACATGGTGGTGTTCGTCGGATGGACCCCGCCACACACGCTCGGGAGGCGCATCCAGGATGGCGCCCAGCGCCTGCGCATCTACGACCGATACTACGATCTGCGCTGCCAGGTCCGCACGATCCATGGCCTCAGCGCCCACGCCGATTCCGATGAGCTTGTCCGCTTCCTCACCCCCGGTTTGTCCCCGCACACCAGCGTCTACATTGTTCACGGGGATGCCGACCAGTCCGAGTCGCTCGCGCGGCGCCTCGCCGATGTCGGCACGCCCCGCGTCGTCGTCCCGGCCATGGAAACCACGGCCCTGATGCTCTGACAAGCCATATTGCCGAAAGGGTGAAAACCGGAGTCCCGGCATTTTCCCGCCGATTTCTCCTCTTGCCCGATTAACCATGGTTATCGACAGAATCCCCGATCCGACGTATGCTTGGGATCGTCATGCCCAATTATTCCAAACGCTGCTGGTTCACCTTCCCTTCCCGCAATCAGGTTGAGCAGCCGATCATCTGGCAGATGAGCCGCAAGTTTCCCGAGGTCATGTTCGACATCCGGCAGGCGAGCGTGCAGAACGAGATCGGCATCATGGCGGTGCTTCTGACCGGCAACGAGGCCGATGTGAAGGCGGCGATCGACTTTCTCCGCGCGGCGGGCGTGACCGTCGAGCCGATCGAGAAGAGCGTGGTGGAAGGATAAATTCCACCTCGCTCATCATCATCCGGTGGTTCATCACAAGGGAAAGGGAGCCGGTCGCATCGGTGCATCCGGTTTTCAAGGCAGGGGCGGCCGCTCATCCGAATCGCGACGGGCGTTGATCCGCCTCGCTGTTTCGCCAATTCGCATATTGACACAACACGGCGCTTCACCGCACAAACAGGCAATACAGGAACAAACCCACAAGCAATCCCATGTCCGAACAGATACAAAAGAAAATTCTCAGCCACATCGAGTCCGAAACCTACCTCCCCCAACTCCCGCGCCGGCTGGCCCGGGAATTGAGCAAGGGTGAGGAAGGGGATTATCATGCGTTTCGCGATGCGCTGCGCGGCTTGATGGACGAGGGACGAGTCATCCTCGGCGCGCGGGGGGCGATCATGCTTCCCACGCAGGCGCTGCCGCGGAATGAATTCACCGGAACCTTCCGACAGAACCGGCGTGGATTCGGGTTCGTCATTCCGACCGATCCCGACAGCCGCGAGGACCTGTTCATTCCGCCAGGAGAGAACGGCGGGGCGATGACCGGGGATTCCGTCCGCGCCAAAATCACCAGCCGCGGGCAGCGCGACGGCAAGGCGATTCACAGCGGACGCATCATCGAGATTCTCCAGCGCAAGAACAAGCGCTTCGTCGGCACGCTGAACAAGCATCGCAACGAATGGTTCGTGCTTCCCGACGGCAACACCCTCATCGAGCCGATCCTCACCCCCGACGCCGCCTCGCGTCACATCCGGCCCGGCGTGAAGGTCGTCGTCGAACTGACCACCTATCCCGAGGTCGGCAAACGCGCCCAGGGGGTCATCACCGAGGTGCTCGGGCAGGCGGGGGAGAAGGATGTCGATCTCAAGAGCGTGATCGTGCAGTTCAATCTGCCCGAGGATTTCCCGGATGAGGTGAAGGAACAGGCCCGGCAGGCCGTGGATTCGTTCGATCCCGAGGAGGAACGCGCGCATCGCCTCGACCTGACGGATGAGATCGTCTGCACCATCGATCCCGACGACGCCAAGGACTACGACGACGCGATCAGCCTTCGCCAGCTTAAGGATGGATTGTGGGAGCTGGGCGTACACATCGCGGACGTGAGCTTCTTCGTCGAGAAGGAAACGCCCCTGGACGTGGAGGCGCAGCAGCGCGGCAACAGCACTTATTTTCCCGGGCATGTCATCCCGATGCTTCCGGTCATCCTGAGCAACGGCGTCTGCTCGCTCCAGGAAGGTGTGCCGCGTCTCTGCAAGAGCGCGTTCATCACCTACGGCGACGACGCCCGGCCGGTGAGCGCGCGCTTCGCCAACACGATCATTAAAAGCCGCAAGCGGCTGCGCTATCGCGAGGCGCAGGCGATCATCGACAATGCGCGGGAAGTGCCCCATCCGGACGGGCCTCGCAAGGTGGGGGATTATGAGCCGGAGATCGTCGATCTGCTGGGCCGGATGAACGCGCTGGCGCGCCGCCTCCAGCAGCGCCGCCGATCGCAGGGACAGCTTGTGCTCGATCTGCCGCGCGTCGAGCTGGTGCTGGACGAGGATGGAAAGGTCGTCGGCGCCGAGCCGGAGGACCACAGCTACACGCATACGCTGATCGAGATGTTCATGGTCGAAGCCAATGAAGCCGTCGCGCGGCTGCTCCATTCGCACGATGTGCCGTTCCTCCGCCGGGCGCATCCCGAGCCGGAGGTGGAGGGATCGGAACGGCTGCGCCATTTCGTGCAGGTGTCGGGATACAAGCTGCCCAGGGAGATGGATCGCAAGGCGATCCAGGCGCTGTTGGAAAACGTGAAGGGCAAGCCCGAGTCGTTCGCGATCAGCCTGGCGATTTTGAAAAGCCTGACCCGCGCGGAATATTCCCCCGAGCAGGTCGGGCATTACGCGCTGGCCAGCGAGCATTATTGCCATTTCACCTCCCCGATCCGTCGATATGCGGATCTGACGATTCATCGCCTGCTGGACGAATACTTCGCGCAGGGAGGCGATGACGCCGCGCGGGGCGGGCGCGGCAAAGGCGGGCGGAAGCGGCGGAAGATGGAATTCGTCAATGCCCCGTCGCACGACGATCTCGTGACGCTGGGCAAGCACATCAGCGTCACCGAGCGCCGATCGGAGGATGCCGAACGCGAGTTGCGCCAGGTGAAGATTCTCACGCTGCTCCAGGGGCATGTCGGGGATGTGTTCCAGGGCGTGGTGACGGGCATCACGAATTTCGGGGTCTTCGTGCAGCTCGAAAAGTACCTTGTCGATGGGTTGATTCGATATGAGCATCTCATGGACGACTGGTGGGATGTTGACGATCGCGGGGGGTACGCGCGGGGGCAGCGGACGGGGACGAAGATCGCGATCGGCGACGTGGTCGAGGCGTTGATCGTGCGCGTGGACCTGGCGCGCCGGGAACTGGATTTGTCGGTGACGAAGGTGCGCGGTCGAAGCCCCGGCACGGCGCCGGCGGGACCCAAGGGCGGCGGCGCCGCGAAGCAGGCGCCGAAAAAGAAGGCGCAGCATCGCAAGGGCAAACCCAAGCAGGATATTTTCCGGGGCGGCGAGTCGCGGCGCGACCGCAAGCCGGGGAAAAAACGTCATTGATCCATCGGGTCCGACTGCTGGCAAACGCCCGATGGAACAGCTACGGTAAGGCGAAGGATTCGAGTGTTCCCCGGTGTTGAGGATTCATGAGCGATCTCCATTATTTTCTGCCGGAATGGGTTGAGTCGTCGGACAAGCGGCTGGTCGCGGACGTGTGCGTTTATGGTGCGACCAGCGCGGGCCTTATCGCGGCGATCGAGGTGGTGCGGCGGGGCAAGAGCGTCACCGTGCTTCACCCGGGAAAATTCATCGGCGGATTGACGACCGGCGGGCTGGGCTGGACCGATTACGGGCAGAAGCAGGTGATCGGGGGATTGTCGCGGCAATTTTACCGTCATGTGGGCCGGCACTATGGGATTGAGGAGGAATTCAAGTTCGAGCCGCACGTCGCCATGGCGGTGTATGAGGCGATGCTGAAGGAACACGGCGTGACGGTGCATCACTGCCAGTATCTCGATCGCGTCGAGATGCAGGGCGATCGCATCGTCTCCGCGACCATGCTGGGCGGGCTGCGCGCCGAGGCGGGGGTATTCATCGACGCGACCTACGAAGGCGATCTGCTCGCCAGGGCCGGTGTGAGCTACACCGTCGGGCGCGAAGGCAACGCGATGTATGGCGAAACGCTCAACGGCATCCAGGTGCGGAACAAGCACCAGTTCAGCCATCCGGTCGATCCGTATGTGAAGGAAGGCGATGCGGACAGCGGCCTGCTGCCGTGGGTCGAAGCCGAGGACCTGACGACGAAGCAGGGGCAGGGCGATCAGCGCGTGCAGGCGTATAACTTCCGCATGTGCATGACCGACGATCCGGCGCTGAAGATTCCCTGGGAACGACCGGAGGGTTACGACCCGATGCAGTATGTCCTCGCCGGCCGGTGGTTCCGAAGCGAAAAGGACCAGTACAACGAGCAGCATCGCGCGGACCGCGCGAGCACGCCTGCGAAATTCGACATCCTGCCCCACAAGACGCCGGGCGGATTTCACAAGACGGACACCAACAATCACGGGCCTGTGTCGAGTGATTTCATCGGCGCCAACCATGACTGGCCGGAAGGGTGCTACGAGACCCGGGAGCGCATTTTCCAGGCGCATGTGACTTATCAGAAGGGATATTACTGGTTCATGGCCAACAATCCCGAGGTGCCCGAGCGCTATCGGATTGCGTATGGCCGATGGGGGTTGCCGAAGGACGAGTTCAGGCAGACCGGTCACTGGCCCTGCGCGCTTTATATCCGCGAGGCGCGGCGGATGGTGTCCGATTATGTCATCACCGAACACGACTGCCGAGGCGCGCGCAAGGCGGAAGACCCCGTCGCGATGGGCAGTTATGCGATGGACTCGCACAACTGCTCCCGGTTCGTGAAGCTTGAAGCCGGGCGGGCGCGGGTGATGAACGACGGCGATGTGCAGATGGGCGTGCCGCCTTACCCGATCTCGTTTCGCAGCATCGTGCCCAGGCGGGGCGAGTGCGGCAATCTCGTCGTGCCGGTCTGTCTGTCCTCGTCTCATATCGCCTACGGCAGCGCGCGGATGGAGCCGGTCTTCATGGCGCTCGGCCAGAGCGCCGCGGCGGCGGCATGCGAGGCGATCGACGGGAAAACATCCGTGCAGGAGATCCGCTATGACCGCCTGCGCGAGATATTGCTCCGCAATGAGCAGGTGCTGGCAATATCATGAAGCGAAACTCTACACCGCGCCTTGATGCGCGGTTACCATTGGCGGTGGATCGAGGGGATGATGTCGATCACCCCGCGAAACCAGGGCGGTTGCGAGAGCGGATCGCCGTTTGGATGATCCCGGCAATCGCCGATCACCGGCCGGAACGCGATCCGGCCGGCTTCCTGAACCGGAGCCTGAAATGACGACCGATGGCAATACGCCAAACCCCAACAACGAAACCATGCTTCCCATGTCCACCGTGATGATCGTGGACGACAACGCGCAGAATGTCGAACTTCTCCAGGCATTCCTCGAATCGCTCCCCGTCACGCTGGTGACGGCGACCGATGGCGTGGATGCGCTCGAGAAGGTGCAGCAGCACAATCCCGATCTCATTCTCCTGGACATCATGATGCCCCGCATGAGCGGGTTCCAGGTGTGCAGAAAGCTCAAGAGCGATCCCAAAACCAGGGACATTCAAATCCTGATGGTGACGGCGCTCAATGAGCTGGGGGACATCGAGCAGGCGTCGGATTGCGGGACGGACGACTTCGTCAGCAAACCGGTGAACAAGTTTGAATTGCTCACCCGCGTGAAAAGCCTGCTGCGCGTCCGACATCTCAAGAACGAGTTGGAGCGCGCCCTGACGTATCTGCATGAGATCGAGCAGGATGACGAGGCGAAGTAGCGTCGTCGGTTCACGAACGACGCGAATCAGTGTCGCCGGGCGGGAGTGCCATTCCGCCATACGGGCGTTTGTTGGAACCCATACGTTTCCGAGGCAGCAGAAGATGAAGCTTACAGGTTGGATGATCGCGGCGGTGTTGTTGTTGTGTCCCGTCGCATGGAGCCAGGCGACCCGGCCAGGTGATGACGCGGAAGCGGGCCCGACGGGGTATGCGGTGGAACGGGCGCGGCTGGTGAACCAGCGGGATGAGATCGTCTCGGTGCTGGAAAACGGAATGACGGTGATCGTCAAGCGCGTGCCTTCGCCGGTGCTTGCGGTGCGCGGTTACATTTACACCGGCGGCGTGTATGAAGGCCGCTGGCTGGGCGGGGGATTGAGCCATCTGCTGGAGCATCTCGTCGCCGGGGGAAGCACGGAAAAACGCACCGAAGGGGAGAATCGCGAAATTCTTCAGCGATTGGGCAACAATTCCAATGCCTACACCACGCTGGATCACACCGCGTATTACATCAACACCACGCCCGAGCATCTCGATGACGCGGCCGATCTGTTGCTGGGCTGGCTGCTGGGCGCCAGGATCACGCCGGAAGAATACGCGCGCGAGTACGAGGTCGTTCAACGCGAGCTTGAGAAGGGCAAAGGCGAGCCGCGCCGGCAGTTTTATTACCTGTCGCAGAAAAACCGCTATCGCGTAAACCCCGCGCGCGTGCCGGTGATTGGCTACCAGGAGGTGATTCAGGGGTTGAGCCGTGATGACGTGTATGAATATTATCGACTCGCGTATCAGCCGCAGAACATCGTCATGTCCCTGGCCGGCGATGTCGATCCCGAGGCGATGCTTGCGGCGGTGCAAAAGCAGGTGAAGGACGCCCCGCCGGGGCGGGAATTCCTGCGCGAACTGCCCCCCGAGCCTGCCGTCACCGGGCCGCGCGTCATGGTGGCGACCTTCCCGAAACTCGGACAGGCATTGCTCAAGCTGGCGTTTCCAACGATCACGCTGGATCATCCCGATCTGTATGCGCTCGATCTTCTGTCGCTCGTCCTGTCCGAGGGCGAAAGCTCGATCCTGACCGAGGAAATCCGCGACAAGCGCCGTCTCGTGAGCGGCATCGACAGTGGGAGTTATACGCCTCACTTTGTCGATGGCAGCTTCGAGATCAGCATGCGCCTGTCGCCGGACAAGATCGGTGAAGCGACGGAGGCGGTGCTCGCGGTGATCCGGGACATCCAGGAAAACGGTGTTTCCCCCGAGCGCCTGGAGCGCGCCAAGACGCAGGCGCGCGTCAGCCGGGTAAGGCGGCTGCAAACCTCCGAATCGATCGCCTCCTCGCTCGCCACGGATTATCTCAGCACCGGCGATCCGCATTTTTCCGATCGCTATGTCGAGCGGATGCAGACCGTCACGCCCGAGCAGGTGCAGGCGATGGCGAAAAAATATCTGGACGAGCGATTTTTGCTCACCACCGCGATGCTGCCCTCGGAATATGTCGGCGCCGAGGGATTGCCCGGGGCGGAGGAACTGCTGCGCGGGGGCGCGGAGGCGATGCGGGAGGCGCCGGCGGAGCAGGGGGCGCAGGTCACGCGCGTGGAATTGCCCAACAACGCCATTCTTCTGCACAAGCGCATCACCACGGCGCCGCTTGTCGAGGTGCGGATGTTCAGCCTCGGCGGGCTGACCGTGGAGGACGAGAAGACCAACGGCATCGGCAGTCTCACCATGCGGATGCTGCCTCGGGGCACAACCAGCCGCAGCGCGATGGAAATCGCCGAATTCTTCGATTCGATCGGTGGAGACCTGGGCACGGGCGGCGGCAACAACAGTTGGTACTGGAACATGACGACGCTGAAGGAGGATTTTGAGAAGGCCTTCGAGGTGTATGCCGATGTCGTCAACCACCCCGTGTTCGACGATGCGGAACTCGATGCGATGAAGCAGCGGGTTCTTGCGGCCATCGAAAGCCAGGATGCGGACTGGACCGCGCAGGCGATGCGATACTTCAAGCAGCGGTATTTCGGCCCGACGAATTCGCCTTACCAGTTTCTCACGATTGGATCGAAGGAAACCGTTTCGGGTTTCACATCCGAAGCGCTGCGCGACTGGTATTCATCAAAAGTCCTCAAAGGTCGCCGTGTCATCGCGGTGTTCGGCGATGTGGAGCTTGAAACCGCCCAAGCCCTGGTGGAACGACACTTCGGCGGCGGGGAAAAACTCGCGACCGACATTCCCGTCAACGCGGCTCCCCCCGCCACGCCGGCCGAGTCGGACAAGCCTGTCGTTCGCGTCGAGCGCGTCGAGGTGCAGCAAACCGAGCAGCCGCTCGCGGGCGTGGTGATCGGGTTCCGATCCGACAGCGTCGTCGGCGATGAAAGCAACTACGCCCTCTCGGTGATCGACACCATGACCAGCGGGTGGGGTTTCCCGACAGGATATCTGCATGAAACCCTTCGCGGCCGGGGGCTGGTTTATGTTGTTCATGCGGTGAATCAACCCGGGCAAGGCCAGGCGCTGCCGGGCGTGTTCCTCGTCTATGCCGGCTGCGATCCGACGCGGGTGAACGAAGTGGTGGATCTCATTCTTGAGAACATCGCCCGGACACAGGGAACCGATGAGGACATGCAGTTGGACTGGTTCGACCGATCCAGGCAATTAATCACCATCAGCGATGCGATGGACAATGAAACGCCTTCCCAGCAGGCGACGACGGCGGCTTTGGACGAACTTTTTGGACTTGGCTATGACCATCACAATAAATTTGCCGATAAGATTCAACAGATAGGGATTTCGGATGTTCGAAAGATGGCAAACCGGCGCTTGTGGCAGGCCGTTGTTACGGTGAGCACGCCCAGGCCTGATGCGGTGAAGATCGAGACGGGGGATCGAATCTATGATTCGTTCCCGCCGGTCGATCTGACGCCTCAGGGCGTTCAGCACGACACAGCAGCGAATTAAGCCTGAAATGCGCGATGGAGACGCATTGGGCGATGGACGATGGAGTCCAGACAGAAATTGGCGGGGAATTTTTACAAATCGTGCAACGGCACAATCGCAATGAAAACAGAGACACCTCACGACCAGTCCGCCAGGATCATTGATTTTCTCACCGCCGCCGCCGCCAAACAGCCCACGCCCGGCGGGGGAAGCGTTGCGGCACTGGTCGGCGCACTGTCCGCATCGATGGGCGAGATGGTCGTCAATTACAGCATTGGAAAGAAAGACCTCGAGATTTACCGCGAAGAACTCGAACCCGCGCTCGCGGAGTTGACCCGGGCGCGCGGCATGATGCTCGAACTGATGGCGGAGGATCAGGCGGCTTACGGCGCGCTGGCCGCGCTGCAAAAGCTTCCCGCGGATTCGCCGGGACGGGCCGATCAACTTTCGGCGGCGCTGCTGGCATGCATTCGCGTCCCCCAGGCGATGGCCGCGACGGCCATCGCGATCCTGGACTTGTGCGACCGAATCACCAATTTCGTCAATCCCCACCTCCTGTCGGACCTCGCCATTTGCGCGGACCTGGCGATGGCGACGGCGAGATGCGCGCTCTACAATGTGCGCGTCAATCTCTCGCAGGTGGCTGATGAAGCCGATCGTCGATCCATCGAATCCACCACCGGACAACTTCTCCTGCGGGCGGCGGTCATTATCCAGCGGGTGGCCCCGCGCATCTGGGAGCGTCACGGCCAGGAAACATGAGCGATCCGCGCGATTACAAGATCGAGCTTTCCGGGATCGATGTCCCCGCCCAGGGCAATACCGTGCAGTCCCGGCCTTATCTGGGTGTTCAATTCGACTGCTGCGGTGTATACCTTCGCATCTATCGCGATCCGGAGGACAAGGCCTACCGCGGCCGATGCCCCCGGTGCGGCAAGCCGGTGATCTTTCCCGTCGGTCAGGGCGGAACCGCCTCGCGGTTCTTTGTCGTTCGGTAGCGATCCCGTCTTCAGGCCTTTCGCGACGTGCGATCAACGGAGTGAGCAGTGAGCAGCAGTAACACCGCCAAACCACAGCCCGCGACCCAGTCGTCGGGATATTCCGTTTCGCGCGCCCAGGGCAAATGCCATGTTTCCGGCCGGGACATCCTCCCCGGCGAGAAGCTCATGGCCGCGCTGCGCGAAACACCCGAGGGTTTTGAACGCCTCGATGTCTCCATGGATCATTGGAATGCGTTCGATCGCGCGGGGCTTCTCGCATTCTGGCAAACCACCCTGCGCGAGCCGGAACAGAAGAAAAAGCTGTTCGTCGATGATGAAGTGCTTTGTGATCTGTTCGAGCGCCTCGCCGACACCACCGAGCCGTCCAAGCTCAATTTCCGCTTTGTCCTCGGATTGATCCTCATGCGCAAGCGGATGCTCGTCTACGAAGACAGCCGCATGGAGCAAGACAGTGAATTCTGGGCCGTTCGCTTTCGCGGCAAGGACAAGCGGATGGATCTGCTCAATCCCCGGCTCAACGAGGAGCAGGTGGCGGACGTGAGCCGGCAACTGGGCGAGATTCTGAACGAGGAACTTTAAGCCCTCCGCCCGGCTGTGAGCCGGGCGGATTCCTGATCGGGCAGGGTCTGCATCATGCGCGCGTTTCGTCTCATCCTCCTCCCTCTCCTGTGTGTCGCCCTCACCGGCTGCCCGCCGCCGCCTCCTCCTCCAAAAGGTTATTACGGAATCACGCATGAAATGCCGGAGGTGGTGAGCCGCATCAACGCCAACAACGCCCGCATTCACTCGCTGTGGGCGAAAATGGATTTCACCGCGGTGATGTACGATGACGACAATCGCGGGCATCGCGTGGACGGCGACGGCACGGTCATCTATCTCAAGCCCGGACATCTGCGGATGGTCGGGACCAAGCCGTTTGTCGGGCGCATTTTTGAAATCGGCGGCAACGCGGAACGCTACTGGCTGATCGTTCAGCCGGAAGTGTCTGAAATGTGGTGGGGCTGGCATCGCAATCTCGGCAAACCCTGCGCCCGGGAACTGCCTATTCCCCCGGACCTGGTGACCGAGGTCTTCGGTGTCTCGGACATCGCGCGGAATTTTCTCCAGCAGCCCGTCCCGACGATGCGCTTCAGCAATGAAGACGATGCCTATTTGTTCCTCTGGAGCGTCGCGGGACGCGACCGGTGGATCGCGCGCAAGGAAGTCTGGTACGACCGCGCGACTTTTTTGCCGATTCGGGTGATTTTCTACGACGATGACGGGCGGGCGCTGCTTCGCGCGAAGCTCTCGGAGCATAAGCCGGTCGAGGTCGAGGGATCGGTCGAGGGCGAGCAGCCGCGCATCGCGACGCGCTATGACTTGTTTTTCCCGGAAACCAAGACGACGATGCTTTTTACGCTGGGCAGTGTTCGCGAGCGAAATCGCGGTGTGCCCACGCCGCGGAGCTTTCCATTTCCCGCGGAGCCTGGTGTTGATCGGATAACGCAAATTGATGCTGACTGCCCATAACCTTCGTCTCGTTCCCGTTCTGCTCCTGAGCCTCGTTTCGACCGCGTCCGCGCAGTCGCGGGAGGAGTTGTTCGCGCACGACAACGGCCGCTCGGGGAGCGCGGACAGCACTTATTGGGTCGCTCACGTGACTTTTCGCAATGAAGGCGAAACCACCTCGCGGGCGACGCGCGTTTATGCGCGGCCGATCGGGTCGGCGGGGGGATGGAAGCGGCTTGCGGAGCTTTCCCTGCCGATCACCTCGCTCGCCGATTTTGGAGGCGATGCCGCCATATTGTATGGCAATGGCGACTGGCAGCTTGTCGCCGGTGGAGCCATTCGCACCGGGCAGCCACTGCCTGCGGGGCAGTCGATTCTGGCGCTGGCCGATGGCGATGACGCCCTGTGGGCCATGGCTTCCCCCACATCCGGTCATGCCACGACGGCCCCGACGACCCAGCCCCTGACGCGCCTCTTTTTCGCGCGCGAGGGCGGCGGCTGGAACGAGCGCGCCAGGCTGGCGCTGCCCGTCCCGGAGGCTTCCATCAGGCAGTCGATCTTCGCGGTGGCGTCCGGGCAACCCATCCTGGGGCTGCAAACGGAGGAGGGGATCGAGATTTTTCAACT
>CAYUNS010000077.1:6497-17653 GCA_964446155.1 uncultured Tepidisphaeraceae bacterium | reverse complement strand
TGCTCGCCGACCGCGGCGATGTGCCCGACGACGCGGATTTCACGATCCCCCTCGGCATTGCCCATGTCGAGCGCGAAGGCGCGGATGTGACCATCGTCTCGTATGGCCGGCCTCTCCAGCGCGTCGTGCGACAGGCCGTCCATCATCTGGTGGACGACCATGGCATTGACGTGGAATTGATCGATCTGCGAACGCTCCGTCCGCTCGATGTCAACACCATCGTCGAATCCGTGAAGAAGACCAACCGGTGCGTCATCGTTGACGAGGACTGGGGATATTGCGGAATGGGCTCGGGCATTCTCCAGAAGCTGCAAAAGCCCTGCTTCGATCATCTCGACGCGCCGATCGAATATGTTCACAGCGACGAGATTCCCGTGCCGTTCAATCATTTTCTCGAGGAGGCGATGATGCCCAGCGTCGATCGCATCGTCGCGGCGGTGAAGGAAGCCTGTTATCGATAGAGCGTGCGCGGGAGTTTCCGGTCGCCAGTTGCCAGTTGCTGGCGGCCAACTGTCTTCACCAGCAACTGGCAACCGAAAACCAGCGACTGAACCTACTATGCCTGCTGAAATCACCATGCCGCAATTGTCGGACACGATGACCGAGGGAACCATCGTCTCGTGGCTGAAGAACGAGGGCGATGCCGTCAAGTCCGGCGAGCCGATCGTCGAGATCGAAACCGACAAGGCGACGATGGAATACGAGGCGCCCGAGTCGGGTGTGCTCGCGCTGCTCGCCGGCAAGGCGGGGGAGAAGATCGCCGTCGGCGGATTGATCGCCGTCGTCGCCACCAAAGGCGAGGATGCGAAGGACGTGAAGAAGCAATTCGCCTCGGGGGCGACGAAGAACGCCTCGGAGGCTACGTCCGCGAAAGCTCCGGCGCCTTCCGAGTCCTCCCGGCCGGCGCCGGCGCGCAAAGCCGAAGCGCCCGCCACCATGGAAGCCGCCAGCAGTTCGGAAATTCATGAGCCGGACGAGGTGGGGCATGGCGCGACGCGCGAGCGCGCCACCGCCGTTCCGACCGTTCGGCGGGGCAATGGCGACGACCGCCTGAAGGCGTCGCCGCTTGCCCGGCGGATCGCGGCCGACAAGGGCGTCGATCTCGCCCAGGTCCAGGGCAGCGGCCCCGGCGGGCGCGTCGTCAAAGCCGATGTCGAAGATTTCATCGCCGAAGGCGGCAACGGGCGATCCGTCTCTGACAAACCCGCGCCGTCCCTGCCTCCGGTTCTGCTGTCAGGGGAGAAAAATGTCATCCCCATGACCAAAATGCGAACCGCCATCGCCGCCGCGCTCCAGCGGTCGAAGCAGCAGATCCCGCATTTCTATGAGACGATCGACATCGACATCGAGCAACTCACGCAGCTTCGTGAGCGCATCAACCGGCAGCTTGAAAAGCAGAAGGTTCGGCTGAGCATTGCCGACTTCATCAACAAGGCCGTCGCCACGGCCCTGAAGCGGCATCCGGCGCTCAATGCCCGGTTCAACGCCGAGAAAGGTGAGATCACGCAATACGGCGACGTGAATCTCGGCATCGCCGTCTCCATTCCCGATGGGTTGATCGTCCCCGTTCTTCGCGGCGTCGATCAGATGGGGCTGAAGGAGATTCGCGTCCGTTCGGCCGATCTCATCGAACGCGCCCGCGCCCAGCGGCTCAAGCGCGAGGAGCAAAGCGAAGGAACCTTCACGATCAGCAGCCTCGGGACGTTCGGCATTCGTGAATTCAGCGCCATCATCAATCCTCCCGAGGTCGGCATCCTCGCCGTCGGCGCCGCCGACAAGCGCCCCGTCTTCAGGGATGGGCAGATCGTCGCCCGCACCATTCTGACGGTGACCTTGAGCTGCGACCATCGCGTCGTGGACGGCGCCGTCGCGGCGGAATTCCTCCAGACCCTGCGCAAGCTCCTGGAGGAGCCGGCGATGATGCTGGTGTGACAACACGAGCGTTGGCGGTTGCCGGTTTCGAGTCGCCGCCTCCCCGGCAACCAGCAACCGCCCGTCCATAACCGGCGATGGCGTCATGGCGAAAAAATCCTTCTATATCATCGACGGCCACGCCCACATCTATCGCGCCTACTTCGCGCCCTTTCGAGACCTTACCAGCCCGACCGGTGAGCCGACCAAGGCGACTTACGTCTTCACGCAGATGCTGCTGAACCTCATCGATCAGCGCAAGCCCGACTATCTCGCGATGGTCATCGACAGCGGTGATGAAACGGTCTTTCGCAAAGAAATTTATCCCGAGTACAAGGCCAACCGCCAGAAACCTCCCGAGGATTTTTATCCCCAGGAGCAGCGAATCCTCCAGGTCGTCCGCGACGCGGGCGTTCCGATTCTCGTCAAGCCCGGCTTCGAAGCCGACGACCTCATCGCCACCATGGCCACGCGACTCTGCGACCGGGGCTTCGATATTTTCATGGTCTCCAGGGACAAGGATCTCCGGCAGCTCGTCAACGATTGCATCCACATGTATGACGTGCAGTCGGATGCCGTGATCGACGCGCAGGCGCTCGAAGTTCGGTGCGGCTTCTCACCCGCGGAAGCGGTGGAGGTGCAGACGCTGATGGGGGACAACATCGACAATGTTCCCGGCATTCCGGGAATCGGGGAGAAGACCGCGGCGAAGCTGATTCGCAAGTACGGGTCGGCCGACGCGGTGCTCGATCATCTCGACGAGCTTACCCCGAAAATGCGAGAGAATTTTGCGAAGTACGGCGACCGCATTCCCATCGCCAGGAGCCTGGTGACGCTTCGGCGCGATGTGAATTTTGAATGGAATGACGAGCAATGCGCTTTTCACGGGCTGAACACCGAGGCGCTTCAGTCGCATCTGAAATCACTCGGATTCACCAGCCTGCTCAAGCGCGTCGGCGGGGAGATCGCGCCTGCATCGAAGCCCGCCGCGCGACGGTCCCCCACAAGGCGTCAACCATCCGAACAGGGGCTGTTCGGCGCGATGTCGGAGGAGGCGCCGCAGGAGCCGGACGATATGCCGGCGCCATCGACGCATCTCGACTGCCGTTATGAGCTGATTGATACCGAGGCGAAGTTCGAGGCTTTTTTATCCGCGTTGAAGCGGCGGAAGCGATTCGCGTTCGACACCGAAACCGATGCGCTGGGCGCGATGAATTCCAACCTCATCGGCGTCAGTGTCAGTTGGCAGGCGGGGACCGGCTATTACATCCCCGTGCGCGGGCCGGCCGGTTCCGCCATGCTCGACTGCGACCGCGTGCTGTCGGCGATGCGGGGCGTCTTCGAGGATGAGTCGATTGAAAAGGTCGGCCACAACCTCAAGTACGACCTGCTCGTGCTTCGCAACGCCGGCGTCGAGGTGAAGGGCGTCGCGCTCGACACGATGGTGGCGGCGTTCCTCATCGACTCGTCACGAATGCAGTACGGCATTGACCGGCTGGCGATGGATATGCTCAATTACCGGAAGATCCCCACCTCCGACCTGATCGGCAAGGGAAAGCACCAGATCTCGATGGATCGCGTCGATCTCGAACGTGTCGCGTGCTACGCTTCCGAAGACGCCGACATCGCCTGGCGGCTGTCGGAACTGCTGGGGGCGAAGCTCGATGCCCTGCCCGATCTGCGCAAACTGTCCGACGATCTTGAAACCCCGCTGGTCGGGGTGCTCGCGGAAATGGAATTCAACGGCGTCGCGATTGATCCATCCATCCTGAAGGAGCAAAGCCTGGTGATCGGAGAGCGCATCGAGAAGCTGCACGGGCAGATTCTCGATGCGGCCGGGGTGGAGTTCAATCCCGACTCCCCAAAACAACTCGGCGATGTGTTGTTCAACAAGCTCGGCCTGCGCGTCGTCAAACGCACCAAGACCGGACCGAGCACCGACATTGAGGTCCTCGAAAAACTTGCCGCCGAGCACGCGGTCCCCAGGCTCATTCTTGAATACCGCAGCCTCGTCAAGCTGAAGAACACGTATCTCGACAACCTCACCCAGTATGTGAACCCCCGGACGAAGCGCATCCACGGCAGCTTCAACCAGACGGGCGCGTCCACCGGTCGGTTGAGCATGTCCGATCCGAATCTTCAGAACATCCCCATCCGCACCGATGAAGGCCGGCGTATCCGACTCGCGTTCGTCGCCGGCGACCGTGAAAACAATGTGCTGCTCACCGCCGACTATTCGCAGATCGAATTGCGGGTGCTCGCGCATTTCACTGAAGAACCGGCGCTCGTGAAAGCCTTCGAGGCCGATGAGGACATTCATCGCGCGGTGGCGTCAGAGGTCTTCGGCGTGCCGCTCGATGAGGTGACGCGCGAGCAGCGCGGCCATGCCAAGACGATCAATTTCGGCATCATCTACGGCGTGAGCGCGTTTGGATTGTCCCGACGGATTGAAGGACTTTCGGTCGCCGCCGCCGGTGAGTTGATCGCCAGCTACAACAGGCGGTTCCCCTCGATCCGGCAGTTTCTGGAAAAATGCGTGATGGAGGCGCAGACGCAGGGATACGTCGAGACGATTCTCGGCCGGCGAAGGCCGATCTTTGACATCGGCTCCGGCGTGGTCGCGCTGCGCAACGCCGCGGAGCGAATGGCCATCAATAGTGTCGTCCAGGGGTCCGCCGCCGATCTGATCAAGATGGCGATGCTCAACATCCATCGGCGGATTCAAAGGGAAAATCGCCCTGGCAGGATGCTTCTCCAGGTGCATGACGAACTCGTCTTTGAAACGCCCGAGTCCTCGGTCGAATCGGAAGCCGAGATGGTGCGCGAGGAGATGACGACCGCGATGCGGCTCAAGATTCCCGTCCAGGTCGAAATCGGCTGGGCGAAGAACTGGCGGGAGAGCAAGTAGATCGAACCGCGCGGCAAAACAGCGAGGCCGCGATCGCGACCTCGCTGTTTGGGTTGTGGGTTGATCGCGTGGGGGGGGCTTATTCCTCGGTGATCGTGACGCTGTTCAGCGTGTCGCCCTGCTTCACCGCGTTGACCACGTCCTGGCCTTCAAGCACCTGGCCGAAAACGGTGTGCTTGCCATCGAGCCAGTCGGTCGCGATATGGGTGATGAAGAACTGGCTGCCGTTCGTGTTCGGTCCGGCGTTGGCCATCGAGAGCGAGCCGACCTTGTGCTTCGGCTTGTCGGGACCGACCTCGTCCTCAAAGCGATAGCCCGGTCCGCCGCGCCCGGTCCCTTCGGGATCGCCGCCCTGGATCATGAAATCGTTGATGACGCGGTGAAATGTCGTCCCGTCGTAGAACTTGTCCCGCGCGAGGAAGACGAAGTTGTTCACCGTTTTGGGCGCATCCTTGGGAAACAACTCGACAATGATCTTGCCGCGCGACGTATCGAACGTCGCGGTGTATTTTTTGTTGACGTCGATCGTCATTTCGGGCGCTTTGCTGTAGCTCTTGGGCATGTCCTTGTTCCTTTCGGCGGTCTTGTCGTCGGCCGGCTGCGTCGCGGGCTTTGTCGTCGCGGCGTGAACGGCCACCGCGGCCAGGAGTGGAAAAACGATAAGAAAAGACCGAATCATGTTGAAATTCCCGTTCACGAGGGGGCTAAGAGTGATCTTTCACACCCGCTTGTCAAGCCTTTATGCCCGACAATACATACAATCGAGACATAAATGTGTTGGCGAGTTCCGCCGCAATTGATGCGGATATTACGCTCATGCGGTATGTCATCCCGAAATGAAGCGTCGATCCGAGCGTGGTGGGGGTGAAAACCACCGGCATCATCGGTCCGGCGGGGGAGGCGCGAATGTATTCGAGCAGGGGGGCGGGATGATGTTCGCGGCCCCAGTCCCGATTGAGATTGACGTTGGAAATCCCGCCCGCCAGGGGCAGCCGTTTGCGATAAAATTGCACAAGCTTGTCCCGTCGCAACAGCCTCCCCGCAGCGAGGCCCGTGGCCATGCGGATGCAACTTGTGACGGCGGCGTGGTTGCGTCGGTGTAATTTCGATTGCATCGCGACGGTGTCGAGCAGCGCGTCGAAATCCTTCCAGTCGCGCGGCCGAAGAACCGTCGTGGTGAATCCGAGAAACAATCCGAATTGACCGGTCAATTCCGGTTTCGCGATCGGCCGTAGATCGGCGATCGTGCCCATTGCCATGTTTGGACGATGCGATGCGCGCTCGTGGGGAACATGCCGTTGGCATGCCTCCGCCGCGGCCGCGAGCAGGATGTCATTCAGCGTGACGCCTCGACGCCGGGCGACCGCCATCAGCGGTTCGATGATGGCGCCGCGCAGCCGGTGCAACTGCCATCGGCAGGAGAAGTCCTTCGATCCCGCCCGCGTCAGCCGACGCACGCAGCGCATGCGACTGGACTGCCTCATGGAATAAAGCAGCCCATCCCACGAACTCCATCCCGCACTCGCCGGGCCGAGATGCCGCCAGTATCCACCGCTTGGCAGCGAGATCGGTTGCCCGGACGCCTGCTCGGGGTGATGGATGCGGAGAAACCATTCGCGCGTGAGCTGTCGAATCGATGCGCTGTCGGCGGCCCAGTGGTGGTAAACGATTCCGACGAAACAACCGCCGTCCCGCGACAGAACGATCGGCCGGAACGGGCTGTCCCCTGCCTTGAACGGCCGGTTCAATTCTTCCGAGATCACGTCTTCCAGCATTTGCGACGACGCCGTTCGCACCACCGGGCATGACGGAAATTGTCGTGGTGGCAACAGGGAATGCGTTTCCCGCCACGTCCGCTCGATGATGTCCATCGACGCTTCAGCGTGCAGATGCATCACCTGCACGGCGTTGTACGGATGCAGGGCATCCCATTGCCGAAGCAGTTTCTGAAAGAGGTTGAGACGGGGCGTTGCCATTCGATGCTGCGCGCCTCAGGCGGCGTAACCGGTCAGCGATCGTGGAATGAACCTGCCAACACATGCGCGATAGCTCGCGTAGGCCGGTCCGTGCGTGCGTTCGAGGTGCGTCTCCTCACGCCGCGCCTCCCATTGTAAGAAAAGAAGATGGATCGCGCCCGCAACGAGCATCATCGGCGTCGGCAGGGCGATCACGGTCGCGAGCATCAGCAGCGAGGAGAGCGCGTAAATCGGGTGTCGCACGAACGCATAAGGCCCGGTGACGATGAGCTGCGTCTTTTCATTCGGATCGATTCCCATCCGCCAGGATCGGCCCATGCGTTTCCAGCAAACCAGCGTGAGGGCGAATGCCGCGGCGCCCACGAGGACGGCGATCCATGCCAGAATCGGCTGATGAAAGATCGGCCGAAGCGCCACCGGCGCATCGCGTCGAAACGCCACGATGGCCGGCTGAACGATCCAGAAAATCACCACGGGATACCAGACCATTCGCAGCGCCCTGCCCAGCGGCTCGGGCGGCAGGAAATTGGCGGTGCGACCGGATCGCCGCCGCTCCTTGCGCACCAGTCGCAGCACACGGGTCCAATAGGCGCCGATCAGCAGGAAGAACATCAACGCGGGAAGGTTCATGACAGATTCCGAGGCTCATTTCATCAGTACATGCCCGGCGATCACGCGATGCAGTTGCGTGCGGCTCTTCAGGAGCAGTCGGCCTATGCTGTCAACGCCCTGGCATCGCCCGGAGAGGATCGGCTCACCAGGCGAGCCGACGATGCTCATTTTCCGACCGACCAGCCAATGATGCCGGTCATATTCACGCATCCGCTCCGAGAAAAACCGCTCGCCGCGGCGGGACAGCGCCTCGTGAAGCCGGGCGGCGATTGTCGTCAGCACCTGCGTCAGGTCCAGCTCCTCTCCGGCGATGTGCGAGAGACTGGTGATGCGGCCGCGCATGGCCTGGGGGGCTTTTCGAGGATCGACGTTCACGTTCAGCCCCAGCCCGATCAGCTCCGCGCGCTGGACACGCTCGCAAAGCAGTCCGGCGAGCTTTCGTCCATCGAAAAGGATGTCGTTCGGCCATTTGAGCTGGATTTCCGCGATGCCGGTCAGCTCCGCGACCGCTTCGCGTACGGCCAGCCCCGCCAGCAACGGAATTTGTTGCGGTAAATGATGTTCCTCCGACGCGACGACGAAGGTGGCGGTCACCGCTTCCCCGGTTGACCACCATGAATTGCCGCCGCGTCCTCGTCCGGCGATCTGATGCCCCGTCAGCACGATGGCCGGCGCATACAAATCCCCCCGTCGCCGCAACTCGGCCGCGTGGGTGTTCGTGCTCCGCAGCCGTGGATACCAATACAGCCGAAAAGGCCGGATACCCGCGCGAAGATGAGACAGCTTGTAATGATTCCGCTGCGACATGCGATGCGGGCCAAAAGGTTTCTGACCGCTCTTGTCATGGGTCGCCCGCGAAACCATCGTCCCGCGCGGCCTCGACCTTGTTCTACTCGAGCACCAGCAGCAGATCACGCGCGCTGACGATCGATCCCGGCTTCACCTCCACCGACGCGACGGTGGCGTCGCGCGGCGAGTAAACGGCGGTCTCCATCTTCATCGCCTCGATCGACAGCAGCCGCTCGCCTGATTTCACGGTCTGGCCCTTCTTCGCCGCCACCGTCGAGACCTTGCCCGGCATCGGCGCCGCGATGTGATTGGGATCGTCGGGATCGGCCTTGGGGTGCTTGTGAAGATTTCCCTCGAGCGACCGGTCCGGCACGGCCACCTCGCGCGGGTGTCCGTTCAACTCGAAGAAGACGGTGCGCGTTCCATCCTCGCGCGGATCGCTGGTGGTGAGATATTTGACGATCAGCGTTTTGCCCGACTCGATCTCGATCGAGATTTCCTCGCCGGCCTGCAAGCCGTAGAAAAACGCCGGGGTGGGGATGACACTGGTGTTGTCGTACTGCTTCAGGTGCTTGTCGTAATCGAGGAAGACCTGGGGGTACATGAGATAGGACATCACATCGAGATCGCTCGGTTCACGATCGACCTTGCCCGCAAGCTCTTTCTTGACGACCGAAAAATCGGTTTTTGGGAGCTTGGCGCTGAGCCGGCCCTTGATCGGCTTCGTTCCCGCGGAATCGAGGATGATCTTCTGGAGCACCTTCGGCCAGCCGCCTTCGGGGAAGCCGATGGCGCCTTCCATCATCTCGACGACGCTGCGGGGGAAATTGAGCTTTCGCCCGGGGTCCAGGACATCCATCGGCGTCAACCCGTTGGTCACCATGAACAACGCCAGGTCGCCGACGACCTTGCTCGAGGGGGTCACCTTCACGATATCCCCGAACAACTCGTTCACGTTCGCATAGGCGTCGGCGATCTCGTTCCAGCGATCGAGGAGTCCCATGCTCTTGGCCTGCTGCCGCAGGTTGGTGTACTGCCCGCCGGGCATTTCGTGGTGATAGACCTCGGCCGTTCCGGATTTCATGTCCTCCTCGAATGGATAGTAGAACGAGCGCACGTCGGACCAGTAGCCGTCGATGCGGTTGAGCGCGTCGAGATCGAGCCGGCTGTCGCGCGGCGTGTGCTGAAGGGCGGCGACGAGCGAGTTCAGGTTCGGCTGGCTGGTCATGCCGCTCATCGAGGCGATGGCGGAATCGACGATGTCCACGCCGGCGTCGCAGGCCCGCAGCAGTGTCGCCGCGTTGACGCCGCTGGTGTCGTGCGTGTGGAAATGGATCGGCAGATCCACCTCATCGCGCAGCGCCTTCACCAGGGCATGGGCGGCATACGGCTTGCACAGGCCGGCCATGTCCTTGATCGCCAGGATGTGCGTGCCGCGCTTGACAAGCTCCTTGGCAAGCTTCACATAGTACTTGAGCGTGTATTTCGTGCGTTTCGGATCGAGAATGTCGCCGGTGTAGCAGATCGACGCCTCGCAGATCGAGTCGGTTTTGTTGCGCACCGCCTCGATCGACACCTTCATCGCGTCGATCCAGTTCAGCGAATCGAAAATGCGGAACACATCCATGCCGTTTTGCGCGCTGCGGATGACGAATTCCCTCACGACGTTGTCGGGATAGTTCGCGTACCCGACGGCGTTACTGGCGCGGAGCAGCATCTGGAACAGGATGTTGGGAACCTTCTCGCGGAGCAGGTGCATACGTTCCCAGGGGTCTTCCTGGAGGAATCGCATCGAGGTGTCGAACGTCGCGCCGCCCCACATTTCGAGGCTGAAAAGCTGGGGCGTGAGGTGGGAGACGGCGTCGGCGATGTTCAGCATGTCCAGCGTCCGCACCCGCGTCGCCAGCAGGGATTGATGTGCGTCGCGCATCGTCGTGTCCGTGAACATCAGCCGCTTCTGCTTGCGCACCCATTGCGCGAACCGCTCCGGTCCCAGTTCCTGCAAGCGCTGTCGGGTTCCCGCCGGCGCCGGCTCGGTGGACGGGTAGGTCGGGATGCGCGGTTCATTGAATTCCCGCTTCGGATCGAGCTTTCCCTTCACTTCGGCGCGGCCGTTCACGATCACGTCGCCGAGGTAGCTCAGCACTTTCGTCGCGCGATCCCGCTTCGGGCGGAACCGGAACAACTCCGGCGTGGTGTCGATGAACGTCGTCGTCGCGTCGCCGGACTTGAAGTGTGGATGCAGGATCAGATTTTCAAGGAACGGGATGTTGGTCTTCACCCCGCGGATGCGGAACTCGCGCAGGGCGCGATCGGTGCGATGCACCGCCTCCTCGAGCGTCGCGCCCCAGGTCGTCAGCTTCACCAGCAGTGAATCGAAATAGGGCGTGATGACCGCTCCGCCGAATCCGTTGCCGCCGTCGAGCCGGATCGAAAATCCACCGGCCGACCGATAGGTCGTGATGCGTCCGTAGTCCGGGATGAAATGGTTTTCGGGGTCTTCCGTGGTGATGCGGCATTGAATCGCCACGCCGCGAGGCTCGATCTCGTCCTGCCGGGGAATGGAAATGGGATCGTCATGCAGCTTGTGTCCCTGCGCCACCAGGATCTGGCTGCGCACGATGTCCACGCCGGTGACGACCTCGGTGACGGTGTGCTCGACCTGGATGCGCGGGTTGACCTCGATGAAGAAAAAGTCGCCGGTGTCGGCATCGAGGAGAAACTCGACCGTGCCGGCATTGCGGTAGTTCGCCGTTTTGCAAAGCCGCACCGCCGCATCGCAGATGCGCTGCCGCACGTCCCTGGACAAATGTACGCTGGGGGCGACCTCGACCACTTTCTGATGCCGTCTCTGCACCGAGCAGTCGCGTTCCCAGAGATGCACCATGTTGCCGTGCCGGTCCCCCAGGATCTGCACCTCGATATGCTTGGCGCGGGCGATGTATCGCTCGACGAACACC
>CAYUNS010000077.1:517-6487 GCA_964446155.1 uncultured Tepidisphaeraceae bacterium | reverse complement strand
ACGGACATGCCCACGCCGGGCAGGGCCAGCAGATCGCGCTGGGCTTCTTCGAGCTTGCTCATCAGTTCGTCGGCCGAGCGGACCACGCGCATCCCGCGTCCTCCACCGCCGAAACTCGCCTTGATGATGACGGGGTAGCCGATCTTTTTCGCCGCCGCCTTCACCGCCGCGGCGTTGACCAGTCCGTGTTCCGTACCCGACAGGGTGGGCACATTCGCCTTGGTCGCCAGGCGCTTCGCGGCCGTCTTGTCCCCAAACGTCTCCAGCAGTTCCGGTGTCGGGCCGATGAAGGCGATTCCATTTTTTTCGCAGGCTCGCGCGAGGTCGGCGTTCTCCGCGAGAAAGCCGTAGCCCGGATGAATCGCATCCACGCCATGCTTCATGGCGACGGCAATGATGTCGGCGATGTTCAGGTATCCCTTGACAGGTTCCCCGCCTTCCGGCGGGCCGATCTGATACGACTCGTCCGATTTGAACCGATGCAGCGAGAAGCGATCTTCATGGGTATAGACCGAGACGGTTTCCAGCCCCAGTTCGGTGGCGGCCCGGAAAATGCGAATGGCGATTTCACTTCGGTTGGCGACGAGCAGTTTGCGCATGAGGTTCTCTTCAATTGGACGGTCGGAATCGAATGGCCCTGTCGAAGGGTCCGGCGTATTCTGGAGAGGTCTGCGCAATTTGCAAGACAAACGCTTCATTCCTCTCCTGATTCAATTTTCCTGGCGGTTTTCCAGTGGGCGGGAATTGAAAACCGCCCGCAAATCTGCACACTGCCCAAGCCACGGTTATTTTCCATAACGATGCACGATCAAGAACTTATCATGACCATTGCCGCCGCCTTCACTGCGGCATGGATACTGGGGCTGTTGACCCAGCGAATACGGCTTTCCCCGATCGTTGGATACCTGCTGGCGGGCGTGGTCATCGGCCCGTACACGCCGGGATTCGTCGGTGACGCCAAGGTTGCGACGCAACTCGCGGAAGTCGGGGTCATCCTGCTGATGTTCGGGGTGGGGCTGCATTTCCATCTGAAAGACCTGCTGGCGGTGCGGAACGTCGCGCTGCCGGGCGCCATCGGCCAGAGTCTCGTCGCGACGCTGCTCGGGGTGGCCGTGGCGCACGCCTTCGGCTGGCCGATCCGATCAGGGCTGGTGTTGGGGATGGCGATGGCGGTTGCGAGCACCGTCGTGCTCATCCGCGTTCTCCAGGACAACAAGATGCTGGATACCCAGCACGGCCACGTCGCCGTCGGCTGGCTGATCGTCGAGGACATCCTCACCGTCATCGTTCTGGTCCTGATCCCGGCGCTGGGCGCCACCCAGGCGATCGAGGGACACCACGCCGAACCCCAGAGCCTTTGGTATGCCCTGCCCATTGCCCTGGCGAAATTGTTCGCGATGGTGGCGATCCTGCTCGTCGCCGGATCGAAGGTGATCCCCCTGGTCATGATCCGCGTCGCCCGGCTGCGATCGCGCGAGTTGTTCACGCTGACCGTCATGGTGATGGCGGTCGCGGTCGCGGCGGGGTCTTATTATGTCTTCGGCGCGTCGATGGCGCTGGGGGCGTTCCTCGCCGGAATGGTGGTGGGGCAGTCCCCGGTCTCCCACCAGGCCGCCGCCGACGCGCTCCCCCTGCGAGACGCCTTCGCCGTCCTGTTTTTCGCCTCCGTCGGGATGCTGTTCGATCCGATGTTCATCGTCAATGAACCCGGTCTCACTCTCGCCGGGCTGGGCATCGTGATGATCGGCAAACCCCTGGCCGCGCTGGTCATCGTCGCCATCATCGGTTACTCGGCGCGCACCGCCCTCACGGTCGCTCTCGGGCTTGCGCAGATCGGCGAGTTCTCCTTCATCCTCTCCGAACTCGGCAAGCACCATGGCGTGATGAACGCCGAAGGCCACAACGTCCTGGTGGCGTGCGCGATCGTTTCGATCACGCTCAATCCGATCCTCTTCCGGTCAATCGACCGGCTGGAGAATCTCCTGAAGCGCAACCCCGCCCTGTGGCGGTTCCTCAACCGCAAGGCGCTGCGGCGCGAGACGGCCATGAACGAGCAGACCGGGTTGGATCTTCAGCAGTCGGACAAGGCCATCGCGGTGATCGTGGGCTATGGACCGGTGGGACAGACGGTCGATTCAATCCTTCGCAAGCAGGCGCTGGAAACCGTCGTCGTCGATCTCAACATGGATACGATCAGCACGCTGAAGCGCGAAGGTCGGGCGGCTTTCTTCGGAGATGCCTACAACATCGAGGTGATGCAGCAGGCGCTGGATCGCGCCACCCATCTGATCATCACCCTGCCGCATTCCATCAACCGCAATCCCCTGATCGCGGCCGCGAAGCTCATCAACCCGGAGATCAAGATATTTGTTCGAGCCAGGTATCTGGGAGAACGGGACGAACTCATCCAGGTGGGCGCCTACGCCGTCTGCTATGAGGAAGCCGAGGCCTCCGTCGCGCTGGCGAAACTGGTGCTGTTCGACGGCGGCGCCGGCGAGGAAGAGATTCAGCACGAGGTCATCCGCATCCGGCAGCAATTCACGGATTCATCCTCCACGCTGTAGGCGCGGTATCTCCGCATATTGGGGCAATCGGGGGCAATATAGGGTCACGGGGAGGGAAATCGCGATTCACACGCCGCCGGCGAGTTCCTGTTTCGCGCGGGCGCTCTGCAACTGCCTTTGACGATCCTCGAAGCTCTTTTCATCGGTGATCCGACGCGCGATCGCCTCGGCGTACTCCGCACGCGCGGCTTCGGCGTCGATCTCCGACGCGGGAATGGCTTCATTGGTGAGAATGGTGAGCTGGTTGCCTTTCACCTGGGCGATTCCGCCTTGAATGAAGAAATAACGCTTCTGGTTCCCCGGCAGATCCAGCCGCAGTGGTCCAAGCCCAAGCTTCACCAGCAGGGGGGCGCGGTCGGTGAGAATGCCGAGCAAGCCATCGTGCGCGGGCACGATCGCCTGGATGATTTGTTCATCCAGAACCTGACGGTCCGGGGTTACGACAACACAACTGAAGGCCATGGTCTCTCCGCTGAATTTCAGACCCGAGTGTAGGGAATCCCCTCGTCATCGTCAATTTCACCGCGTTGCAACACGGCTGTTTCCGCCCGTTGCCATCCCGTCGCTCTTCTATATGATGATGGGTTGTCAGTCCTCGCACACCACCGCGCAGTCAGCGCGGTGTTTCGTGTTTTAAGGACCGGACGGACGAAGCAGTAAACGGTTGAGAGGAGTTGTTGTCATGCAGTTCGTCAGCGCGGAAGAAAAAGCCAGCCTCGAAGCCAAGCGCGAAGCGCTTTACAAGGCACAGATCGATGTGCAGGACCGCATTCGCAAGGCGGCGGCGCTCGGGGATCTTTCGGAGAATGCCGAGTATCATTTCGCCAAGGAGGAGAACCGCGAGATCCAGCGCGAGCTGGCCGAACTGGAGGCAAAGCTCAAGAATGTCGCGGTCGTCTCCAACGAGCACGTTCCCGACGACATGGTTTTCCTCGGTCACACCGTCAAGCTGCTGGATCTCGATGACGACAGCGAAACGCTCGTCCGCATCGTCGGTGAAGCGCAGCCGCCGAGCGCGTCCGACGACGTCATGCCCGTGTCCGCCAGCAGCCCCATGGGCGAAGCGCTGATGAAAGCCCGTGTCGGTGAGACCGTCAAGGTGAAGGCGCCTCGCGGCACGATGGAATTCACGATCCTCGAGATCGTCCAGTAGCCGAGCGCGGAAATCCCGCGCCAACAGGCTTCGCGGCCGCGCCACCTTAGCTCAGTTGGTAGAGCAGCGGTTTTGTAAACCGCAGGTCGTCGGTTCGAGTCCGACAGGTGGCTTGCTTCGGGATGTTTACCGCTTGCCTCGCTTTGCCCTTTTGTCCAACCGTGCCGCCGTTGGATCGCGCGGGCCGGCAATGGATCGAAACATGACCGCTCCCTCTTCCAGGCTGTTTGACGGCGGCGAGTCGAAAGACTGGAGCTTTCAACTCAACCATGTCGTCGAAACCATGCGCGACATGTCCCGTCAGCCCGATGCGCAGGAAATGGTTCGCGCCTACGCCTCGCGCATCCGCGAGCTGATGCCGATGGATCGCAGCCTTTCCGTCAGCCGCCGTAATCTCGATGCCCCGCGCTATCGCATCACCCGCAGCGATCTCTGGAAAACACCCGTCAATCCCTGGACGCAGCCCGAGCGCCTGCCCCTGCTGGAAGGAGGCGCGATTGCCGACTGGATCTACAGCGATCGGCCGCAGTGGATTGAGAATTTCCATGTTTCCGATGACGACCCCGCCGCCGAATATCTCCAGGGGATGCGATCGATCATGGCCGTCCCGCATTACGACGGCGGCATTGGATTGAACATGGTGGTCCACATGCGCCGCGAGCCGAACGCGTTTCAACGCGACCGGTTTCCCGAGTTCGTCATGCTGAGCAACCTGTTCGGGCGCGCCACGCACAACCTCCTGCTTTCGCAGAAGCTCAAAGATGCCTATGACGCGGTCGATCGGGAGATGCAGATCGTCGCCGGGATGCAGTTGATGTTATTGCCCCAGACATTTCCCGCGATCCCGACGCTCGACATCGCCGGCAGCTATCAGACTTCCCAGCGCGCGGGCGGGGATTACTACGATTTCTTTCCCCTGCCGGAAGGGCAGTGGGGCATTCTCATCGCCGATGTTTCAGGTCACGGCACGCCCGCCGCCGTCATCATGGCGATCACTCACAGCATCGCGCACGGCCATCCCGGCCCGCCGACCCCACCGGCTAAGATGCTCCAGTTCGTCAACGATCGCCTCGTCGCCCGCTACACTGGCGACACCGGCGTTTTCGTCACCGCTTTCTATGGCATCTACGATCCCCGATCGCGCCAACTGACCTACAGCTCCGCCGGGCACAATCCCCCGCGCCTCCATCGTTCGCGCGACGGCGGGATCGAATCCCTCAACGGCGCCCGGCATTTCCCTCTCGGCATCGTCGCCGACACTGAATACGAGCAGGCGACCCTCACGCTCGATCCCGGAGACATGCTCCTGTTCTACACGGACGGGATCACCGAACGATTCAACTCCCGGCGTGAAATGTTCGGCGTCGAACGGCTCGACGCCGTTCTGCGCGAACATTCCGACTCCCCCGGAACGCTCATCGACGCCATCCGGCAACGGCTTCATCACTTTGCCGACGCGCTTCCCGCCGCCGACGACCAGACTCTCCTGGCGATGAAGGTGACGCCCGCGCCGTGAACGGCCCATGCCGGGATTCGACGGCTTGCGGGCATCCCACCGATTCTTCGTGGATCACAACGCCTGCTCGTTCTCCTCGCCGGTGCGGATGCGAACGGCCTGGACGATCGGGTAGACGAAGATCTTTCCATCACCCACTTCACCCGTACGGGCGGATTCGACGATGGAGGCGACCGCCTTGCCGCTCTCCTCCGATTTCACGCAGATTTTCAAGAGCACCTTGGGGACGAATCCCACATCCATTTTCGCGCCGCGATAGCGCTCGGTATGGCCCATCTGCCGGCCAAACCCTTTACACTCGATCGCGGTCACGCCGAGAATCCCCAGCTTCGCCAGCGCGGTTTTCACGGCGTCCAGTTTGTGCGGCTTGATAATGGCTTCAATCATCTGCATGAGAAACTCTCCTTGTGACGCGATCATCCGGGTCCGATGCGCGGCGGCATACCCGTTTAGTCGGCGCCCGACAACGTTCAACCCGAGGTTCAACCCCGCTGGTTTCGCACCGGCGTCAAATCCCTGAAACAAGCGGTGTGCCACACGTCACCGCGAACTTTTTTAGTCCGCACAAAACGATTTTGCACGCGATATTTCGCATGAAAACGTGACCACCCCGTCGTATCGCGCCCAATCCCATCGTTCGCCCCGATTGCGGGGTTGCCGCATGGGTGCGCATTGGGGGGAACGGGGATCGTCCCTGCCTAGTTATTCATCAGGACTTCATCCAACCTGGTCAAGCA
>CAYUNS010000077.1:0-507 GCA_964446155.1 uncultured Tepidisphaeraceae bacterium | reverse complement strand
ACATGATCGGCGACATAGATGGGAACCATCGTTGCGACGCCCAGCGCGATGGCATCACTCGGACGGCTGTCCACTTCGATCGTCTGCCCACCCTGGCGAATGTGGATGCGCGCGAAGAAAGTGTGATTTTCGAGATTGTTGATCTCAATCCGGTCAATTTCCCCGCCGAGCTGTTCGATGGCGTTGGCCAGCAGATCGTGCGTCAGCGGCCTCGGCGCGGTGATCCCCTTCAGTCTGCGATCAATCGCATAAGCCTCGCTGCTGCCGATGACAATGGGAAAATGACGCTCGCCATCCACCTCCTTCAGCACGATGTACTGCTGATCCGCCATCTCGCTGATGATGATCTTGTTAAGTTCCATCTGAATGGCCATCAAAATGCTCCTGGGAGATGGTGTTCCAGCGTAGAAGTGCCCGCGCAGAGTGTCAAGGCGAAAGGCGCCCACGCCCCGCCCCCATTCCTGACGCCCGCCGTTATGAGAGCATGACCAACCCCTCTTCCTTCGC
>CAYUNS010000076.1:4210-17820 GCA_964446155.1 uncultured Tepidisphaeraceae bacterium | reverse complement strand
CGAGAAATCGTCGAAAGTAATTCGGCTTTCCTGATTCTGGGGAGGAATGAGGCATGTTCAGGGGGCATATCCTAGCAAAATCCGAACGATTGCAGAACGGATGGACGCCATGAACGGCAAATAGTTTTGAGCCGCAACAATCCGTGGTGAAGCCGTCGGCCGCTTTGGGACCCGCGCACGTCGTTTGACGACCGGGCGCGTTCGTAGCAGACTTGCCGCCATGCCCGCACCGCTGGTTGCCAATCCCATCGGCGTTTCTGAAGCCATCGGCATTCTGGATGCGATCCCCGTTCATCCGGTGATCGAGCCTGTTCCCCTGGACCGGGCGCGGGGGCGTCGGCTGGCCGAACCGCTGCGCGCCGATCGCGACGCCCCGCCGTTCGACAAAAGTCTCATGGACGGTTTCGCCGTCCGTCTTGCCGACACGTTCGCGCCGAACGCGCGGCTCCGGGTTGTCGCGGAGATCGCGGCGGGGGGGACCCCGGCGCGATCCGTCGCCGCGGGGGAAGCCCATGCGATCATGACCGGCGCGCCCCTGCCCGACGGTGCGGATGCGATTCTCCCGATCGAACGAACCGAAGAATCTCCCGATCCGTCCGGGGAGCGATGGATCATCGCGCATCGTCCGGCCGAGGCGCGCTTCATCGCGCGGCGCGGGTCCGATGTCCATGCCGGAAAGATCGTGCTGGAGACCGGATCGATTCTGCACGCCGCCCCCCTCGCGGTCGCGGCGGGCGTGGGCGCCAGCCGGGTGGCGGTCTTTGCCCGTCTTCGTGCCGGCATTCTGACGACGGGGGATGAGATCGTCCCGTTCACCGCGACGCCGGCCGGATCGCAAATCCGCAACTCCAATTCGATCATGCTCGCATCGCTGCTCGCCGGCTTCGGATGCGAGGTGGAAGATCTCGGGCATGTGCGCGATGATCCCGCGCGGATCCAGTCCGCGATCGAAGAAGCGATGCGCTGCGATGCGCTGTTCATCACCGGGGGGATGAGCATGGGGGAATATGACTTTGTGCCGCGCATTCTGCGGCGAATCGGGGTGGACCTGAAGATCGCCAGGGTGCGCATCAAGCCGGGCAAGCCATTTTTCTTCGGTGTGGGGCGCGGCGAACCCGGTCGGTTGAATCCACCGATGATCTTTGGATTGCCGGGCAATCCGGTCAGCGGATTCGTCTGCACGGTGCGGCTGGCGGGTCGATTGATCCGGCGGATGATGGGCGGTTCGGCCGATGAGGGCTGGATCGAGGCGACGCTCACCGCGCCCCTGCCGGCCAACGGGGATCGTGAATTTTACCAGCCGGCGGTGCTGGACGCGGATCGCGTCACACCCCTGGCATGGAAAGGTTCGGCGGACATTTTCACCCTCGCCGGCGCCAACTGCCTGCTCGTGCGAGCGGAAAACGCCCCCGCTCAGCCCGCCGGCACGCGCGCGACGGTGCTGACATTCTGATCGATCCCGCGCGCCGCGCGGATACAATCAGAAGCGAGCGGCGGATGTCCTGAAAGGAGAAGACCGGATGAAACGATTGCGAAACCTGCTGATCCTTTTCGTTTGCGGCGCTTTCGCCTTCGGCGGCACGTTCACCTGCAAAGGCTCGCACGGTCGCGCGCATTATCACGACGGCGACCGCGATCATCACCATCACCGACACAAGTGATCCGATCGGCGAAGGGAGGGATGCGTCTTACTTCACGAGGACGATCATCGGCTCGATGTTGATGTCCACCCTGAACTCACCCGAGTTGTTGTTCCACTCGTAGCCGTCCATGATGCTGAAGTAGAGCCGCGTGGCGCCTTCGGGGACTTTGAATCGCTGAAGCGTGCCCGTTCCGTTTCCCGGCCCGGTTTTGCCATCGCCGATGAAGAACGGCTGCTTGGGCTTGATGTCGTCGTAGACTTCCTTGGATCGGGAAGCCGACGTGGTGTAATCCCGTCGCGGGTTGGGCGGGGGGGTGAGGTCGGGGCGTTGATCGGTGAGGAAGACGCCCATGAAGGCGGTGATGGGCATGACGGCGTCCTGGATGCCGTTTTCCGCCGCCGGTGTCGGTCCGCCGGGCGAGTCGGCGCCGTGGACCCAGATCATGTCGGTCCGGCCTTCCGGGCCGTAACCGCTGGTCGCGGGGACGTGATGCACCCAGCCGTCGATATTGGGAAACGTGACGTAGGTTCCCGGAGTGACGTTGATGTATTTCGGTGAGTTCTGGGGCGCCTTGTCGTTGTAGCTGGCGGTGGATCCATTGGGCATTCCGGCCAGCCAGGCGTCGCCCTTGGGATCGATCCGACGGCCTTGTTCCGACGCTCCACCGATCAGCGCGGCGATCGCCTCGACTTCGACTTGCGCGTTGCCGTGTCCAATGATCGACGCGAACGGCAGATGGAGCGTCTTCGATCCGGTCACCCGGACGGCCGTCGGGCTGTTGGTGTTGCTCGCGGTGAAAACCCGGGTCTGCTCGTTCCATCGACCCCAGGTGAGGTTGTAAGTCAGCCCGCTGTTACCGGCCGAATCCACCGGGTTGCGCGACTCCATCTGGTTCAACTGCTGGTTGACCGCCTGCGTCACGGTCGAGGATTTGCGGCCTTCCTTGAGATACAACACCAGCGCCCCGCGCGCGGTGGAGTCGGCGGCGCGCTGCAACTCGGTGCGCGCGACCTGCACGCGCCCGAAGTCCACCGCGAGGGAAACGAACGCCACCATCACGACCATGCCGAGCGTCGCATAGACGATCACACTGCCTCGGTGTCGCGAGGGTCGATGGGCGCGGGGTTCTGGGAGATGTTCCGTCATGGTTATTCCTTGATCATCGTGGTGACGCCGACCACTTGCCGGTGCGCGGCGATGAACCCGAGGGGGCGCACGCCGACATCATCGAACGGGCAGGAGACGGTGACCTTCATCGACGTTCCGCGCGAGGCGTTGGCGATGTTGCCGATCGTCGCGCCGTTCGAGGCGTTGCGCACCGTGACGGTGTAGTTCGCCGACTCGAACCCCGCCGATGCCATCACGCGGTCGATCTCGCTCGTCATCTTCGCATGCGTCGCGTCATCGACGATCGCGCTGCGCGCGCCGATCTGCGCCGCCGACTGGAGGACGTGCTTGGCGTAAAAGTATTGACCGAACTCGATCAGGCCGAAGCTCATGATCGTCAGGATCGGAAAGACGATCGCCATCTCGATCAGCGCTCCGCCGCGCCGTCCCGGTTGTTGCGTCTTCATGTCGTTTTCTCCCGGCCTTGCCGTTCCTCTCGTCAACATCCCTCATCGATCATCGCACCAGCGTGATCTTTCCGTTGCTCGATTCCGATGACAGGCTTTTGTCGTGATGCAGCTTGACGCTGCCGCTGATCGTCAGGTTTTTCGCGACGATCGCGCCGTAAAACTGTTGTGATCCTGAAAGCGTCACGTCGCCCAGCGGCGCGAAGATGTCGGCGGCGAGCTTCGAGCTGCCGGAGAGCTTGACGTCCTTGCCGGGCGTCAACATGCGGATCCTGAAGTTCGACGGCAGATCATCCAGAACCGGCGCGCTGCCCGAGATGTTCAGGTCTCCCGTGACATACAGGGTCACCTCCCCGTCGATGGTGACCTTGGCGCTGCCGGACACATTGAAATCCTTCACCATGTATGTGCCTGGGGGGATCGTGTAGGACTTGCTGCCGCTGAGCTTGAAGTTGCCTTGTCCATCCAGATGGCTCTCGATGGCGTTGTTGTTGTACGGTCCGGCCTGCGGAGGATCGTATGCCATGGGGGTGGTGAGCGAGGAGGTGAAGCCGGTGACCTGGGCGTTTCCCGTGGTCTTCACTTCCTTGTTGATGCCCGGTCGGGCGTCGCCCATGATCTTGGCGCTGCCGGACAGGGTGATGTCGCCGTTGGAGGCGACATGGCTTTCGTTGGACTGGGTGGATTGATAGGTTCCGTTGCTCGACTCATAGCTGTTGATGTTCACCGATCCGGAGATTTTCACACTGTCCAGTCCGATCAATCCCCCGCCACCGTTGTTGCCGCCGCTGCCGGTGGTCGCGGCGGTTTGCAGGGCGATGGCGCTGGCCGAGACGTTGAAGGTGTTGATCCCGAGCAGCCGACCGATGCTGAGCGCCATCGCGTTGCCCCGGTCTTCCGTGCGCATCGCGGTGACGCGCACCGCGTTGCCTCCGCTGGCGGACGTGGTGAACGTGGACGAGCCTGGGTTCCAGTTGCCGAACTGCACGTCGGTGTTGGAGACCAGCATCACCGAGGCGTTGCCGGAGCGGTTCAGCGAAGCGGCGGTTTCAGCCAGCGTTCTGGCGGCGGGGCGATCGTCGAGCGAGCTTGCCGCCGCCCGCGCGGCGGCGTCGGCGGCGGTCTGAAGCTCGACCTGCACCAGACGCGCCCGCGCCATGTCCACCGCCAGCGACATGAAGCCGGCGATCGTGAAAAAAGCGACCGAGGCATACAGGAGCACCGATCCCCGTCGGCTCCGCATCCCGCGCGATCGAAATGAACGTCCGATCTGTTTCATTCTTTCCTCATCACCGCGGTCGAGCTGATCACCCGCGAGGGGTTGATCCCACCCATCGCGCGCGGCAGCGCCGACACGCCCGAATCGGACCATTTGCACTTCACCGTCACCGTGACCCACTCGCCTTCGGCGACCGCGGGATTGGACGGGCTGACCGTCACGTCATACCCGGCGGCGGCAAGGATGCCCGGCATCGCCGCCCCCACGACCCCGTCGGCGGCAGTCCTCACGTCCGCGGCGGTGGCGGTGGGCGTGATCGCGACGCGCGCGGCTTCGCGCGCGGCGCCCTGCATCGTGTTCTTGAGATAAAACGCGTATCCGTATTCCACCCCCCCGAGGATCAGCGCGAACAGCACCGGCGACACCAGCGCCATTTCCATCACGGCGGCGCCGCGCCGTCGTCGAGTCCGCAGGGGAGTTGTCAGGGTTGTTTTCATGGCGTTCTCAATACAGGCCCGCATGCACGACGGTCATCAGCACCGCGATCAGCACGGGCACGGCATAGGGAAGCGGCTTGTCGACGCTGCGGCAGGACAAGCCCGTTTGTTGAATGTGCTCCATTCCGACCAGGTCCCAATGCTTGAGATTCAGCAGCACCGTCGCCGCGTTGCGGAACAGCGTGCGCAGGCGACCGTTCCAGGCGCATTGCGCGAGCACGATGCACATGCCCACGATCGCCGCGATGGCGAAGACCTGGCAGACCCCGAGTGGTCCCACCCAGGCGCCGACGCCCATCATCAGCTTGACATCGCCGCCGCCGAGGGCGCCGATCGCGAAGAGGATGAACGTCAGTCCGATCCCCGCCGCGATCCCCTGGAGCGATTGCGTCCAGGAGACCAGCGCGCCGGCCGTCAGCGATTGGGTGAAGCCCGTGATGATGAGCACGAGCGTCAGCCAATTGCGGATTCGCCGGGAGCGCAGATCCTCCTGAGCCGCCCATGCGAGCAGGATCAGCAGGGGAACATAGGGCAGAAAATGATGCATTGCGGTCACCGAATGGGAGACTGAACGGAGAGTCAACCCCGCAAGGCCGGCGCGACCGCGAGGGTATCCCCTCGTCGGAAGCGCCAGCCTCGCGTCAGTTGACGGGACGGCTTATTCAGCCGCGGGAATGCCCGCATCGAGCGCATCCCACTGTCCCTTGACCTTCGTGCCGACGGTGGTGATGACCGTGATCGCGGCAACGACGATCAGACCGGCGATCAGGACGTACTCGAGCACTTCGCCGCCCTGCTCGTCCTTGACCAACTTCGACAACAGATTCTTCATCGCCTTCATGATCTCTCCTTCAGAAAAGGCGAAAATCGAAATCTCGCGTCGGCTGCATCAGCCGAACTTCCCGACTCACGTCTGGCTTCGCGAGTGCATGCGTGAATTCACGCCGCAGGCGTCACGCACACGCATGACGCCCGGCTGGAAACACAATTTCCAGTTGCACTCCTCTCATCGTCCGGGCGGGGAGGAGGCTTAATCGGCGACGGCGGATTTTGCCTGTTGTTCATGATGGAAGGATGCGGCCGGTTGTCCGGGGGGGATGTTATCGGATGCGGGCGCTCACCGGGGTCCCGATGCGCCTGGTTTCAACAATAATGGAGGGTGACGAAATTCCGACTCGATATATCTTCCCCGGTTCGTCGATGAAATCTTTTTGAATCCAACCATGGGCGACATGCGAATTGAACATCCCTACGAGCGGCTTTCCGGTTCCGGGCAGTGGATTTGCGGCAACCTGCATTCCCATACCACCTTCAGCGACGGCGCGCGTGGGCGGCAGGAGGTCATCGATGATTACGCCGCCCGAGGCCACGGGTTTCTCATGATCTCCGACCACGACTTTTTCACCTCGGCTGACGATCATCGGTCGCTGAACGCGCGCGGGATGACGCTCATCCCCGGAAACGAGATCACCGCCAACGGCCCGCACATGCTGCACGTCAACGGAACCCGCCGGATCGAGCCGCACGCGGATCGACAAAAGGCCATCGATGAGGCGGTCGCCGATGGAGGATTCGTCATCATAAATCATCCCAACTGGCAGTCGCGGTTCTCGCACTGCCCGCAGGAACTGCTCGATCAGTGGACGGGATACTCGGGCATCGAGATTTACAACGGCACGGTCGGTCGGTTGGCGGGCAGCCCCTATGCCACCAACCGCTGGGACATGGTGCTCGCCGCCGGGCGAAGGGTGTGGGGATTCGCCAACGACGACAGCCACCTGCCCGTCGATGATGTCGGGTTGGGATGGAACTGCGCCTATGTGCGCCAGCGCGGCGTCGCGGGCGTCGTGGAGGCGCTGCGCGACGGGCGGTTCTATGCGACGACGGGCGTGGTCATCACCGGCATTTCGGTCGATGGCGGTCGAATCCGCATCGAGACCGAAAACGCCGAGCGCATCGTCGCATTGCGCGATGTGGCCAGCCGGATCAAGGTCGTCGACGCGCGCTCGATCGAGGTGGATGTGCCCCCCGACGCGACTTATGTGCGCTTTGAATGCTGGGGGCGGGGCGAAGCGTTCGCATGGACGCAGCCGTTCTTCATGGTGCGGGAATCATGAAATCCGCTTCGCCGATCCGCGCGTTCATCTTCGACATGGACGATTTGCTCGTCGCCTCCTCGAGCCTGTGGCGCGAGGCGGAGGAGCGGCTGCTCCATGAGCTTGGCCATGCCTGGATGCCGGAGTTCGCGGCGCAATACAAGGGGATGAACGCCCTCGATATCGCCGCGACGATCCATCGCAGGCTCGATCCGCCGCTGTCGCTGGAAACGTGCCAGGGGATTCTTCGCGATGCGCTGATCGACCGGTTCGCGGGCGGGGTTCAGGCCATGCCCGGCGCCGTGGCGCTGGTGAGGCGTCTGCGCGGCCGGGCGCCGATGGCGGTGGCGTCGGGCAGTCCGCGGCGCGCGATCGAGATGGCGCTGAAAACGCTGGAAATAGACGACTGCTTTGAGGTGATCCTCACCAGCGAGTCGGTCGCGCGCGGCAAGCCGCATCCCGACGTTTTTCTCGCCGCGGCGGTATCGTTGAACATGCCGCCGGAGGCTTGTCTCGTTTTCGAGGACAGCCTCATCGGCGTTCGCGCGGCCTGCGCGGCGGGGATGCGGTGCTTCGCAGTGCCTTCCGGAATGCACGATCGAATCCGTGAACTCGCGACGCGGGTGTTCGATTCGCTGGAAGCGATCTCGGATCAGGATATCGCGACGATCGCCTCCCTGAAATGAGGGGATTCCGGTTGGGGGGAGGACATTGTAAGAAACAACGGTCGCAACGTTTGAGGAAGCGGAGCGGTACATTCTGATATGACCGACATCTGGCATAACGTTGCGGTGGTGGTTTTTCTGGGATGCAATCTGATGATTTTCAACGAGGTCCAGGCCCAGGCGCCATCGATGGGGACGATGGCCGCATGGGAGGTTCCATTCGTGCCCGAGGCGCCGGGTGGATTTTCGGCCGAGGGATTGCTGCACGCGCCGGCCGGAAAATTCGGCCCGGTGACGGCGCGCGACGGGCGCTTCCAGGTGGGGGATCGACGGATTCGATTCTGGGGCGTCAATCTCTGCTTTTCAGGGAATTTTCCGACCCATGAACAAGCCGACGCGCTGGCGGCGAGGCTGGCGAGGTTCGGCGTGAACGCGGTGCGGTTCCATCACATGGACATGTTTCCGTATCCCGGCGGGATTTTTGCGGACGAGTCGATGACGGCACTGCATCCGGAGGCGCTGGATCGGCTGGACTATTTCATCGCGGCGCTGAAGAAGCGGGGTGTGTATTCGAATTTGAATCTTCACGTCTCCCGTTCCTGGAGCAAGGCGCGCGGTTGGCCGAAAGCGGCGGAACTGCCGTCGTTCGACAAGCTCGTGGACATTTTCCATCCCGAATTGATCGAGGCCAACAAGCAATACGCGCGCGATCTGCTGACGCATGTGAACGCCTACACCAAAACGCGCTACGCGGACGAACCGGCCGTCGCCATGGTGGAGATCAACAACGAGGATTCGCTCTTCCTCTGGAGCGCCGAACGGGAACTCGCGGAACTGCCCGAGCCGTATGCCGGCATGTTCCAGAAGCTCTGGAACGACTGGCTGCTGAAAAAGCATTCCTCCCGCGCCGCCCTCGCCGAGGCATGGGCCCTCAACATCGAACCCCTCGGTGAGAACATGCTGAAGGCGCCGGATTTTTCCGATCTGCGGCCATGGTACATGGAGCAGCACTCCCCGGCGCGCGTCATGGCGAATCTCATCCGAAACGCCGCGCGGCTCGAGGTGCGCGCCATCGGCGGAGAACCCTGGCATCTTCAATTCCAACAGGCGGGATTGAAGCTGGAGAAGGGGCGGTTTTATACGCTGAGCTTCACGGCGAAATCGGATGAACCCGCGACGATCACCGCCTCCGTCGGGCAGGCACATGAGCCTTGGCGGGGATTGGGGCTGTCCACGAGCGTGAAACTCTCGCCGGAGATGCGGGCGCATCGGTTCGGGTTCATCGCGACGGGTGACGACGACAATGCGCGCGTCTCCTTTGCGATTGGACAACAAGCCGGAAGGACGATCACCTTCTCCAGCGTGGCGCTTCAGCCTGGTGGGCAGGAAGGGTTGCGCGACGATGAGGACCCGGCGGCGGGCACGGTCGCGCGGCGCCGCTCGGATGGTTCGGAGGCGCCGGCGAGATCGGAGGACTGGTATGCGTTTCTCCAGGAGACGGACGAGGCGTATTTCGTTGAAATGAAGCGATTTCTTCAGGAGGAGATCGGCGTGATCGCGCCGATCACGGGCACGATCGGGCTGGGCGCGCTGGGAACATTGTCGCAGTCGAAGATGGATTTCGTCGATGCCCATTCCTACTGGGATCATCCGCAATTTCCCGGTCGAGGCTGGGATGGTAAAAACTGGCTTATTCATAATAAGGCGATGAGCGACGACCCCGCCGGCTCGACGCTGTGGAGCCTGGCGGCGACGCGAGTGCGGGGCCTGCCCTTCACCGTCACCGAATACAATCACAGCGCCCCCAACGACTGGGCGGCGGAAACAATCCCGATGATCGCGGCTTATGCGGCGATGCAGGACTGGGATGGCGTTTTCCTCTTTGCCTACAGCCACAACAATCAATATGAGAAAGAGCGGTTGACGGGATTCTTCGACATTGAAGGGGATCCGGTGAAATGGAATCTCATGCCGGTCGGCGCGCGGCTTTTTCTCGGCGGATCGGTCGCGCCTTCCGCCGTCGAGCAGGTCGTGCATCCGCGACGCGCGGAGATGTTGCGCACGGCGGGGACGTATCATCACCAGATCTGGCCGTTCCTGCGAAACGTGCATTCGCTCACCTGGGAGGATGCGTTGACGAAGCGGCTGGCGGTGAGCTTCGATACGGAGGAGAACGATTCGGCATCGCGGGGGACGGGCGATGCCCGCATCACCTGGACAAGCGACGGCGAGGAGACGGGGCAGTTCATCGTTCGGGATGATCGGGCGGTCGTCTTCACCGGCTTTCCGCGCGGCCGAGCGGTTGAGCTGGGGGCGCTGACGATCGAGCGATCAAAGACGCCCTTCATCGCGCTGACGCTGGTTCCGTCGGACCCGGAGCAGACCATCGCCACCGCCGATCGCCTGCTGCTGACGGCGGCGGCGCGGGTGGAGAACACCGCCATGAAGTGGGACGACGCCCGCCGGACGGTTTCAGATCAATGGGGTACCAGGCCCCTGCGGCTCGAAGTCGTTGAAGCGACGATTTCATTGCCGGGGCGTTTTGCGGCTTATCCGCTCGATTCGCGCGGCCGGCGGATGAAGACGCCGGCGGCAAAACGGCTGAAGGATGAGCCGCGCACCACAATTGAGCTTGGATCGACGCCGACGATGTGGTACGAGCTGGTCCGCGAGGAATAAGCGACTATTGCATCAGGTCGTCGCGAAACTGAAACAGCAGGACGGCGCCGGCGCCGAGCAGCGCGGCCGGGGAGACGTATGCGACGGCGGCGGCATAGTGCGCAACGAAAAGCGAGAGCGCGCCCTGATAACCCAAAAACAGCGCCGCGCCCGCGGCGGCGGAGATCAGGCTGACGATCAGCAACCGGATCGATCCGTCGAGCAGGCGATCGGACCACGAAGATGCACGGCAAGCGGGGGTTGTCATAAGCGTGTTACAGGTGTTTATCGGCTGAAGGCGGGCCGGGACGTGAAGTAGAGCCGCACGGACCGATAACATCTCTTTTCCTCCGGGCATCCGGGGTGGGTTTATTGAACCCATGCGAGGTTTGCGGGTTATGCCGCATGAACGGCCGCGCAGAGCGGGGAAGAATTCCCCGTATCGAAAAAGCGGGAGGAACAACGCTAACGTTTCCCCCGCCTGGGAGTCCATCTTCGGAATCGACGCCAGGCGGACAGTGAAACGCCTCGCATCACCGGAATTGTGCTTCAAGGCTCCCGACCTTCACGTGGGTGAGGTCGGGGCCTTTTTTTCATGGTGTCGCGGGAACAAGGCAATCGCTTGTGGCGTTTGGTGGAAAACCGACACATAAGAGCGTGCTCTATGGTGTCGTCGGTTTTTCCTCGGGCAGACCGGCGGCGTTGTGAAGTTGTTTCATTTCCTGATCGGTGAGGGCGCGGTCGAAGATCGCCAGGCCGGCGAATTTGCCGCGGAAGGCGTCGATCAGCATCGTCCCCTCGGCATGACGGGCGCCGACCGTGAACGGAGAGGGGGCCATCTTCGTTTTCGCGTGTTTTTCGGGGTCGTACTTGAAGATGCCGCGGCCGTGATAGTAGGGATTCATGCCGCGATCCGCGCCGTTCGGGCCTTCGGTAGTGAAATAGCGATCGGTGCGGCGGTCTTTTTCGGGATCGAGCTTGCGCTGCTCGAACACGCCGTTCTGGTAGACGCGGATATACTGCCCGTCATAGGTGAAGCCGAGCGTGAACCACTGGCGTTCGGGCATTTCGGAAATGGGGGAGGCATAGTCGGCGTTCCAGGGCAGTGCGGTGCCGTCATTGCGTCGGGTGACGCCCCCCTCGGCCGAGATATGCGGCGTCAGCCGGCGCGCGCCGCCGTAGGCGGGCATGTGCGTCAGCATCGCGTATTGTCGGGTGCCGGTGTCATCGTGCGCGCCTTTGCCTTCGTTCCAGATGCCGGCGATGGTGCGGCTGCGCTCGACATCCTCGATGTAGACCACCGCGAACAGGCTGACCTGGGCCTCGGGGCCGGCGATGTCCAGATCGCCCAGTTTTTCGTGGGGGATCTGAAGCCATTGCTTGCCATCGAGCTGCGCGGAGTAGCCGGAGAAGGCGCCCCCTTCGACGCGCGGGATCGGTCCGTTGACTTCGATCAGGGCGTGCTTTTGCGGGGTTTCGGTGGAGACGCGGGGCTGTCCGGCTTCTTCGCCGAAGGTCCAGAAGGCGACGAGTCCGGGCATGTTGACGACGACGGCGGGGTCGCCGCTCGGCTGGGCCGCCGATGCCACGCCCGCGACGGCCAGCGGGGGAATGATGCAGGAGGAGAGCATTTTGCGAAAGGCCATGGGAATTCCTCGTGGTGGATGACTCAGCCGTGTGCGGTGGACACGGCGGAGCGGGGGGTGGATGAATGATGCGAAAACGGGGGGACGTTTCGAGGTCGCCCTCCGGATCGGACGGATTCGGCGCCCATGGCGGCGGCGGCGACGGCGGCGCGGGCGGCCAGGGGATCGGTGATGGTGGAGACGCCATCGCGCACATAGCGGAGGAACTCGTCGACGATGAGCGGATCGGCCCCGCCGTGCCCGCCTTCGACGAGGGGAATGACCACGCGCTCATCGCCGTGCTCGTTGAAAGTGGTGCGGCGGTTCCAGATTCGGATTTCGCAATGACCGGGTTCGTCACCGATGTTCTCGAGGCGCCCTTCCGTGCCAATGATGGTGAAGTTTCTCCAGGCATCGGGGGTGTAATGGCATTGCTGATAGGTCACCAGCACGCCGTTGTCGAGACGGAGGAGCAGGTGATTGAGGTCTTCCACGTCGATCAGCGGGCTGAGGCCCGTCTGCGCCAGGGGAGGCCAGCCTTCGGCCGACCAGCTCGCATCGCCGCGCTGGTCGGGGCTGCGCCGATGGGGAACCTGGTCGTAGAGCGTCAGCGCGCCCATGCCGACGACCGATTCGGTGTATCCCCCGCACATCCAGTGCAGCACGTCGATGTCATGCACGGCCTTTTGAAGCAGGAGGGAGTTGACATAGCGTTGCTCGGAATGCCAGTCCTTGAAGTAGGCGTCGCCGCCATAGCAGATGAAATGCCGGCACCAGGCGGCCTTGACCTGCCCGATGGCCCCGCCGTCGATCAGCCGCTTCATCTCGCGGATGAAGGACATGTGTCGCATGTTGTGACCGGCGTAAAGCCGCGCGCCGCTGTCGGCGGCGGCGGAGAGGATGCGGTCGCAGGAGTCGATGGTGATGGCGATCGGTTTTTCCAGATAGACCGCCAGGCCGCGCTTCAGGGCGGCGACGGCGTGTTCCTCGTGGAGATAATCGGGGGAGGCGACGAACACCGCGTCGAGATCGCATTCGGCCAGCATGGCGCGGTAGTCGTTGAAGGTGCGGGCTTCGGGGTATTTGCCCTGGAATTCGTCGATCGCCTCGGGATGGACATCCGCGCCCGCGACCAGTCGCGCGCCCTGGCCTGGACGGTGGGCATTGGCCGCCAGGCGTCCCCGTCCGGAGACGCCGATCACGCCGATTTTCAGGTCTTCGCCAGATTGTTTCTCCGCCGTCAGATGTGCGTCCACGTGAATTCTCCGAGATGAAACGTCGTTCCTCGCCATCCCCGGTGGGACAAAAAGTCCATTGCCGCCGTCGCCGCTCGAATTAAAAACAGCGCGGCCGGGAATGTATACGACAACATACTCGATCTTATCAGGTGCGTTTATGAAGGCAACGAAAATTTGCCACAGGGGGCTTCCGGGCGGGCGTTGGAGCATAAAATGGGACATTAAATGGGTTTAATGCAGGGAATCGCGTTTTATGGCCAAGGGGGGAAAATTTGTTTGACAAAAGGAATTGACAGGGCATATTTGAGAAAGATCGATTAAACGGTCATAGTACCGGGCGCGGTCCCGGTCAGGGATGGGCATCAGGTCTGTTCGAGTCGATTGCATCGTGAGAC
>CAYUNS010000076.1:0-4200 GCA_964446155.1 uncultured Tepidisphaeraceae bacterium | reverse complement strand
GTGAGACGGCACATCGTCGGAAAGCGTGCAATTCACACGGGAGCGGGACACATGGCACAGATCACTTCTATTCGCGGCATCGCCGCAGGAGCTTCAATGAAAATGCGATCAAACGGGATGAACCGGAAAATCAAAGGCCTGCTCGCGGTCTCGGCGGCGGTGGGGCTGGTCGCTGCCGCCATGACCCCGGTCCGCGCCGCCAATTTGACCTGGACGCCGGGCAATGGCACCTGGGTCAATGGCGGCGGCAACTTCGGTGGGCCGGTATGGAACAATGCCACGCCCGATGCGTTCATCCACAACTCCGCGACGCGCAGCCAGATCACCCTGAACACGCTGGTTGACCCTGATCTGACCGCTTTGAGTCTCAAGAACAGCAACGGGGGCATATTACGGATGGGGCTGGGTTCGCTGACTGTTACATCGGCGGGTGATACGGGCAATTTTATTGGCCGCGCCGGTGGGGCGGGGGCCTTCTATCAGAATGGGGGAACGGTGGATTTTTCCACCGCGCCATCGGGAAGGGGCCTTTTCATCGGCAGCGGTGGTGATGCGTCAGGTTTCTACCAGTTGTCCGACGGAAGCCTCAATCTGGGCGGGCGAAGTCTCAATATCGCCCGCACGCCTTTTGGGGCCAACAACGACACGGGCGTTTTCTACCAGAGCGGCGGGGCGGTGACCGCCAGCGCCGGATTCGAAATAGCCAATCAGGGCGACAATAATCACAGCGTCTACTACATGACCGGAGGCACCTATACATCGAGCGATTCAATCGGCACCATGGTGACCGCCAGCAACAGCACGTCGCAGTTGACCATCACCAATGCCACGATGGAGTCGACGAATATCGGTGGTAATATCGGTACCCTCAATATGGCATCCGGTAGTGCGGCGGGACAGACCAGTGTGGTCAACCTCAATAGTGGCGGGGTGCTTCAGACCACCCGAATCCGGGCCGAAGGGGGCGCGGCTCATGCAACTTCGGTGCGTCATGTCAATTTTAACGGCGGCACGTTGCGTGTTATTCGCCCATCCGGTGGTGATGGCGGCGCACCGCTTCTCGCTGGTCCTGCCGCCGGCCAGTATTACATCGTGAATGTTTATACCGGTGGAGCCACCCTGAATATCGTCACCAGCGGTCACGTCGCCAATGTCTCCACTCCGTTGCTCGCCCCCACGGGCAATGGCATCAGCGGGACGACCTACACGTTGAGCGGAACTGACCGCGGTTCTGGTTATATGGGCGCTCCGGTCGTGCAGATCGCCGGCGCTATCGGCGCGACCGCCGTGGCCAACATGGAAGATGATGAAACGGGCAACGGAACCTATCGCGTCGCCAGCATCACCATCACCAGCCCCGGCATCGATGCCGCCGGCGTGCCGACGTACAGTTTTGTCGGCGGCGGGGCGAGCAGCGCGGCCGCCGATGGAAATCTCAACATCGCCGCCAACGTCTCCGGCGGTGTGACCAAGATTGGTCTCGGCAGCGTGAATTTCAACGCCGCCAACACCTACACCGGCGAAACGCGAATCGAGGCGGGTACGCTGACGCTCCAGAACGCCGGGGATATAAGCACTTCTTCCGGTGTGAACGTGCTGGCCGGGGCGACATTCGATGCGACCCCCAAGCTCGGCGCGGTCGTGCAGGGGCTTGCCGGCGCGGGCACGGTGAAGGCCAAGAACGACACGGGCGCCAACCGGCTTCTGGTCGATAATCTGCTTGCCCCCGGTGACAATGGCGTGGGGACGCTGACGATCACCGACGGCGATCTGCGCGTGGGCGATGGTCTGGTCTATCACTACGACATCGGCGGAACGACCGAGGCGACGATCAGCGATCTGGTCAACCTGACGCGGACTTTCAGTGAGGCCGAACTGGTCTTCGAGGGAGACTGGACCCTGAGCCTCGCGAACCTGGGCACGGTTGATCCGACCGGCAAGACATTCGTTCTGTTCGATTACACCAGCGTGGCGCATCCGACGCTGGGGACCGTGACGATCAACTACGGCTCGACGAACTGGACGGGTGGCGTGGTCAGCATCGATACGGCGGATCGAAGCGTGATTCTCTCGGGGCTGACGGTCGTTCCCGAGCCGTCATCGTTGTCGCTGCTGGTGTTGGCCGCGGCGCCGCTGCTTCGCCGGCGCAGGGCTTGAAAAAGGTTCGACACGAACTTGGTTTCCCGCCCGCATCCTGTGTTGCCGGATGCGGGCGAAGACTTGACGGGCACACCCCTGGTTGAAACGGGAGTCGCATGATGCGTTGGATTGCCTGGTTGGGCTGCCTGGTTGGTTTTATGGCGGCTGCCGCAATGGGCGGGGAACTGGTGCGGGAGGGAAAGCCGGTTGGTGAATTCATTCTTTCGGGCGACGCCACGCGCGTCGAGGTGTTCGCGGCGACCGATGTTCGGCATTGGATCGAGCGGATGACCGGCGCGAAAGTGCCGCTGCTGAGCGCGCCGTCGGAGGAGTCCAACACCAAGGTCTTCATCGGAACGCGCTTCGCGGGGGAGTTCAGGGACGACCTGGACAAGCTGTCGGGGAATGACGGTTTCGCCATCCGCGAAAAGGAAGGCAATGTATACGTGTTTGGGAGCCGTCCGCGCGGGACGGCTTACGGCGTTTTCGCGTTGCTCGAGCGCAACAGCGACATTATCTGGGCGCGGCCGAACAAGCGGTTCGGCACGGTTCACGGACAGCACCAAAACCTGGCATTGACCGAGACGGATGTGCTGGACATTCCCGTCTTCCCGTTTCGCGGGTGGGGCATGGGTCATCCGTTTCACGAGGCGACGGGGGAATGGGTGCTGCGGACCGGCGGCAATCTGATCGGCCGGGGGATGGATGATCCGGGTTGGGACATGATCCACCCGGTCATGCACAACCTCGCGACGCCGATCGCCCGGTTGCACAAGGACCACCCGGAATATTTCGCGCTCGATCCGATCAAGGGCGGCCGACATGCCGTGACAGGCGGTGAAGGGTCGATGTGCCTGACTTATCCCGGTCTGCCCGAGATCTGGGCGCGCGAAGTGATCCGCGAGATACATGAGCGCGAGGCGCGCACGGGCAGGCCGGTGGATGTTTTCCTCATCGGTCCAGGCGACAACTGGTTTACCTGCCAGTGCCCGGAATGCCTCAAGCCTCTCCAGTTGCCCCAGGGCGGCACGTTGGAGATGAAAGACCCCGACGCGGTCAAAGACCCGCTTTTCCGGTCCACGCAGATTTTCATGTTCCTGAATGAGGCGATGAAGACGCTGAAGGCGGAGGCGCCGCACGTCAAGATGGTCTCGTTGGCCTACATCCATATGGCCGAGCCGCCGATGGTGGAGGTTGATCCGGACATGCTGGTCTATTTCGCGCCCTATCCGACCAGCACGATGCACTTCGGCTTGCTGAGTGATCGGCAGGCGGGCATATGGCGGGATCGGTTCGAGCGATGGATGACGAAGACGAGGAACCTCGGTTTCTACGAGTATTTCTTCTCCAAGCCTTCGCCGGTGGCTTTTTATGCGGGTGAGAATCTCAAGGCACTGATCGATCACCAGATGGACCCCGCGAAGGGGTATATCTACACCGAGTTCGATTTCGATCGTGGCGGACCGGGATGGGATGTCGGCGCGATGAACATGTGGGTCATTGCCCGGCTGTTCTGGAACCCCAACCAGGACGTGGACGCGTTGTATCGTGAATACATCCGGCGGACGTATCGGGACGCGGCGCCGAAGATGCTCGAGTATTACCAGCTCATCAAGGAAAGCTGGATCGATTCCGGCGACACCACCTACGACAACGCGCATACGCATATCGCGGGGGTGTACAACGCCATGGTCGTGAAGAAAGGGCTTGAGCCGCGTGTGCGGCAGATTCTTTCGGAAGCGGCATCCTCCGCGAGCGATCCAAACTCGAAAGTGATGATCGAGCGGATGCGGACGCGATATCAGTCGTTCACGAAAGGGCTGAATCGCCTGGTTGTTCCGTACGTTCCCGAAATCACGCACGACGGCGATCGGTTCGAGTCCGTTCAATGGGAAAAGCCGGAAGTGCTGGACGAATTCAGGCAGACACGTCGATATGGCGAGATTCTTCCGGCGTCGCAGGAAACGACGCTTCGCGCGGCTCATGACGGCACGAACCTTTATGTGCGATTCGTCGCGTTCGACGATCAGGTCGCCGAGGTGAAAGCGCGTCCGAAAGACG
>CAYUNS010000075.1:0-17946 GCA_964446155.1 uncultured Tepidisphaeraceae bacterium | reverse complement strand
CCTTGATGGGATCGAGGAAATCCCTGCCCGTCGCCGCTCCCGCGAGCAGCCGCGCCGCCGAAACACCGTAGCAGCCGACATCCATGATGCCTCCGCCGGCATACTCGTTCTTCCAGAGCCGACTGTTCGGATCAAAGCCCGCATGAAAGCTGAGGCATGCGTGGATCACCCCGATCTCGCCGATGGTCTTTTCCTTCAGCAGCTTCACGAGCGTCGCGGTCTGCGGGTGGCAGCGGTACATGAAGGCTTCCATGAGAAAGACGTCGTGCCGCGTCGCCGCCTCGATGATCGCCATCGCCTCGGCGAAGTTGACGCCGATGGGCTTCTCGACCAGCAGATGCTTGCCGGCTTCGGCGGCCTTGATGGCCCACTCGACGTGCTGAGGATGGGGCGTGGCGAGGTAGATCGCCTGCACCTGCTTGTCCGCCAGCAACGCCTCGTAGCTGCCGTGACGAACGGGCACGCCGTATTGGTCCCCGAACGCATCCGCCTTCGCCTGCGTGCGGCTGGCCACGGCGGCGAGCTTGCCATGCCTGGTCTTGGGCAGGCTGCCCGCGAAAGTGCCGGCGATCGCGCCGGTCCCGAGAATGCCCCACTGAACAAGATCGCTCATGATGTCTTCCTTGCTGATGTGCGATGACGCCGATTGAATTGACGACATTGCGAAAGTGGTGTGGATTGTCCGTATTGGTCCATCGAACCCTTGAGCGTAATCCTCGCCTTGACGGAATCCATTGCTAAAATGGTCGCCGCCATGTCGGATATGGTCACACACCCTCGACGGGACTGCGGTGCGGTCCCGTCGCGTTTTCTTCGGAACACGGTGGCCTACCGCTCCAGCGCGGCTGGCCGCGCCGGAGGCGTCCGCGCCTGCGGGTTCACCCTCAAGCCCACCCCCGCCGGGCAATATCGCAATCGCATCCTGCAGGAATATGTGCTCATTCACGTTCTGCGCGGTGACGGTATCTTCATCGACTCGATGGAACGCGAGCATCCCGTCCAGACCGGTGATGCGATTCACCTCCTGCCCAACCAGCGTCACGGCGTCGTGCAAAACCCCGACGGGCAATGGGCCGAATGCTGGATGTCCCTCAGCCCCGCCAGCGCGGCAATGTTCGTCGCCGCCGGCGCCATCGACGAATCGCGCCCGCTGCTGCATCCCGGCCTGGATGCGGGGATCATCGAGCAGTTCGAGCAGATTCAATGGGATCTGGCGCGTTCCCCGGCGGCATGGACGCCGCGCACGCTCGCGACCGCGCATGCCATTCTCGCGACGCTGTGCGATCGCGATCAGCGCCGTCGCCTTCCCGATGCGCGAACGCAACTCATCGAGCAGGCGTGCGCCGCGCTCGGTGAGCACCTCGACCGTCGCATCGACGTGAAGACGATCGCGCGGCGGGCCGGACTGAGCTACGAGCGCTTCCGCAAGGTCTTTCACCAGCATGTCGGGCTTTCCCCCGGCGAATACCGCATTCGCAAACGGATCGACCGCGCCCGTGTCCTGATCGCGCAGCGGCGCCTGAGCAACAAGCAAACGGCCTATGCCCTGGGCTACGCCGATCCGTTCACGTTTTCCAAGCAGTTCAAGCAGATCGTCGGCATCCCGCCGGAGACGTTTCGAAAGACGCTGTGACGGCTGTGCAACGGCTGATCGCGCCCGTCCTCGATCCGGGCGCTGGTCCGCGCCTGCACGCCGGACCAGCGGCTGATGAGGCTGGCCGAACTACAGGCGACGATGTGGCGAACGCTGGCGCGGAACCCCGAGGGAATGCAACACTACTGGCGACGCAATCTCCGCAAGCGCGAGGTTTCACCGGACCCCACGACCAGAAAACCCCTCGGCTTCACGAGCAATACCCGTGACCATGGAAGGCCCCGCGCAAAAGAATCCCCACGTCCCGGAAGACGTGGGGATTTTGCGTGCGATGGATGGGGAAGGAGGTTTACTTGTTGTCGTCCTTCACTTCGTACTCGGCATCGATGACGTCTTCGTCTTTTTTCCCGTCGGTCGCCGCGCCATCGGCGGAGGCTTCCGAAGCGGGTTCGCCGCCGGGCGCGCCGCCCTGGGCGGCGGTGTTTTTGTACATCTCCTCAGCCAGTTTCTGACTGACCGTCTGGACGTTCTCCAGCGTCTTCTTGATGCGATCGCCGTCATCGCTCTTGAGCGCGTCCTTGAGATTGTTCAGGGCGCTCTCGATCTCGCCGCGAACATCGGCGCCGACCTTCTCGCCGTAATCCTTCAGCGCCTTCTCGGTCTGATAGACGACCGATTCGCCCTGGTTTTTCAGGTCGATCACCTCGCGGCGGCGCTTGTCCTCGGCGGCGTGGGACTCGGCGTCGCGCTTCATTTTCTCAATCTCCTCGTTCGACAGCCCGCCGCTGTTCTGCACGGTGATCTTGCTCTCCTTGCCCGTGCCCAGGTCCTTGGCCGAGACATTGAGGATGCCGTTGACGTCGATGTTGAACGTCACCTCGATCTGCGGCATGCCGCGCGGCGCCGGGGGGAGATCGCTGAGATTGAACGTGCCGAGCAGCCGGTTGTCGCGGGCGAACTCGCGCTCGCCCTGGAGGACGTTGATCGTCACGGCCGTCTGGTTGTCGGCGGCGGTCGAGAAAACCTCCTTCTTGCTGGTGGGGATGGTGGTGTTGCGCGGAATCAGCACCGTCATCACCCCACCCAGCGTCTCGACGCCCAGACTGAGCGGGGTCGCGTCGAGCACGAGAATGTCCTTGACATCCCCGGTCGCGATCGCGCCCTGGATCGCCGCGCCGATGGCGACGACCTCGTCGGGGTTGACGCTCTTGTTCGGTTCCTTTCCACCGAACAGCTCCTTCACCATCCGCTGCACGATCGGCACGCGGGTGGACCCGCCGACCAGGACGACCTCGTCGATCTGCTCGGGTTTGAGGTCCGCGTCCTTCAACGCATTGAGGACAGGCGTGCGGCACTTGTCCACGAGCGGCGAGATGAGCTGCTCGAACTTGCTGCGGGTGAGGGTCATCTGAAGATGCTTGGGACCGGATTGATCGGCCGTGACGAAGGGCAGGTTGATGGTGGTCTCCATCGCGCCCGACAGCTCGATCTTCGCCTTTTCCGAAGCCTCCTTGAGGCGCTGCAGCGCCATCGCGTCCTTGCGCAGATCGATGCCTTCCTGCTTGCGGAACTCCTCGGCGATGTAATTGATGAGTTCCTCGTCGAAGTCATCGCCGCCGAGGTGCGTGTCGCCGTTGATCGACAGCACTTCGAAGACGCCGTCGCCGACATCGAGCACCGACACGTCGAACGTGCCCCCGCCGAGGTCGAAAACCGCGATCTTTTCGTTCTTTTTCTTGTCCAGCCCATAAGCCAGCGCCGCCGCCGTCGGCTCGGGAAGAACGCGGAGGACTTTCAGCCCCGCGATCTCACCGGCGTCCTTGGTGGCTTTGCGCTGGGCGTCGTTGAAGTACGCCGGCACGGTGATGACCGCATCGGTCACTTTCTCCCCGAGATAGTCCTCGGCCGTCTTCTTCAGGTCCTGAAGGATGAAGGACGAGACCTCCTCGGGCGTGTATTCCTTGCCGCGGATCTTGACCTGCACCATCTCTTCCGATCCACCGATGATTTCATAAGGGACCATCTTCTCTTCCTGCGCCACTTCGCTGTGCCGTCGCCCGACAAAGCGTTTGATGGAGAAGACCGTGTTCCTGGGATTGGTCACCTGCTGGTGCTTGGCGGTCTGCCCCACCAGCCGTTCGCCTTTTTCAGTAAACCCGACAACCGACGGGGTGACGCGATTGCCCTGGGAATTGATCAACACCTTGGGCTGGTCCCCTTCCATGACGGCAACCACGCTGTTGGTCGTTCCCAGATCGATACCAATGATTTTGGCCATAAATGCACTCCTGAATGGTTGACTCCAACGCCCGATGGAAAGACCGCACGAAGGAGGGATTAACTCGACTTTTGCAAAGGTTGTGCCATAAACCACGATCGAGCCATTGTCATCAAGTCATTTCATGGAAATAACTTACAAAAATCCGCCGCCGCCGGCTCCCGCTCCCCGATATGCCAAATCGACAGGTGGGACTTCCATGCTGCCACTCTGGCAAATCGCGAAAGAGCCGGGAGCGACGGCTGGGAAGCATCGGGATTTTTCAACCTTTCGACGATTTCGGTTCGATGCAGAAGGACATTGAAACGGTAATCCACCTTACGGTTCTCATTCTCCCCCTCCGACGGCGGGCTGGGATGCCCTCCTTCCAGGCCGCCGTTTTTTTACGATCCTTCCCGGAGCGTCAGCCGCTTCATGCAATGCCGGATGGGAAACCGAACGGGTTCTTTCACAAGCCGGCGTCACCGCTACCGTCGCGATCACAGATCGCTACAATCCCGCGATCTATGATTTATCGCATCGACGTTCGAACCATTCCCCAGGCAAGCCAGGGACAAACCGGCGCCGATCCGGTGGGGCAGGCGATCCGGCATCAGATTCAGGAATTCGCCGGTGAAATCGGTTCGGTCTTCACCAGCCGTATTTTTCTGCTCGACACCGACGCGCCTCAAGAAGATGTGCAGCGGATCGCCCGCGAGTTGCTGGCCGATCCGGTGGTCGAGCAGGCGGAGCTTGTCTCGACGCCGCCCGACGACTCGGGCAAGAGCCGCATCGAAATTCATCTCAAGCCCGGCGTCATGGACCCGGTTGCGGATTCAACTGAGATGGCGATTCGCGACATGGGCCTCGCCGTGCGCGAGGTGCGCACCGGCCGGGCATACGTCATCGAAGGCAGCATCCCCAGGGCGGAACTCGAGAAGATCGCCTCGCGCGTGCTCGCCAACGGCGTGATCGAATCGGTTCACTTCGACGCGTACATTCCCACCGCGTTCCAGCGCGGCCAGACCTACCAGTTCAAGCTGAATCACGTCGGTATCCGCGAACTCTCCGACGACCAGCTCAGGAAGCTCAGCCGGGATGGACACCTGTTCCTCTCCCTCGCCGAAATGAAGGCGATCCAGGATTACTTCCGCGGGCAGAATCGCGAACCGACCGACATCGAGTTGGAAACGCTCGCGCAGACCTGGAGCGAACATTGCGTTCACAAAACCCTCAAGAGCGCCGTGGATATCGAGGTGAAGGATGCATCGGGCAGGACCGTCGCGACACGCCGATACGACAATCTCATCAAGGAGACGATCTTCAAGAGCACGATGGAACTGACCGACAACGGGAAGGACACGAGCTTCTGCCTGTCCGTCTTCGCCGATAACGCCGGCGTGATCGTCTTCGATGATCGCGACGCGGTCTGCTTCAAGGTCGAGACACACAATCACCCCAGCGCCATCGAGCCTTATGGCGGCAGCGCCACCGGCATCGGCGGGTGCATTCGCGACATCCTCGGAACGGGCCTCAGCGCCAAGCCCATCGCCAACACCGACACCTTCTGCGTCGCCCCTCCGGACACGACCGATTTGCCCGGGGGCGTCATTCATCCGAAGCGGATTCTCCAGCAGGTCGTCGCCGGGGTGCGCGATTACGGCAACCGGATGGGCATTCCAACCGTGAACGGCGCGGTCTATTTCGATCGGAACTACATCGGCAATCCCCTGGTTTTCGCCGGCTGCGTCGGGCTGATCCCGCGCGACAAAATCCACAAGGAGGCCCGCAAAGGCGATGCGATCGTCGTCATGGGCGGGCGCACGGGGCGCGACGGCATCCACGGCGCGACGTTTTCGTCGGCTGAACTGACCGACACGCACGCCGACGAATTCTCCCACGCGGTGCAGATCGGCAACGCCATCACGCAAAAGAAGATGGCCGACGTCATCCTCCAGGCGCGGGACCGCGGGCTGTTCAGCGCCGTCACCGACTGCGGCGCCGGCGGACTGTCGAGCGCCGTCGGGGAGATGGGCGAGAAGATCGGCGCCACCGTCGATCTCGACAAGGTTCCCCTCAAGTACGAGGGCCTTCGCTACGACGAAATCTGGATCAGCGAGGCGCAGGAGCGCATGGTGCTGGCCGTCCCGCAACAGCATGTCGAGGAACTGCTGAAGCTGAGCCACGATGAAGATGTCGAATCGACCGTGTTCGGAACCTTCGGCACGGACAACCGGGAACTGATCCTCAACTACGACCACAATGAAGTCGGGCGCATCTCGATGCACTTCCTGCACGACGGCATTCCCATGCCGACGCGCAAGGCGGTGGTGCATCAGCGCGATGAGGGTGTTCCCGCCGCACAGAGCGCATCCGAATCCGGGGCGACTGCGGACGCCGCCGTCAGACACAAGCTGCTCAGGCTTCTCGCGCATCCCAACATCGCGTCGAAGCACTGGATCATCCGCCAGTACGACCACGAAGTGCAGGGCGGATCGGTCGTCAAGCCGCTCATCGGGCCGCAACAGATCGGCCCGAGCGACGGCGCGGTCATCCGTCCAAAACTCGACGGCTTTCGAGGCGTGGCGCTGGGCGCGGGGCTGGCGCCGTGGATCGAAGACCCTTACGAAATGGCGCTGGCGGCGATCGACGAGGCGGTGCGGAACGTCGTCAGCGTCGGCGCCGATCCATCGCGGATCGCGATCCTCGACAACTTCTGCTGGCCGAGCGTGGACGACGAGCAGACCATGGGCACGCTCGTGCGCGCCTGCGAAGCCTGCTACGACGCCGCGAAGGCATACGGCATTCCCTTTATCTCGGGCAAGGACAGCCTGCACAACCAGTTCACCCTCCAGGAGACCGGCGAGGTCATTCGCATCCCGCGCACGCTGCTGATCAGCGCCATCGGCGTGATCGACGACGTGCGCAAATGCGTCACCATGGACCTCAAGCAACCGGACAATCACCTGTATCTGATTCGTCCGTCGGCGTCTTCCAACCCGGACCTGGCGACGGTCGCGGCGGTGCATGGCGTCGTCGCCCGCGCCATCCGTGAAGGGCTGATCGCAAGCTGTCACGACGTTGGTGAAGGCGGCTGGTTGACCGCCGCCGCCGAGATGGCGATCGCGTCGGGGCTGGGACTGGCCATTTCCATCCACGCCGGCGGCAATGAACAGCCGTTCTTCACCGAGGAGCGCGGCGCTTATCTCGCCGAAGTGCCCGGAGACCGCCTGCGCGAGCTTCAGGAACTGGCGAGGAATCACGGCATTTTCTTCGAGCCGCGCGCCCGTGTGCTGGCCAACCCGCGATTCATCCTCTCCTCCCCGCGGGAGATCGTGGACGAGATTTCAGTCGATGAACTCACAAAGGCGTGGCGCGGCACGCTGGATTGGTGAAACCCGATTGCTTCCCTGGATCATCGTCAGCATCGGCATCCTTCTCATCGGTCTGACCAAGAGCGGCTTCGGCAGCGGCGTCGGTCTGTTCAATGTGCCTCTCATCGTGCTGGCGATGGGATACACCGATCGCGGCTCGCAGGCGGCGCTGGGACTGATGCTGCCGTTGCTGATCCTCGGGGATTTCATTGCAATCTGGCAATACCGCAAGCGATTCTCGCCGGGCATCATCCGGCACCTGCTGCCGGGGACCGCGGTGGGCGTCGTCCTCGGCGGGCTGATGCTCTGGTGGTTCCATCAGCATCAGAATCTCGTCGAGGCGCTGATCCGTCTGGAAATCGGCGTCGAGTGCATGCTGCTGGTCGGACTACACTGGTGGAGGCAGTCGCGCGGGATGCAGTTGCGGCTCATGCCCGAGCCGGCGCGCGGCGCGGTGACGGGCGCCATCGCCGCGGTCTCCTCGACGCTGGCTCATGCGGCCGGGCCGATCATTGCGATGTACCTGCTTCCGCTGAAACTGGAGCGGCAACTCTTTGTCGGCACCTGCGCGCTCTATTTCTTCATCCTCAACGCCGCCAAGCTGCCCGCGTACGCGATGTCGGGCATGTTTCAACAGGCCGAACTCGGGTTCACGATCCGGTTCGCGCCGCTGGTGCTGCTGGGGGCGCTGCTCGGGTTCGCCATCAACCAGCGCATGACCGACAAATTCTTTACGCAAATCGTCTACCTCGTCACCTTCGCCCTGGGGATGTATCTGCTTTACGATGGCGGGACAATGCTCTGGGGCTACTGGTTCTGAATGGGAGAAGCATGTCCGGGACACAGCACACGGCCATCATCACGGGCGGATCGCGCGGCATCGGCAGGGGAATCACGCTGGCGCTGGCGAAGCAGGGGTTCAACTGCGTCATCAACTACGCCTCCAACGCGCAAGCCGCCGAGGAGGTGAAAGCGCGGATCGAAGCCGACGGCGGTCGGGCGCTGCTCGTGCAGGCCGACATCTCCCTCCCCGCCGACCGCGAAAAACTCGTCCAACGGACCACCGAGACGTTTGGCGGCATCGACCTCCTCGTCAACAACGCCGGCGTCGCCCCGAAAGTGCGCGCCGATATCCTCGACGCCTCCCTCGCCAACGAGGAATCCTTCGATCGCCTCATCAACATCAACCTGAAAGGCCCCTACTTCCTCACCCAGCAGGTCGCCAATGCGATGATCGCCCAGATGTCCGACCCGTCCTCCGCTGCGTCGGATCGCGTCTCTCCGAAGATCGTCACCATCACCTCCGTCAGCGCCTATACCGCCAGCGTCAACCGCGGTGACTATTGCATCGCCAAGGCCGGGCTGGCGATGATGACGCAGCTCTACGCCGCCCGCCTCGCCGAGCATGGCATCAACGTCTACGAGATTCGCCCCGGCGTGATCGAGACCGACATGACGGGACCGGTCAAACAGAAATACGACCAGCTCATTTTCGAACGGGATCTCACCCCCATCCGGCGCTGGGGCAAGCCCGACGACATCGCCCGCGCCGTCGTCGCCATCGCCACCGACCTGCTCCCCTTCAGCACCGGAGAGGTCATCAATGTGGACGGTGGATTCCACCTGCGGCGGCTTTGATCCCCTCGGCTTTGATCCCCTCGGCTTTGATCCGTTGTGCCGTCTTCATATCGATGGCTTTCCCGCTCCGATGGGCGGGTAGCACATCGTGCCCCAGTCTTCGTCCGCGCCATCGTCAATGATGATGAGCAGCGCCGCGTCGAGCAGATGCCGCATCATCCGAATGCACTGATCCAGGCTCTTTCGATTCAACTTCCCACCAAAGGTCGCCGCGCCGTGGACAAGCTGGCATCGCAGCAGATAAATGCGCTCGACAAGCCGATCGAGCACCATTCTCCACTTGTTCTCCAGATACCACGTCCGGGCGTCGTATTTCGCTTTCCTGGACTTGCCGGCGCGAAGATCGCCTGGGTCTTCCCAGAAATAGCTCGATAGAAATTCATCGTCGAGAATGGACATTACAAGATCGCGCTGATCCAACAGCATGGCCGACAGGCGCTGGCCGGCATCGAGAGCGAGGAGCCGGTCGAGAAACCGCCTCCAGCTTTGTCGATCGGCCAAAGGCTCCTTTCGCTCCGCATCCCATTGACCGTAAATCCCATTGAAACCGATCCACAGGCAGATGAGCTTCAGATCGGCGTCCTGACCCTGCTCCATTTCATCGCAGCGAGCAAGCCAACTGAACGTTCGATGCAGGCGGATTGGCGTTGAATGGTCCGAACACGAAAGAAGCAGTCGTTCTTTGACCGGCTTCCATCGACGACGAAGATGATGCACCGACAGGCATTGTGTCCCCATGCCGGCAGTATCGCACAAACGGGACAGGCTCGTCCAATCCGGCAACGACCGATGACGACTCGAGACGCGGGTGTCACGCCATGGGAAACGATGGGACTCAGGCATCAGAGACGGCGGGATCGGCATCCCGCCCCGCCGCCGCATGGTAGATTTTCATCAGCTCCTCGAGGTGATGATCGTAGGAGAGCCTCGGGCGCAGCTCGATGCACGCCTGCGACATTGCCCGGCGGGTCTTGTCGTCCATCAGTTGCCGCATCGCGCTCACCAGCGAATCCACGTCCCGTGGATCGTTCAACACCCGGCCGTGAACGCCGTCGGTCATGATCTCGCACGCGCCGTTGAAGACCGTGCTGATGACGGGCAGGCCCATCGCCAGCGCCTCGAGCACGACGAGGCTGCACGGATCGTGTCGCGTCGGCAGGACGAAGAAATCCGATGCGGCATAAAATCGCGCCATGCGCGAGGTTGAGCCGACGAAGAGAATGTCGCCCTCGATGCCGGGTGCGTGCTCGGCGCCGACGACGAGAAGCTTGAGCGGCCGCGTGCCCGGCGCGCGGCCGGCGTTGATCCGCCGCGTCGCCTCGATCGCCTGCGGCACGCCTTTGCGGGCGAAATCCTGCGCGACGATGATCCCCGCCACATCCTCCTCCGACAGCCCTCTGCCTTCGCGGGTCTCGCGACGCTGATTCGGCGCGGCCGGATCGAAATGATCGAGCGCGACGGCGTTGAACAGCGTGGCGATCCGTCCGGTGGGATATTGCGCGCGGATCGAACGTTTCACATATTCCGACAATGCGATCGTCACCGGCGGGCGGGCGCCGGTCAGGAGTCGGCGCTCGACGTTCGCCATCGCGATCCGGCGGGGATTGAGAACGAAGTTCCATTTCTCGGCCGCATCGACGGCAATGCCGGCGTGCGGATGATAAACATCGCACCGCCGCACCGGCAGCATCGCATGAACAATGTCGTATTTCGCCCGGTCGATCGACTGGTCCAGCGATTCGAGAAATCGCTGGTATCGTCCCGCGCGCGTCAAGCCACGATTCGCCAGGGGCACATTCGCCACGCCCGGCCATGACGATGCGAAGCTCGCCGCCAGCAGTGACACCTCGTGCCCGCGTCCCGACAGCGCCTGGGCCAGGTCGATGGTATATCGTTCCGCTCCGCCGCGGGCGGGATCGGCATGAAGAATGACCAATGCGATCCTCACGCGCCGTTCTCCGGAATGGAAATGTTGCGGCGAGGCTGCCTGCGGCGAAGCTTCGCGTCATGCCGTCCGATCGAAGCCGCCTTGCGCTCGATCGACGAACGAAGCCGGGACGAATCCCCGATCCCGCGCGCCGTCGCGTATCGTTCCAGCCACGCCTCGCGCTGCAGATCGGTGATCGGGCATTCGAGCGTGCTGTACCAGAACTGCGCCAGATCCTTCACGATCCATCGCCGACGAAACATCGAGCATCGCGGAAGCGGCTTCACCCGCGCCGCGTCGATGAGACGAAGATCGGTTGGATCTTCAACATTTACGAAAAAATGGCAGAGATAGAGATCGCGATGGTGCAGCCCGGCCGCATGGAGCCTGGACGCGAGGTCGGCGGCGGGTTGGAGCAATCGCTCGAACGGCATCCCCGAGGCGAGGAGCTTGTCGGCGGCCTGAAAACCCCGCAGATCCTCGGAGATCACGAACGCGCCCCGCCCGGCGACGCGCCCCCAGCCGATCAGCGGCGTCGTCGGAATGCCGTTGTCCGTCAGCAGGCGAATGCCCTCGACTTCATCGCGCGCCGCGGCGCTGTTCGCGTCGTGATGCCGCTTGATGTGCCATCGCACGCGCGAGCCATCGGCGAGCGCGGCGTCGAGCGTGCAGTTTTCGCGGTCGGACAGCTTTCGCCAGGCGACGATGTCCGGATGATCAAAAACGGCGTCGGCGTCGAGTCCGATCTCACGGAGCATCGGCTGGCGATGGGGCGCGACGTGGAATTCGCTTCGTGACATGCGGATCACGCTGATCGCGGCGGCGGATTGCCTTCCCCGCCGGTCGAAAGAAACCGGCTGATGCCCGGCTTGAAAATCACCTTGCCCTCGACGACGACAAGCTCCTCATCGAGAAAAAGCCGCACGGCCTTGCTGAGCACGCGCCCCTCCAGTTCCAATCCCTTGTTCTTCACGTCGTCGATGGTGTCCACGCCGACGTTGATGTGAAACACGTCCTGGAGAATGACCGGACCTTCATCGAGCTGCTCGGTGACGAAATGCGCCGTGCAGCCATGCACACGCACCCCGCTCTCGAACGCCTGCCGATAAGGCGCGGCGCCGGGGAAATACGGCAGGAGCGAGGGATGGATGTTGATGATCTTATGTTGGAATTCCTCGACCATGCGTTGCGGCAGAATCCGCATGTAGCGCGCCAGCACGATAAGATCGACGCGATGCTCGACGAGCCTTTTGTTCAGCCACGCAAAATGATCCTCGACGTTTTCAGCGCTTTTCCATTCGAACGGCAGCCCCGCCGCCTTTGCGACCGGCTCGAGGTCGGGATGGTTGCCGAACACGCCGGCGATCTCCCCGTGAAGCCGGCCGTGCGTGAAGTCCTCGATGAGCCGCTCGAGACAGTGCGTCTCCCTGCTGACCAGCAGCGCGACGCGCTTCTGCCGGCGTTCGCTGTGGAGATGGACGCGCACCTCCATGTCGATCTTTTTGCCCAGTTCCAGAAGCCCGGTGATGATTTCGGACAAAGCGCAGGTGAGATCCCGAAGATCGACCAGCATGTCCATGACAAAGAAGCCGCGGACGACGCGTTGCTCGATGTCCTCGATGTTGACGCCGCGCTCGGCCAGATAAGTGGCGAACTGCGCGACGACGCCCTTCTGGTCTTTTCCAAGCACACTGACGACGGCAAGCACGGTCTGCGCGGCCACGGTGAATCCTCCACGAAAATGCCCGGTATCGAGCGGTGAACGGTCGAGTTTAGCCGGTCGCGCGCCCGATGTCACTGTCCGCCGGGATCGCCGGCGCGGCGCAGCTCATGCACCTTCCGAAGTCCGCGTTGCGCGGTTTCCGAGGTCGGATCGACCTCCAGCGCGGCCTGGTATTGCGCCATCGCCTGATCGAGCAATCCTCCCGACGCCAGCACGCCCGCGAACGCGACGCGCGCCTCCACATAGCGGGGATTGATCCGCACCGCCTGCGCGAAATGCGCCAGCGACTCCTCCGGCCGACCGGCGCGATACAGCGCCACCGCGAGATTGTTGTGGACCCGCGCGTTCCCGTCGAACGCCTCGAGCGAAGCGCGATAGTGCCCGATCGCCTCCTCCAGCCGGTTCATCGCGAGCAAACGGTTCGCGACATTGTAATGCGCCACCGGATCGTTGCCGCGAATCCGCAAAACCCGGTCGTACCCCCGCATCGCCTCGTCGATCTCGCCGCGTTGCGATGCGAGAAACGCCAGCGCGTTGTGCGCCACCAGGCTGTCGGGATTCACCCGGATCGCGTGATGAAACAGCGTATCCGATGTTTGCCAGTGCGGGATCTGCGCGCCGCTGCGCAGCCCCAGCGCGAGGACGACCACCGCCGCGACAGCCAGGATCGCCCGTTTTCGGCCTCGCAGGAGAAACGCGGTTGCGATCGCGACACCGACCATCGCGAAATGAACATAGCGGTCGGCGACGGTCGAAAACCACTGAAACTCGAATCGCACCAATCCCAGATACGGCATCGCCGCGATGGTGAAGATCAGGAGCGACAGGAGAAGCCACGGCGTGCGGCGAACCAGGAGGATGGCGACCACGATCACCAGCGCGGGCAGAATCCATGTATAGGCGAGTTGCCCGGAGTCGATCAGGCGATCGGGCGCGCGACCGTAGTCGATGCCAAGCGAAAGCGGGGCGACGACCTTCTGTAGATAGAACCCCAGCGAATCGAGCACGATCAGCGGCCGATGGAGCAGCGGCGTTTCGGCCAGCGGCCCGGACGCCTGGAGCGACCGCGCCTTCAGCATGATCGGAATGGCAAGGGCGAACCACGCCCCCACCGGTGCGGCCCATCTCCGCCAGTGTCGTCGCAAAAACAAAAGCTCGATCGCGACGACGATCGCCGGCACGACGACGGCCGACGGCTTGCTCAGCATCGCCAGAAGGTACATCAACGTCGCCAGACCCAGCAACGACCACGTTCGCGCATCCCGCCGACCGTCGCGATCGCGCCTCGCATATCGCATGTACAGCAGCAGCGCCACGAGCGACAGCAGCGTGGACAGCACCGTGTACATCCCCGAAATCCAGGCCACCGGCTCGACCATCAGCGGATGCAGCCCGAACACCAGCGCCCCCAGCAGTGCGGCGGGGCGATCCTCCACAAACTCCTGGAGAAATCGAAACAGCACACACGCGCACAACACCTGCAACAACACGTTGAACGCATGAAACGGCGCGGGGTTCAGTCCGCTCGTCTCACCTTCCCGCGGCTCGTCATAGGCGACGCCCGCGATCGCCCCCCAAAGTGAATAGGTCACGGGCATATAAATGCTCATGTGCGCATCCCGCCAGTAACGCATCACTTTTTCGACCGTCGGTGGATTGAAATCGGGATTGCGGAAGACCTGGAGCTGATCGTCCCATTCCAGGTACTCGTGGCGCACCGCCCGCCCAAACGTCGCGAGGATCGCGGCGGCGAGAACAAGATATGGGATGACCGCATAAAGCGTCTTGTTGTGCGATGGCATCGGATGACGATTATCAACCGTGATCGGGCGCGCACAAGTCACGGGAGTGCCCCCGGCGGCACCGAGCGCGAAACACCGAGACAGTCGATGAATCCGACGAATCCCTCCACCTGTCTCGTCAGCCGCGCCTCCAGGTCGGCGTCGATCAGTCCGCCATTCTCGTCCAGCTTGTTCTTGATGCCGGGCAGGAAAACGCGATCGGGATACCCGAAGGCGTTGCGATAGCTGAAAATCAGTTGCAGTTGCTCGACCGATCGCAGCGCTCCCCACACCCCTCCGGCCAGGCCGACGAACGCCACCGGCTTGTGCTGAAAGCTCTCGGGGAACTTCAGCATGTCGATGAAGAACTTGAGCATCCCCGGAAACGACCCGTTGTATTCCGGCGTGACGATGTGCAGTCCCGGCGCGGCCAGCACGCGCTGCTGCACCTGGATGAATGCCGGCGGCTTGTGCGCGTAGGCGCCGCCCTGGAACAATTCGAGCGGCAGTTGCTCGAGACTGTACACCTCGGCGGGGACATCGATCCTGCGATACCGTTCATGGATCAGGTTCGCGACGCGCAACGTGTTCGAGTTCGGCCGATTGGTGCCGCTGACGATCAGGATGGGAGGTTTGCTCATAAGGGCGAATGATAGGCGCTATCCCCGCCGTCGCCCATCTTCACCGACGGCGATTGGAATCGGAACGGCGTCATCAAGGCGCCGCGGTTCGTTGTATTACGGGCAGGCGGGATTAGAATCCGGCGCATGGCCGCCAGAATTCAACTCGCGACCCTGATCCTTTTTCTGGGAATGACCATGACAATAGAAGCTCAGTCGACGCAGCAGCCCCCACCGGACATCACGCCGAAAATGACGCCGCACCCGCACCCGAGATTGCTGATGACCGACACGCAACTCGATGACCTGCGCCGGCGGATCGAAGCCGATCCGCTACTGAAGCAGATATACGAATCGGAGAAACAAGCCTCCGACGCGCTGATCGATCTTCCCACGCTGAAATACGACAAGGAAGGACGCAGGTTGCTCGACGTGTCGCGTGAGGCGCTGCTGCGGATCACGCGGCTGGCGCTGCTGTACCGGTTGTCGGAAGACGCCCGTTACCTCGAGCGCGCCCAGACCGAGTTGCTCGCGGTCGCGGCGTTCCACGACTGGAACCCCTCGCATTATCTCGACACCGCGGAAATGGCGATGGCCGTCGCGATCGGCTACGACTGGCTCCACGGCGCGCTCGATGAGCCGACCCGGCGGACGCTGCGCCAGGCGCTGATCGACAAGGCGATCCACACGTCGTTCTCCAAGCCCGGCCAGGGCGAGGCGTGGTGGGTCACCTCGGACAACAACTGGAACCAGGTCTGCCATGCGGGAATGGCATTCGCGGCGATCGCGGTGTGGGAGGAAACGCCCGAGTTGGCCGCAAAGGTCGTCCGCCGGGCCGTGGAGAAGGTTCCCGCGCATTCGATGCAGGCCTATTCGCCCGACGGCGTCTATCCCGAAGGACCGATGTACTGGCAGTACGGGACGATGTTCAACGTGCTGATGATCGAGGGACTTCGCTCGGGGCTGGGGAGCGATTTCGGCATTGCGTCGTTTCCGGGGTTCCGTGAAACGGCGATTTATCAGCACGAAGTCACCGGCCCGACGATGGAGTGGTTCAACTACGCCGACTGCATCGCCGGCGGGCCTCAGCCCAGCGCGGTCCTGATGTGGTTCGCGAAACAATACGATCGACCGGACTTCGCCTTCCTCGAAAGGCGACGGCTCACGCGCGCCCTGAAAAACGGCCCGCTGCGCGAGCGGATGCTCGGCGCGCTGACGCTGCTCTGGTTGGACTCGACGGAAACACCGGTGCAAGACGTGAAGATGCCGCTTTCCTGGAGCGGGCAAAGCGTCAACCCGGTCGGCGCGCATCGATCCGGATGGCATGACGAGGCGAGCTATCTCGCGATCAAGGGAGGCAGGCCCAACGTCAACCACGGGCAACAGGATGTCGGGACGTTCGTCTTCGACGCCGACGGGGCGCGGTGGGCGATCGATCTCGGAATGGAAGGATATCATGGAATCGAATCGCGCGGCATGAACCTGTGGAACATGTCGCAAGGCTCGGATCGATGGAGGATTTTCCGGCAGTCGGCGGCGGCGCACAATGTCGTCACGATCGGGGATCATCCGCAGGCGGTGAACGGCATGTCGCCGATCGCTTCGCACCTGGCCGATGGCGATTTTCCGCACACGGTGGTCAATCTGACGGCCATTCATGACGATCGGGTGAAGCGCCATCGTCGCGGCGCCGGTCTCGCGGAAAATCGGCGCGTCGGCGTCGTTCGCGATGAACTCGACGGCGTGCCCGCCGGACAGACGCTGCGCTGGGCGATGCTCACCGGCGCCGAGGTGACGATCGAGGGGAACACGGCGTCGCTCACCCAGGGAACCCGGACGCTGACGCTGACGGTCGTCGCTCCGCGCGACGCCAAGCTGTCGGTTGTGGAGGTGTCCACGCTGACACGGGAATGGGATTCACCCAACCCCGGCGTGCGAAAGCTGGAGGTGACGTTCACTCCCGACGCCGATGGGCGAGCGATCGTCGCGGTCGAGCTTCGTCCATCGTCGGCCGGCGCATCCCCCGCCCGACCGCAGGCCGCGATCCCATTGGATGAATGGCCGACGCCGTAGCACGATGTCCGGGCAAATCATCCTTCCCGATCAATCGCGGCTCTTCCCCTCACTGGCGGCAAGAAGTTGGCGAATCGCGCCGAGGTGATATGCCGTGTGCGCCGACGTGGAGAGCGCCCCGGCGGCCGTGAGGTCGTCCCATTCCGTCCGGGTCGCCACATGCGCACGCCATTGCTCCGAGGCCTTGCGAAGCTTCGATTGCAGCTCTCGCCATTCGACTTCATTCACCGGCCCGCGCTTCCACGCGGCCTCCCAGTCCGCCGTTGCCCACGGATTAGGCTCGCCTTCGGCCCAGCGATTCATCAACTCAATGCCGTACAACACATGATCGACATGCTGCGCAATGGTGGTCCGCCCGGGCATCGGTCGAACGGAAGCGGTCTGGGCGTCAATCGACTCGAGCTGCTTCAGCAGCCCCGGATCGCCGGGCTTGAGAAGAACCGCCATCGATCCCGGCGGGCCGTCGAATATCTCGCGAAGCACCGTGGACAATGCCCGATGAAAAGGCTCCTGTGCATTCATCATGACTCGCTTCTCCCACGTTCACGATCCCGCGACGAGAGATCAACCAAGTTCGAAAGTCGAACTAAATTGCTCCAGCTCTCTTCGGTTTCGTGGCTCCCAATGACCCTAAACCCCTGAGCCGGCGCCGGCCCCCTCGCGACTCTTCAACTCTAACCGGGACATGCTGTGCGACAAACTCCAATGTGGGCAGCTCTCTGGCTTGAAAAAGGGAACACGAGGCGATTCTACCGCCTTTATCGGTCGCATTTCTTTCGCGAGTGCATCAGACTGCTCGATTGAGCCTTAGAGCGTGTTGTGAACTTTAGGCCACTCCGATCATCATGAGCCGACGCAGCATGAGGCAGGCGAAGGCGATGAAATGAAAGCCGGCCAGCACGGTCGGCAACCGTTCATAATCACGCGCCAGCCGGCGGAAACGGCTCATCCAGCCGAAC
>CAYUNS010000074.1:4778-17968 GCA_964446155.1 uncultured Tepidisphaeraceae bacterium | reverse complement strand
CGAGACGCCATCTCAAGGCGTGGATCATCATGTCGCCGGCGCTGATCCTGATCGGCATCTGGATGTATTGGCCGATGGTGCAGGGAACGGCGATCGCCTTCCAGGACTACAGCGTGCTCGGCGACAGCGAATTCGTTGGCGCGGCCAACTTCGCGTCCGTCCTCTACAGCGGCGAGTTCTGGTACTCGATGCGGATCTCGCTGATCTACGCGCTGCTGTTTTTCATCTTCGGCTTCTGGGCGCCGATCGGACTGGCGCTGCTGCTCAGCGAAGTGCCCCGCGGGGGGATTTTCTTCCGCACGGTTTACTATCTGCCGGCCGTCCTCTCGGGGGTGGTGGTGATCTTCCTGTGGAAAAGCTTTTACGGACCGAGCGGCATGATCAACCAGCTTCTCAACGGTCTGATCTGGGCGCTCAACCAGCTTCCCGGCGTGGCGATGACCTACTTCAACCGGGACTGGTTGCAGGATCCCTGGTTCGCCCTGTTCTTCTGCCTGTTGCCCACGGTCTGGGCCGGCATGGGACCAGGATGCCTGATCTATTTGGCGGCGCTGAAGACGATCCCCGAGGACCTGTATGAAGCGGCGGACATCGACGGCGCGGGCATCCGTCACAAGCTGCTGCATGTCGCGCTGCCGACGATCAAAATCCTGGTCATGATCAATTTCATCGGGGCGATGATCGGCGCCATCCGCGGCGCGGGGGGATTCATGCTGGCGATGACCGGAGGCGGGCCTTACGGAGAATCCGGCGGCGCGACCGAGGTCATCGGGCTGAAGATCTTCTACACCACGTTCGGATACCTCCAGTTCGGCGTCGGCGCCGCCATGTCGTGGATACTCGGTGCGATGCTCATCGGGTTCACCGTGTTCCAGCTCAAGCGAATGAGCAATCTCGAGTTCCGTACCGCCAAGGCCTGAGCCAATGCCCATCATCAGCAAAATTGGAAGACAGGGTTGGGCCGTTCGAACGGTGATTGTCTGCATCTACGCCCTCCTGATCGTGGGCGCGATCAGCATGATCTATCCGCTGATGCTCATGCTCTCGGGCTCGGTCAAGAGCGACACGGATCACCTCTGGATCACGCCCGTCCCCTCCTACCTGTGGGACGACGACATCCTTTGGATGAAGTACAACGAATCCAGGTACGCCATCGTCGCCGAAGCCGAAAAGGCGCGCCACTCGCCGGTGCTGACCTGGAGACGGATCACCCCTCCGGCCCCGTCGGGGATCGACAGGGAACTCGTCGATGCGTTCATCGCGTTTCGCGCCGAAGGGAACTGGAAAAACCACTGGTATATCCTCGATGAATGGCAATCGGGATCGACGCTGGGCAAAAACGCCCGGCGATTCCGCTCGATGGTCAAGCGGCGGTACGGCGACATCGCCGACTATTCCAAGGCCGTCGGCGTGCGGTACACCTCGTGGTCGCAGGTCGGCCCGCCGACCACCCCTTACGCCGCGAGGCGGTTCAACTTCCCCGATGTCGCCAACTACCAGGCGCTCGAACACCTGAAGCGGGAGTCCGAGCCTTCCGATCGGATTCTCCTGAATCTCGACGGCATCTACTGGAAGGAATTCCTGGCCCCGCAATGGTCCGGCATTCAGCAATACAACACCGCCCATGGCACCGATTACGAGCGTTACGATCAGGTTCTGCTCCCCGCGACGCCTCCCGCCGACGGGCAGACCCGCCACGACTGGGAACAGTTCGTGCGCTTCGATCTCAACACCGCGTTCATCCGGGTCGATCCGGCGTTCGGCGGGGCGTTCAGCGATCATCTGGCCAACCAGTACGATGGAGACATCACCCAGCTCAACGCCAACTGGGGAACGCATTTCGACGATTTCCGGGAGATTCCGCTTCCGGCAGGCCCGCCCGCATCGGTGGCCCAGCAGGTGGACTTTTCCGCGTTCCTCAAGAACCCGGACGTCTGCCCGCTGGAGGCGTTGTCCATTGATGGACCCAGGCAGGCTTTCGAGGCGTTCGTCGCGGCGCGGCGAGGCGTGCCGGTCGAGCAGGTCGCTCCGCTGCCCCTTCCCGTCGAAGCCGTCGATTACGCCGACTTCCAGACGAGCAAAACCAGCGTGCGCTGGGAGCTGTTCTTCCGCAACTACATCCACGTCATCGACTACCTTTTGCTGCACGGCAACGGCCTGCGCAACACGGTGATCTATTGCGGGCTGATGATCCTGGTGACGCTGACGGTCAATCCGCTGGCGGCGTACGCGCTGAGCCGATACCGCCCGCCGAGCACCTACAAGGTACTGCTGTTCTGTATGTGTACGATGGCCTTTCCCCCTGAAGTGACGATGATCCCGAGCTTCCTCCTGCTCAAGCGTTTTCCGCTGCTTGGCCTGGCGGTGACGGCGGCGGTGGGGATCCCGGTGGCGATTGCGCTGGTCAGGCTTGTGCCGCGCTGGCCGGACTGGATCAAGGGCGTGCTCGCCGGTGCGATCGGTCTGCTCGCCGGATTCTACCTCCTGCCGCGCCTCTTCGGAGAAGCCTCGACGAGCATCAGCCTGCTCAACACCTTTTGGGCGCTGGTCGTCCCGGGCGCCGCCAACGGGTTCGGGATTTTCCTGCTCAAGGGATTCTTCGACAGTCTCCCCCAGGAACTGTACGAAGCGGCCGAGATCGACGGCGCGGGGGAATTCACCAAGTTCTGGACCATCACCATGAGCCTGTCCAAGCCGATCCTGGCGGTGCTGGCGCTCCAGGCCTTCACGGGCGCCTACAGCGAGTTCATGATGGCGCTGGTCATCATCCCCGATCCGGCCATGTGGACGATCATGGTCTGGCTGTTCCAGTTACAAAGCCAGGTTCATCCGACCGTCGTCTACGCCAGTCTGGTCATCGCCGCCATTCCCACCTTTCTGGTTTTCCTGTTTTGTCAAAACCTGATCATGCGTGGTATCGTCGTGCCGGTGGAGAAGTAACCCCGGTTTGGCCGGGGGCGCCGGCCTCGCGGAGTTCCGCCGATGTTTCCAAGGGATGAAAAGGAAACTTCGTTTCTTTTTTTGACAAACCCTCCATGGGGCGACATAATAATCGTTAGATCGATTAAACTAAAATCCTCGCCCAGACGTGAAAGATGTAAAGGATCATGGTCATGGATGAGCAGCCGCGCAAAAGAGTGGAAAACAGCCCGGAAACGCCAAAAACGGTGTCTCGGTCGAAGCCGACCGCCTCCCGCCGGAACCGCCCCCTGGTCTCGGCTTCAATCGATTCTGATAGTCCGATCAGCAAATGGTATCAACTCAAGGAACTGCTTTTGAGCCGGATCGAGGAGGGCAATTTCGATCCCGGCAACGTTTTTTGCAACCAGCAGGAATTGATGGATCGGCATGGCGTGAGCTATGCGACGGTGGCGAGGGCGTTGTCGGAGCTGGTGCGCGAGGGATACCTCTATCGCAAGCGCGGAGTGGGCACGTTCGTTCGTCCGCAGTCCGAGCGTCATGGTGCGGCCGGGGCGATCGGGTTGCTGGTCTGGGACCGGGAGCACATGCTCGAGCATCCGGCCTTTTCACGACTGGTGGCCGGACTGAGCGAGCCGTTGCGGGCCGCAGGATACAATCTGGCGTTCATCTTCGTCAACGCCGAAGCCGAGATGACCCATCCGGGCTGCCTGGCCAACATCGTCCGTCGAGCCAAGGTCAGCGCCCTGGTGGCGCCGACGCAACCGATGCTGCGCGAGGCCCATCTGCGCCCGCTGGCCGAACAGGGACTGCCCATCGTGCCCCTGAATCTCGATGCCCCCGGCGTCGGTCCCTGCGCGATTCATTTCAACATCAGCGGCGCGATTGAAATCGCCACCGAGCATCTTTTGTCCCAGGGATACAGGCAGATCGCCCTGATGGTTCCCGAGAATGAAGAAGCCCCCCCGCGAATGGCCGGCTATCGCCGCGCCCTCGCCAGGGCAGGGGTGGAGGACGAGTTGATCTTCACCGAGCCGCGCAAGCGCCCGTTGCGATCGGAGGTGCATCGCGTCCTGGGCAGCCTGCGTCAGCCGGCCGGCATCATCGCGAGCGATGACGTCGCCGCCCTCACCACGGTGCGCGCCGCCCGCGAGTTGGGCTGGTCCGTTCCCTCGCAGCTCGGCGTGGTCGGCGTGGGGGACTTTCTCCCGCCCGAGTTGTTCGAGGCGCCGCTCACGACGGTGCATGTTCCCTTCGGGCTGATGGGGAAAATCGCGGCGGAAATGACCCTGGAATTGCTCAAAGGCCGCGTGCCCGATCCGGCCGTGCAACACCTGTCCCCCCGGCTGGTGGTGCGCGCCACCACGGGCGCGGACCGGACGGATTCCGATCGGGCGCAAACCCGATCCCCTGCGGAACAGTCCGCATCTTTTGGCTGAAGCCCATATGCCGATGAAGCTTGTCCAGTTTCCAATGATCCCCGTCCCGCGCGATCCGTCGCGGGCGCGAAGCCCGGCCGTTCCCGGCTTCGCTTCCGATCGTGTTCGCGATCGTTCACCTGAACCGACCCACTTCATATCCCTTTCACGAGTGGAGGTCTTTCGTGACGCACCTGAACCGTCAACCCATCGTCAATGACCCCCGTGTTGTTCGTCATGACCGCGCCCGATCCGTCCATGGTTTCACGTTGGTCGAACTGCTCGTGGTCATCGGCATCATCGCCTTGCTCATCGCGATCCTCCTGCCCGCGCTCAACAAAGCTCGCGAAGCGGCCAAGAGCGTGCAATGCATGAGCAACCTGCGGCAGATGGGTCATGCCGCCCAGCTTTATGCCAATATTTACAAGGGCGCTTTCCCACTGTACATGCAGTTTAATCCACCCAATCCCTCTTTTCCCAGTGGGTCGTACAGCAACGAGTCGCACTATCCGATCAGACTGTTGGCGTCGGTTCTTACAGGTGCGGATGTGGATTCCATTCCGACAGGCAATGATTCCGGTCTTCCGCGTTCATTTGTCTGCCCCAACGGGCCACGGCCATCGTCACTTGGCTATGGATATGGGATGCATAGCTATGGTCTGAATCACTCGAGTGGCGGGTGGGGACGAATCAGCGCGGGCGGATCATTCTACCGGAAAATGTTCCAGGTTGTGAACCCGACCGACAAGGTTTACGCCATGGACTGGCCATATCGATCCATCGAGCTTAAGTTCGGCCATAACACGTTGGATCTTCCGTGGCACGGCTGCCCCGGCGCCGGATCGCTGAACGGGATCGTCGTCACCGCCACCCAGACTTATGCGGCCGAGACAATCGCCGATCTCCAGGTCGGCCGGCATGGAAAGGTTCCGAACAACTGGGTGAACGTCCTGTTCGTGGATGGGCATGTGGACTCCGTTCCAGTCGCCGAGGCTGCCCGGCAGTTTCACATGCCTGATCCACCGCTCGGCGGCGGGACGGTCTATCAATACAACTCCCCCAACAACATGTTCAATCTCTGGATGCCGTGACAGGCCCGCGAAGCGACTGGGGAACGGGGGTTCATGGATGCGGGGAAGCGTCGGATTCGGGTTCGATTTTTTTCGAGGGACTTGATGTATCGACTGGCAAAATCGGTCTGGATGTTCGGCGTCGGTTGTCTGCTTTTGCCCGGGTTGGCGATGGCGCAGGTGGAGGGCGTGAATGACAACGCCCGCCGCGTCGCCGCCGACGTGGAGGCCGCGAACACGCCACCGGCTTCGTTCTTCACGCATTACACCGTGCCCGCCATCAGTCCGGTGATGCGGCTGCCCGATGCGTTTCCCATTGACGGCCGACATGCCCGGCCGGTGGGGATCATCGCGGCGAGGGACGAATACGAACCGGCTTCCTTCGTCATCTATCCCTTTGCCGATGTCCCCGAGGCGCGGTTGAAACTGTCGGAACTGAAAAACGCCGAAGGCGTGGTCTTCCCCGACGAGCAACTGGATCTGAAGGTCGTCAAGGTCTGGTATCAGAACGGCAACGCGTGGTTCAGCTATTTCAACGATGTCGGGCTGACGCTCGTTCCCGAACTGCTGCTGCACGACGAGAACCTGATCCGCGTTGATACGCAGCGGCCCGGCAATCACGCGCGCATCAACGGACCGGACGGCGCCCGGCATGTCTGGATCAGCGCTCCCCGCAAGATCGACGCCGGCTTCGATCCGTACACGGAGGGTTTTGCCGACGCCGGGACGCTTCAGCCGGTCGCCTTCTCGGCCGGACAGTTCAAGCAGTTTTTTCTCACCGCCCATGCCACGGTCGAGACCCGGCCGGGAACCTATCGCGGAGCGATCGAGGTGACGGCCCCGAATCATCCGCCGGCAGCCATCCCCGTCGTGGTGAAGGTGCTGCCGTTCCAGTTGCCGTTGCCAAAAGCCGGTTACGACCTCGAAAGGGACTTCATCGTCACGCTGATGGGGGCGTGGCCCCGGATCGCTCCGGATCACAAGGCTTTTGTGCCGACGTTGAAAAACCTTCGCGCGCACAACATCCTGCATTTGGGTCCGAACGTCGGCCCGGACACGCCCGCCGACCGCGCGGAAAAGCAGGTGGCGCTGATGAAGGAAGCGGGTTTTCAGACCCGGCCGATCATCGGCGGGGGGTTGCCCTGGCGGGGAACGCACGACGGCACGCCCTACACCTATGACGAACTGATGGCCTTCAAGCGTTCGGCGGCGGCGTGGGCGGAATTTTACCGCCGGCACTTCGGTCACACCGAGGCGGCTCTCAGCCTCGGGGATGAGCAGTCGGCGCACTGGGTGGTGAAGGCGCGGCAGGCGTGGCGGATCGTTCACGAGCACGGGCTGCTGACCAGCCTCGCCGGTCACGATCACATCTTCGCCAAGGCCGGCTACATGATGGACATCCATCCCACCGCCGCCACTCCCGGAGATCGTCATCAGGCCCGCAAATGGAGACAGGTCGGCAACGGGCACGTCGGCTTCTACGCCAACCAGCACAACGGCTCGGAGAATCCCGCCTTCGTCCGACGACAGCATGGTCTGCTGGGATACCTGTCCGATTTCGACATGGTGAACAATTACGAATTCGCCTATGGCCCATGGAACGACCGCGCCGTCGAGCTGTACAAGCCGATGGTGCTGGCGTATCCGACCAGCGAGGGGCTGGTGGACACGCTGGCGTGGGAGGGATTCCGCGAGGCGATCGACGACATTCGTTACGCCACCCATCTCCGGCGGCTTGCCGAGGAGGCGATCGCGTCGGGCGATCTCGATCGCGTGTACGCCGGCCGGCAGGTCCGACAGTGGTTCGCCCTCATGGACGGCGCCACCGTCGATCTCAATGCCGTTCGTCTCGAAATGATCGAGAAAATCCTGCATCTGTCCCGACTCGACGAATCCAGATAACCCCAATTGGTGTGATCCATGATGAATAACCCTGTGACATCTTTCGTTGCGCGCCTGCTTGTCGTTGCGGTCTCGACCGCCGGCGGGTCCGCGTTCGGCCAGGCCTCGCCCGCCGATGCGTTCAAGGCCATTCAGGCCATGGTGCAGGAAAAGCGGTTCGACGAGGCGATCGCACAGATCGAGCGGATGCTGAAAACCCCCGATCTGCATGAGAACGAGAAGGTTCGTTTCCTGCGCTTCGCCGCCGAAACGAGCAACCGGCGCAAGGCCCCGGAGGAGGCCGTCGCCTTTTTCGAGCGCATCGTCGCCGATCCGGGCATCGGGAATCGTGCGAAGATCAACGCGCTGCAGGACATCGCCAATGCCCGCATCGCCGGGCTCGCGGGACAGGATTTGTCGGACATGGATCTCGCTCCGGCCCATGCCGTGCTGGAACGCGCGATGACGTTTCCCGATCTCACGCCCGAGGACCGTGCCCAGGCGCTCAAGGCCATCGGCAAGCTCTTTGAACGGCAGGACGACTATGACGGCGCCCGCGAGACGTATCAGCGGATTCTGTCCCTCGAGGTGAACGATCGTTCCCGCGCGGAGGCGGAAAAGCTTATCGCCGATGTCGATGCGGCCCAGGGGAATTCCGCCGCGGCGATCGAAGTGTATCGTCGGCATGGGTTTGATCTGATCGATCTGTATCGGCGGATCGGCGATGACGCGGCCCGTCGCGCGGAATGCGAGAGGATTCTGGACGATCCCGCCGCGGCTGATCCGGCGAGATGGAACGCGTTCGGCAAACTGCCGTGCTGGGACGGACAATCGCGCGATCTCGATGCGATCCGGCAGGCGTGCGAAAAATACCTGCCGGCCTTCATGGAGCAGGACGCCAACCGCGCGCTCGTCCTCCAGCGAAAGTTCAATGATCGCAGCGTCGAGGATCCTGCGCTGGTCGAATTCGCCGCGCCGCTGCTGGTCCAGGCCCCGAGGCTTTCGGACAAGGATTACGAATCGATCCAGACCCGGCGGATCGAGGCGCTGGTCGCCCAGGGCAAGACGCAGCCGGCCGTGCGGGCGGCGGGGGAAATGACCGGCGATCCGCGCATCGCCCCGGCGATGCGCTTCTGGGCCGGCATCGTCTCCAGCGTCCTCAGGTCCGATGACATCGCCGCCGTTGAAAAATTCATCACGGATGAAAAAGCGCTTCCGGCGTCGGAGAAAGCCGAATCGATCCTTCATGCGGCCCGCACCGCCTTGCGGGCGGGGGATGAAGCCTCCGCACGGACGCTCCATGCCGCGTATGAAGCGCTGCTGAACCGTCCGGCGCGGGCGTCGATCGTCTGCGCGTTCGTGCCCGATGCGCCTTTCGATGTCGGAAGCTGGCTGGCGTCGCCGATCCGCAAGGACGCCGCGAGCCATGCGAAGCTGGACCGGCCTTATGGCGACAACCTCCAGATTCTGCTCGAGACGGATTCCGCCGTCACCGGACGCAACACCGCCGCCGGTCAGAAGGAGGCGACGGGCGACCAGGACGGCGATCTGCACATCGCCTGCGATGACGAGGGCATCCATCTGTTCCTGCTCGCGCACGATCAACGCGCCGCGGAGGTCCGCAACGGGCTGGTGGGCGGCGGGGCGTACGAGATGTATCTCGCGCCCGGCGAGCATCAGCCGTACTTCCTGTTTCTCCTCGAATTGCCCGGTGGGGAACTGGACCCGGATGCGTTCATCACGATGTATCCCAACGCACGCTTCAGATTGCCGTCGAAGGACGACGGCACGCTGCGAACGGACACGCAGGCCGTCCCCGAAGGATTCGCGTCCCATCTGTTTCTCTCCTGGGAGCTGTTTTACGACAAGCTGCCGGTGAACGGATCGAAGTGGCAACTGGACGCGATCCGCTGGACGCGCTCTGGCGGGCTTTCGTTCGGGGGAAGCGAGTCGGTCCACAATCGTTCGAGCTGGGGCGATGTCGTCTTCAGCGGCTTGAGCGATGAAAACCTCACCGCGATCAAGCGGCGGATTCTTTTCAAGGCCGTTGCGAAATACCGCAAGGCGAGAACCTCGGTCGGTCCCGCCATCGGCTGGGCCGATCCCGACCTGGGCGATCCGGCGTTTTATCGATCGCACGTCGAGCCGCTGATCCAGCGCCTCGACGCGCATGCGGCCGGGCTGTCCAGCGATCTGTCCGCCGAGGAAGTCGATCGGCTTTATGCCCAGGCCGTCCCGGAATGGATGGAACTGCAGTACCATGTGGCCGCGCTCCGCACGCACTATCTTCAGGACAAGCACCTGGACGGTGATCGGCCCTGAGCGGCGGACTGTGTCCTCGATCGGCGAGGAGGATGTGCGACGAGGCGCTCATACGTTCCCATCGTCTTCCCCCGCGTTCGGGGCAAGACCTGCCGCCGGAGGAGAATCGACCATGCGAGGAACGCCCATTCAGCTTCCGCCGTGCGGAATGTTCATCGGGACCGGCGTGTATCCGATGAGCGCGGACTGTTACCTTTCCGGGCTGGTCGCCCACACGGCATGGACGCCGCACACCTCTCATCCACGGGAGATGATCGAGCGGATCATCGACGACAACCAGGGCAACCTGGCGCAGGTGTGGGGATATCCGCGCGGGTATGCGCCGGCGATGATCGACGAATGGTTCTATGCGCTCGATGAGATCGGCGTGAAGATTCCCGATCCCGACTGGGAGGCGGGGACGTATCTCACCGCGCACGATTGCCGCGAGCTGCAAGAGCACGCCGATCGCCGCGCCGCGGGGCTGGCGCGTTTCGCGCGCCTTGCCGCGGCGCGGGGGCTGTACACCGTCTTCATCTACACCGACGCCACCCCGGAATGGGTCGCGAGCCTGCGCGAGTTGGGTGAGCATTATCTCGGCTACGACTTCGGGGAACGATTTACGTTCAGCCTTGACGACGCATCCCTGCGGGGCAGGCGGCTGGACGAGGTGACGCTCGAGACGCTGACGGAGAATCTCGTCGAGTGCGTGCGCGACCATGTCGATCAGCGCCGCGCCGCCGGATGGGGCAACATCATCGCCACCAGCTCGAATTTCCACGTCGATTATGAGATCGTCGCCGGCGCCGACATCCCGCTCCTCGAGGATTTCGCCTTTCGGCATCTCAACATCGCCTCGGCGCTGTCGCGCGGGCTGTATCGGCAGTTCGATCTGCCCCTGTGGGGATCGCACATGGCGCACGAGCATTATTCCTGGCTTCCGGCCGGGAGCGAACACAAGTTCGACCTGCTCCTCGCCGGGATGCGGCAGAAATACCTCGCCGGCTGCAAGATGATCATCAACGAAAGCGGCAACTGGTTCGTCGAAGCGTCGCTTTGCGAGGACTCGCCGAAGTTCGAGATGCCGCATGTGCCGCTCGCGCCGTCGGAGGTCTCCTGGAGCGGCGCCGGCGAACTGAAGTTCATCCCCTACATTGCCGAGGCCCGCAGGCATTACGGCAAGATCAATCACGACTCGTGGTATTGCCGCAAATACCGCGAGGTCGTTTCCGACTTTTATGATTTCGTGAAAGCCAACGGCACGCCCGAGGGGCAGCCCGAGACGACGCTGGCGATCGCCAAGGGCAACCATGATCTTTGCGGATACACCTTCAGCCCCAACAGCGCCATCGCCGGCGCGTACGCGCTGGCCGATCTCCGTCCCGAATGGTTCGAGGCCGCGCCCGAACGAGGCTGGGAGATCGTCAAGGAAGTCTTCCATCCCCTCCGGGGCGTGCTCGATCCGTATCCGAACCACTTCCTCTCCGGCGCGCCGTTCGGCATGGTTGACATCGTCACGTTCGCGCAGGACCGGATCGACGCGGATTTCCTTTCCACCCATTACAAGGCGTTGCTTTTCGCCGGATGGAACACGTCGTCCGAGAAGCAATACGAGCTGCTCAGGCAGTACGTCCACGCCGGCGGGACGCTGTTCATCTCGATCCCGCATCTCTCGACGAACGTGCACCGGAATTACAATTCCTATACGGTGGACGATCTGGTTCGCGGCGGGGATTTTTCCGAGTTGTGTGGGGTGAAGGTGATCGGTCCCGGCGAGCGGTTTTACTGGGCGACCGCCCCGCGCGGATCGAGCGAGCTGGGTTTCGAGTTCCCCCGGCGATTCGGCATCATGGCCACCCGCATGGGCCGTATCGAGATCACCGATCCTGACGCGGAAACGCTGGTCATCGATGATGAGCAGGGCCATCCGCTGCTGCTCCGACACGTCCATGGAAAGGGAATGGTTTATTTTCTCAATTCCTGGGCTTACCCCGGCGCGATGAACACCGACGAAGGCCCGGGCGCCCGCGTCGCCTCGAAAGGCCTGATCGGCGCGATCTATCGGCACATCGCCTCCCGCACGCGCGCAAGCGTCTGGATCACCGACGACGGCCGGGAAACCGGCCCCGAGTGCGACCATGTCGCCTTCTCCCATTTCCCCCAATCCGGGACGATCTGCCTGCAAAACGTCGATTTCAAGCGGCCGCACCGCATCTTCCTGCATCAGCCCGGACGAACCGATGAAATCACCCTCCCTCCCGGTGAATTCCTCCTCCGTCCCTCGGCAACACCGTGATCCCGCATCCGGCGTAATCGGGCATCGACGGCACTTGTGGATCGGATTGGTTTCGATACAATTCCGGCCCCTTTACGCACGGGGTGGATCGTTGTCCACCGGGTTTGCGAAAGAGTCGCGACGCATGCTCAGAACCATGCATCGCGGAAACCGCGAGTCAGTCATCGGGCGGTCGTCCCGATGCGTCGCATGTCCTGAACGGGCATCATGCCGCGCCACGCGGCGCCCGTGGAAAGTGATTCTCTCATGGGCCGTTACACGGGTCCGAAAGTCAAGTTGTCCCGTCGCGTCGGTGTGCCGATCGCCGACATTCCCAAGCACACAGGCAAAGAGCTGACGCTTCCCGGCATGCACGGCTATCGAGGCCGACGCAACACCGAATACGGCGTGCGCCTGGCTGAAAAACAGAAACTGCGCTTTCACTACGGCGTGATGGAAAAGCAGTTTCGCAAGTACATGGACATGGCCAAGCGCTCGAAGGCCAACACCGGCACGGTGATGATGTCGATCCTCGAGACGCGCCTCGACAACGTGCTGCGTCGTCTGGGCGTCGGCCGAACCATCTGGGCGACTCGGCAGATCGTCGCTCACGGGCATGTGAAGGTCGATGGCGTGAAGACCGACATCGCCAGCTTCCTCGTCAAGCCCGGACAGACCATCACGTTCAAGGACGGCATCCACAAGCTCCTCCGCGAGAACATGGAACAGAACGCGGGGCACAACGTCCCCAACTGGCTGGAATGGAACCCCGCGCAACTCACGGGCAAGATCGTCGCCATTCCCACCCCCGAAGACGTCCCGTTTGAAGTGAACATGAACCTGATCATCGAGTTCTATCGGTAATCGATCGCGCTCGAAGCATCAGTCAACGACAAAGCCCGGAGATCGCCGTCTCCGGGCTTTGTCATTGGTTTGGCGGGAGGATGAGCCTCACTGCTTCGCGCGTCGGCGGTCTGTCATTCCGCCAGCAGTTTCGGGATCATTTCCTTGTAGGACGCCCGCGCCTTCACGCTTCGCAGCACGCCGTTTTTATCGATGAGGAACATCGCGGGGAGGGTGGTGACGCCGTATTCGGCGGCGAGGGGGTGCAGGCCGGAGTGAGTCTGGGTGAAAAGGTGCGGCCAGTCGTACTGGGGGTTTTTGCGGAGAAACGTTTCCAGCGGCGCCAGAGCCAGATCGCTGGAGATGCCCAGCACCTCGAGGCCCTGGTCGTGATACTGGTCGCGGATGTTCCGAACCTCGGGCATTTCCGCGATGCAGGGGGCGCACCAGGTGGCCCAGAAATCGACGAGGATAACCTTGCCT
>CAYUNS010000074.1:1280-4768 GCA_964446155.1 uncultured Tepidisphaeraceae bacterium | reverse complement strand
TTGCCTTTCCAGTCGGCGGTTGAGAACGCGACGCCGTCGGGGAGCGTGCCTTCGAGGACGACGGGTTGATTGAGCTTGGCGCGCATGGCTCGCTGCGCGGTGATGTATTCACCGGCCGCCTCGGCGCCCGGACCTTTCATTTTTTCCAGGACGATGGTTTCGGCGCGGTCGCGCAGCGACTCGTCGGCGGCGCCTTCATCGGCCAGGATGCGCGCCGTGTTGGCGAGGGCGTCGGATCGGGGATGATCGTTCACGAGCGTTTCGAGGCGATCGAGCACCTCGCTCTGGGCCGGGACATCCTTCGCGGCGTGCGCCCAGGCGACGAACAGCGTCGCGCCCCGCGCCGCCAACGCGATGGATTCATCGTCCGATTGCGACCGTTTCTTCAACAGGTCGATGGCGTCGGTTTCACCGAGGAGCGCGAGAATCTGAAGAAACTCGATGTCGCTGTTGCGCATCCGGTCCCTGAACTGCGGCTCGACATCGACCAGCTCCGCATCCAGCGCGATGAGCTTGCGCGCCAGCGGCGCGGCCTGGGGCGCGATGGCGGCGCGGGCCTGGGGATCGAACAGGGTCGCCGGCGTGAGCAGTTCGGCCAATGCCCGACCGATTCGCTGGCGATCCTGAAGAATCTCCTGGGTCGCGCGCCGGGTGGTCGGCTGGTCCGGCAGATCGGGCGCCTGCGCGAAGGCGATGGGGGACGTGCAGCAGAAAACGATGAAAAAACGGGCGATGCGATTCATCTCGGCGCTCCTTGTCGTGTGTGCGGCGGGCCGCAATATGCGAATCATATGCGGCCGACGTGCTGACAACACCCCGCGATCCGTTTATGATCCGATCCTGCTTTCATGGAGGAAAGTCCTTGTCGATGCGAAACCATTCCGGTGGCCTCTTGCTCGCGGCACTGCTTCTCGCGCTTCTGGCGGGCTGCCGCCAGAAGGCGCCCCCCGCGCCGATCAACTACAGCCAGCCCCTCCCACCGGGCGAATTGGCGCTGCGCAGGATCCCCCTGAACGACTATCCCGATTTCAGTGACGCCTTGATCGCGCCGAATCAGGACCTTGCCCTCATCGGGCAATCGATCGACAACAGTCTGGCTTATCTGTCGCGTCCGAGCAGCCGGCAGTTTTTCCCCTATCTCGACATCACGCACGACCGCGCGGTCGCGACGCTGCACGCGATGAAGGCGATCATCGCCGCGCAAGCCGATCCCATGACCCGGCTGCATGGTTCGCAACTCAACAACCGGTTCCGCGAGATGTTCGAGGTGTATAAGAGCAAGGGAGGGCGGCTGGGGAATGAATACAGCGACACGGTGTTGTTCACCGGCTATTTCACGCCCATTTACGACGCGAGCCTGTCTCGCGGCGGGATGTATCAGTGGCCTTTGTATCGTCGTCCGGCGGACCTGATCAGCGACGAGGAGACCGGGGAGACGCGCGGACGCCGCACGCCGGAAGGAATCGTCCCGTACCACACCCGCGCTGAAATCGAGAGCAGGGGGCTGCTCGCGGAGCAGGAACTGGTCTGGCTGAAAAGCCGCTTCGACGCCTACATCATCACCGTGCAAGGCTCGGCGCGGCTGCGCCTGCCCGATGGGCGGATCATGGAGATCGGCTACAACGGAAACAACGGCTATGACTATCGCAGTCCCGGCCGGCAGATGGTCGCCGATGGGGTCATTCGCGAGCAGGACCTCAATCTTCGCGCGATGCGCGGCTACTTCGAGTCCCACCCGGACGCGATGGACCGATACCTCTGGTTGAATCAGCGTTACGTCTTCTTCACCGAGCGCCCGGGCGGACCGTTCGGGAGCCTGAACGTTCCGGTTTCGCCGTTCGCGACGATCGCGACCGACAAGAACGTCTATCCGCGTTCGATGCCCGCGCTGGTCGTCGCGCCCATTCCGTCGTCTGACGGCAAGGGGACGATCGCGTTCAAGGGCTTCATGATGGATCAGGACACCGGGGGCGCGATCCGCGCCGCGGGGCGATGCGACATCTACATGGGCCTCGGCGAAGACGCCGAGCGGCTCGCCGGAAGGCAGCTCAATGAAGGCGAGCTGTATTATCTCGCCCTTCGCCCGGAGTATGTCAGTCAATATCTCAACCCTCCGCCGGATGATGAACCCGAATGACGGATCGATGCCGATGGATCGAGCGCTGAACGGATGAAAGGGCCAGGCCGTTCCCCTTGATCCGCGGGGCGCGATTTCGTTCTTCCTTGCAATTCCTCCAAAAAGTGCAACAATCCCCCGAAATTCATGCAATGACGAGCCGCGGACGAACCGACATGCCCATGACGACGAACAAACGATGAACTCGAAGCGACAGGCGGCCCGGTCGGGTCGCCCGCCGGTTCGGGTGGATCGTCGTCGCAAGCGGGCACGAGCGGAGGTTTGCGGCTGTTTCTTTTCTGGAGCGAATCATGGCTGTCAATGTGGCGATCGCGGGGGCGACGGGGGCCGTCGGACAGGAACTGCTGCTGATCCTTGCCGAGCGGAAGTTCCCGGTCAAAAATCTCAGGCTTCTCGCCAGCGCGCGCAGCGCGGGCAAGACCATGACCTTCGCCGGGCAGACGCTCACCGTCGAGGAGATGACCCACGACAGCTTCAAGGACGTGCGGATCGCCTTCTTTTCCGCGGGAGGGGCGCTGAGCAGGGAGTTCGCGCCCAGCGCCGTCAAGGCCGGCGCGGTCGTCATCGACAACACCAGCGCGTTCCGCATGAAGGACGGCATCCCGCTGGTCGTTCCTGAAGTGAATCCCGAGCAGATCCACAAACACAACGGGCTGATCGCCAATCCCAATTGCAGCACGATCATCATGAACGTGCCGGTGTGGCCTTTGCACCAGGCGAATCGCGTCCGGCGCATCATCGTCAGCACCTACCAGGCCGTCTCCGGCGCCGGAGCGCAGGGGCTGCATGACCTCGAGCAGCAGATGCAGTCTTACGCGAAGGGTGAACCGATCGAGCGGAAGCTGTTTCCACACCAGATCGTCAACAACCTCTTCAGTCACAACACCCGCATCGATGAGACGGGTTACAACGAGGAGGAGCTGAAGATGGTGAAGGAGACGCGCAAGATTTTCGGTGACATGAAGATCATGGTCACCGCGACTTGCGTGCGCGTTCCCATCCCGCGCGCCCACTGCGAAGCGATCAACCTCGAGTTCGAGCGTCCCATCACGCCCGGGCAGGTGCGGGAGATTCTGTCGAAAGCGCCCGGCGTGACGATCGTCGATGACCGCGAGAAGAATCACTTCCCCATGCCAATGGAGGCATCGGGGCAGGACAATGTTTTCGTCGGAAGAATCCGGCAGGATCTGTCGCGTGACGACGGTCGGGGGATCGAGTTGTTCGTCAGCGGCGACCAGATCCGAAAAGGCGCCGCGACCAACGCCGTGCAGATCGGCGAGAAGCTGGTGTAGGGATCGGCGAGCTTCGCGTCCCGCCGGCAAATATCGGGTATGATCCGGGGATGCAGCTC
>CAYUNS010000074.1:0-1270 GCA_964446155.1 uncultured Tepidisphaeraceae bacterium | reverse complement strand
ATCCTCCGGGGGCCACATTCGGACCGCGGAAGATGCGGGATTTCGAGTTCGTCTGGATCATCCAGGGCGATTGCGAGTACCGCTGGAACGAGCGGGTCGTTGCGGCGCCGGAAGGCTCGATCGTGTTGTGTCGTCCGGGGGGGACGGACTCGTTTCGATGGGATGAGCGTCGGCAGACGCGGCACGCGTTTTTTCATTTTGACATCCTGGAATTTCCAAAATCCTGGCCGGCGAGGGAGGACTGGCCCCTGGCGCGCGTTGCGACCGAGGAGGACATTCTCCGGCCAATGTTTTGTCATCTCATGACCTGGATGGGCAATGACGATCCGTTGCTGCGCCGGTTGACGATCGCGCACCTGCTGACGGCGTTCATCACCGGGCGGACCGCCACGGGGGAGATTCCCCGCGACACCCTGCCCGAACCCGTCGATCGCGCGATCGCGCGGATTCACAACTCGCTGGACAAGAATCTGGCGGCGGAGATCGCGTTCGCGGACCTGGTCGAAGCCTCGTGCGTCACGGGGTCTCATCTGTGTCGATTGTTCAAGCTCTCGGTGGGAACGACGCCCGGCGAGATGGTGCGGCTGGCGCGGCTCGATCGGGCGTCGGCGCTGGTGGCGAGGAGCAATTACTCGATCAAGGAAATCGCCGAATTGTGCGGGTTCGCCACACCGTTTCACTTCTCCCGGTTGTTCAAAAAAGCCTACGGACTTTCTCCGCTGCATCTGCGCGAGCGATTAAAGGAAGGGAGGATGCCGCCGCTGTCAAAGCTGTTGAGGGTCCGGCGGGCAAAAAGCCCGTCGATTTTTCCATGAAGCCACCGGATCAATGGTGGATATGCCTTTGTCATTGCCATCCATGGTCGGATGCGGGTTTGCGCACCATACTTCCCGCATTGGTTCGATGGGGGCGACGCGAGTCGAGCGAGGACAGGAGCAATGGTTGCGACGCAGGCGGAGGCATTGTCGAAACAGCGGATCGGCCGGTGCAAAGTCACGATCGAGCAATACGGCCAGTTCCGTCGGGACGGCTTTCTGATCGTGCGGAATGTGATCGCCGCGGAGGAAATCGCGGAGTTGAAGCGACACACCGAGGACCTCATGCAAGGCCGGCTGCCCGAGCAGCGGTCGAGCCAATCGCAACGCCTGGACAACGGTCGAGGCGCGGTGGAGGTGAACGATTTCGGCGCGCCGCCGGAGCATCTGTCGCCGGAGGAGAAGGCGCAGTTCTTCCTGCGGATTCACATGCTGCATCGCCGGCTCGAGCTGCA
>CAYUNS010000073.1:0-18218 GCA_964446155.1 uncultured Tepidisphaeraceae bacterium | reverse complement strand
GCAGCAGGTATTCGCCGATCTGGTTGCCTCGTCCGTAGACGAAACCTGTGCGAAACGATGCGGCCTCGCTGGCATAGGTGCGCCGATGGGCCGCGCACCAGGTTTCCGACATCAGCTTCGTGCCGTCATAGATCGTCAGCGGATCGGGCCTGTCAGTCTCGTCCAGCGGTTCGAGGTCGGGCCGGTTCCCGTAAAGCGTGGCGGTGCTGACATTGATGAAGCGCGCCTTCTGCGCGTGCGCGGCTTCCAGAAGGCTGGCGGTGCCGTCCACGTTGACGGCAAGCGTGACGAGCGGGTCGAGGCGGGAGCGGGCGGGGCCGACGACAGCAGCGCAATGGACGATCGCATCGAACCCGGCGACATGCGATCGGCGGGCGGCGGCGTCGCGAATGTCGATGTCGGTGTTGATCGTCCATTTCTGTCGCCTGCCGCGCGGGCGGATGATGTCGCAGGTGAAATCTCCGGAGAACCGGGGAAATTCGCCGGTCTTGTTCGCGTCGAACATCATCACCGCCCGGCGCGCTTCCGGTGGGAACGCCTGGATCAGCAGCCCTTCGCTGGAGATGTCGCGCCCGCCGACGCGCACGTTCACCGCCAGGGCCGACGTGAACGGTCCGATCGTTCCCTCGAGCGTGACGGGCGAGTCCGCGTTCGGTCCCCCCGCCGCGCCGCGCCCGCGCAGCTCGTGCAGCACCACGCGCTCCTCGCCGGTGTCCGGGTCTTCATCGAGCCTCACCTCACCGGTGACGTTCCGCACCGGGTACGGAAATTCCGCGAAGGCGAATTGCCCGTCGAGGACCTCGATCCGGCCGCGCACCTTCAGGGGCGCCCCCGCGACCGAGCGCGACATGTCGAGCTTCACCCTGCAACGGCCCTGCGGTCGGAACAGATCATAAATCTTCCGCAGCGGCGGGGGCATCGCCGCGACAAAGTCGGGATGCTCCGACAACACGATCTCCTCCGACGCCAGAGATGCGATTTCGATCCCCATCGGGGCCGACGGGGAATAGCCATCCACGCGCCCGTTGATCGCCAGGGTGTTGTCCCCCACGCGCCCGCGCAGGTTCTCGACCGCGATGCCACCCTCCGTGAAGACGAATCGCCCCTGCACATCCTCGAGCCGCATCGGCGGACGAGGAGAGATCGTCGTGAAGGCGTCCACCGCCCCTCCGTCGATCATCCGCCCTTGCAGAAATCCCATGCCGCTCCGCGCCCGCGACAAGTCCTCCCATTCGTCTTCGCCGTATATCGGGGGCACGGCGAGGGTGACATCCTTCAGATCGACGACGATCTCGAACGCCGCCGCCCGGTTGCGTCCCGCCGCCACCAGCTTGAGCCTGGGAAGCTCCATCCGCCCGGAAATCTCGTGCTGATCCCACCACGTCCGCACCTGTGCGGGGAGCATCGCCCGAACATCCTGACCGAATTGAACGTTGAGCAACGTCGCCTCAAGCTCTCCGCGCGGCAGTGAAAACGTGCCCGACAACACCGGACCGATGTCCTCGCTGATGCCCCGGCTCTGCATCTGGAATTGATATTTTCCATCCTCGCGCGAGGGACGGAGCCGGCCTTCGATGGCGTAGCTCCCGCGCGACACCTCGCTGTCGGCCGACACCTGCACATATTCCACCCGCGCGTCGCGCAGCAGCAATTCGGGCAGCGCCATCTCGCGCGGCGGGGCGAAGCCGCCCCCGCTCGTTCCCGACGCCGCGGGCAGCTCGTGAAGCATCCGGTGGAAATTCCATTCGCCGGTGTCGATGTTCTCGATGAGCCGCACGCGCGGCTCGACGGCGATGATCTGGTCGGCCTCGATGCGGCCGCGAAGCATCGCACGCACGCTGTAGTCGATGCGGAATTCCTTCGCGGAGAGAATCGCCGCGGACGTGTCGTCGCTCTCATCAACCTTGACCACGACATCCTCGAGCTTCAGCCCCTCGAAGATCGAGAGCGTGGCGTCGCCGATCTCGACGGGGCTGTCCAGGAGATGGGACAGGTAAGACTGGGTGAGCCGGCGGAGGCGGTCGGAATCGGTGAGATATCCATGGGCGGCGATGACGCTCACCAGCGCCACCAGCAGCACCGGAATGCCCCAGCGGCGCAGGCGCCCGCGCCGGCGGGGCAGGGGATTGCCCGAATGCCAGTGCCGGCAGGAAAGTCTCGCGAGCGTGGGAACCGGATTGGCCATGAATCCTCGGGACGGCTCAGCCGTCGTTTTTCGCCTCCGCGGGGGAGGATGGTTCGGGGGCGTCCCGCCTCGCGTCAGGGGCATTGTCGCGGGCATGTCCGGGCGGCTTCATCCCGTTCCATATCCACATCAGCCCCGCCGCCGCCGACACCGCCAGCAGCGGCTCGACCGGAAAGCGATACCGCAGCGACCCGACCGACATCGCATGAACGGCGGTGAAATAAATCATCGGCGCCGCCAGAAACCATTTCCCGCCGCGCCCCGGCGGAGAGGCGAACAACCCCGCGATCGCCAGCAAAAACAGCGGTGTCGCATATGCCCCCGCGACGAGGAGATACAGGCTTCGCCCGCCATACTCCGCGCTCAGCGGAACGGGACTCCACGTTCGCGCGATCTTCACCGCCGCCAGCCGCAACGCCCGCGGTGGATCGCCCGCGACCGCCTCGCGCGCCAGGCGCTTGAAATAATCGTTCCGTTCGATCTCGTTCATCCGCGCCAGTTCCGGCATGCGCTGCGTGAAGCGCTGATCGCTCGCGCCGGTGGCGTCGGGTCCGAATCCATCATACGCGGTGATGCCTTCGTTCGTCGTCGTCCAGACCCATCGGCCGAGGAGGGCGTGGTTGCGAATCGCCCACGGCGTCAGCACGGCCGCGGTGAGCAGCGCCATCCCCGCGACGATCGCGATGCTCCGCAGCGCTTCGCGCCGGGGAAGGGATGCCGTTCGGTCGAACGGCGCGTCGCGTCTCGACGGTCGCGTTCCCGCCAGCCAGGCCATCGCCCCCAGCAGCGCGGGCAGCGCCACGGCCGACGGACGCACCAGCGCCGCCAGCGCAAGTACGATCCCGCCGGGAAGAAGGTTCCGCAACCTCGCCAGCAGCGCCATCCCCCAGATCAGCATCGCCGTGAAAAGCGTTTCGGTCAGAAGCAGCGCCGAGAAGTAAATCGCGATCGGGTTCACCGCCGCGATTCCCGCCGCCAGGAGCGAAGTCCTCCTCGCCGCGCCCAGCGCCCTGGTCAGCAGAAAAACCGCGAGGATCGTCGAGGTGTCGATCAGCGCCTGCGCGACGCGCGCGATCGTCACCGATCCCCCGGCCGACGCGATGAGCATCGGGTAGCCCGGCGTGCGGTAGGCGAACACGGCGTCGTCGAAGCGCGGATCGACGAACCGCAGCCCCTCGCCACGGAGCAGGCTTCGTCCGAGCAGCAGATATTCGCGTTGATCGGGCAACGCCTCGATCGCCGCCGCATCGTCCGGTCGGGTCAATCCCCAGCCCAGCCGCGCCGCCAGCGCCAGCCCCAGAATGATCCACAGCCATCGTCGATCGGTCACACGCTCAACTTACGTTGCGCGGCTCAAAAGGGCAAAGGCGACGGCGATTGGCCGCTGCCCGATCTCCCGATACACTCCCATGCACATGGCATTTCGCGCCAACCAACTCGATGCCCGCCTCGGCGCGCTCGATGCGTCCATCGCGTCGCTCGATCTCGCCGGCGCCGTCGCCGGTGTCGTCGCGCGCTGGCGCGGCGATGTCGCCTCGATGCGGTTCCACCTGGCGCCGCGGGGCGATCGTCCGATCATCGTGTCCGTCCTCGGCGGCACGGGCACGGGCAAGAGCACCCTCGTCAACCGGCTGCTCGGTGGGACGGTCACCGCCGCGAGTTTTCGCCGCACCTTCACCGCCGGCGCGATCGCCGTCGCCTGCTCCGCATCCGCCGTCCCCGAGGACTGGCTGGGCATCGAGCATGTGCTCGTCGATGAGCGCGATCTTCCCGCGCGCGGGCGAAGCGATGCGCTGGTCGTCGCGATCGACGACCGGCCCCTCACGCGCCGGCTGACAATCATCGACACCCCCGATCTCGACGGCGACCACCCTCCGCATCATGCGCAGGCCGACCGCGCCTTCCGATGGACCGACGCCGTTCTCTTCGCGGTCACGCCTGAAAAATATCAGATGACCGAGTTGCTGCCGTACTATCGCCTCGCGCGGCGGTACGCCGTGCCCGCGCTGTTCGTCATGAACAAGTGCGAGGAGGCCGCCGTCTACGACGATTATCGCGCGCAACTCGTCGCGCGCCTCGGCATCACGGAGTCTTCCCAGGACCCTCTTCGCGTCTTCGCCGTGCCGCGCGACGATGCGGCCTACCAGCCACCGGAAGACGCCGATCTCGATGCGATGCGCGCCGCGCTGCTCGATCTCCGTCTCGTCGAAGGCGCCGATCGCGATGCCGGACTGGCCGGGCGGGCATCCGATCTCATCGGCCGATTCTCGGATCAAATCCTCGCTCCCCTGCGCGACATGCGAAGCGCGATCGACGCCTCGATCGCCTCCCTGCGGGCGATGGTCGCCTCGCCGGCCGACATCGATGTCAACCCGATCACCCAGCAGCTTCAGCGCCGCCTCCAGCAGCGCAGCGTGCTCTATCTGATGGGTCCGCGCCGGATGATCGAGCGGGTGCGGCAGGTTCCCGCGCTGCTCGCGCGGCTGCCGCGCAACGCCTGGGACCTGGTGATGACCGGCAAGGCGAGCCTCGAGGAACCGACCGAGGCGCCTCTGTCTTCCGAGGAAGGCGCGCCCGATTTTCATGCCGCCCTCGTCGATCAGTTCCGCATCGTGCAAAGCCGCGTGGACGATTCGCTCCGCTCCTCGCCGTCCGGTTCGCAATGGATCGCCGACAACCCCGCCGCGTATGCCGAATCGCACCTCGATCCGCATCTCGCCGGACAAATCGCCGATGAGGAGCTTGCCGATCTCCGCTCGTGGCTCCAGGACCGCTGGAACGCCACGCCGCGCGACACCGCGATTCTCAACCGCCTGCTCAGGCACATCCCCGGCGGCAAGACGCTCACCCGCTGGTCGGAGGCGGCCCCTTATCTGCTCGCGATCGTGGTGGCGACGCACAACGCGATGTTCGGACCGATCGATCTCGTCGTCATCGGCGGGTTCAGCCTCGCGACCTGGATCAGCGAGAAACTCAGCAACGAGGTCGCCAACCGCACCCGCCTGGCCAACCGGCGCATCAACGAGCGCTTCGAGCGGCTCGTGACGCGGCAGATTGAACGGACCATCGCCTGGCTCGACGGGCTTGCGCCCGGGTCCGGCGCGTTGAACGACCTGTCCGGGCGTGCCGACGCCATCGCCGAAAGCGTGGAACGATCATGAACGCCGATCTGGATCATCTCGTCCGTGAAGCCATGTCGCTCACCGGCGCCGCCGCGCCGGCGGTGAGCGAGGAGAACGCCCCGGTCCTGAACCAATCCGTCCTCGTTCCCGCGAGCGATGATCCGCTGTATCTCATCGGGCTGATCGGCGGGAAGGATGTCGGCAAAAGCTCGCTGGTCAACGCCCTGGTCGGCCGCTCCATCACCCGCCGCTCCTCCCACGGCGCGGGGACCGAATCGGTCATCGCCTATGTGCATCATTCGCGCGAAGGCGAGCTGCGAAGCCTGCTCGAATCCGAAGCGCCCGGTCGGTTCACGATCGTCACCCACGACATGGCGCATCTCGGCCGGCAGGTGCTGGTCGATCTCCCCGACATCGACAGTCACTACGCCGGCCATGTCGAACTGACCCGTAAAATGCTCCGTCACATGCTCTATCCCGTCTGGATGCAGAGCATCGAGAAATACGCCGACCTCGCGCCGCAAAAGCTCCTGGCCCAGGTGGCGTCGGGGAACGATCCGTCGAATTTCATTTTCGTTCTCAACAAGGCCGATCAGCTCGACCGCTCCCCCACCGACGCCTCGGCCGCGGATGAGCTGCGCGAGGATTTCGCCTCCCGAATCGCACGCACGCTCTCCCTGCCCCATCCTCCGCGGGTCCGGCTTGTCAGCGCGCTGGCGCCGGATCGGTTCGAGTTGCCCGCGCTGCGCGAAGCGCTGTCGATGCAGCGCTCCGCCGAGGAAGTCGAGCAGTCGCGCCAACTCGCCTCCCGCCGGCGCGCCCTGTCGATCGCGCGGTGGCTGGACGAGCAGGACCTGCCCGATCGCGCGCAGCGCCTCGCGCGGCTCGAGGAATCCGCCCGACAGGCGCTTCTCGCCCGCCTGGGCGAGCCGCTGCTCGACGAGGCCCTGCCGCGCCTCTCGGACGATCCCGCGCAGCGCTTGGCGATGGTGGAGGCGGTGATGAATGTGCGTGTGGCGCGCTGGCCGATCGTCAACATCGCCCACGCGCTGCTGTCTCCCCTGCTGTCCCTGCTTCGCAGGAGCCTGGCCGCCCCCGTCCACGCCGACGCCCTGCGCGGCGCCGACCGGCTCGTCGCCCAGCACCTGGACCCTCTCAATCACGCACGCGGACTCGCGTCCCTGGTCCAGTCCGCGTTCGCGCAGCTTCAGCAGTCCGATCCGTCCGTCAGCGCGCTGTATCGGCATCGCAGGCTCTGGATCGAGATGGACGCCGCCCTCGCCGCCGATGATCTGCGATCCCGATTGAGCGCGACGATCGAACGACAGCGCGACGCCGTTCTCCGGCGTCTTGCCGGCCGGGGCATCTGGGGGGCGCCCTTCCGCTGGACGCTCTCCCTCGGGGCGATCCTCTGGTTTCCCCTCGTCCAGCCCCTGCTCGAAGCCGTGCTCGTGCATGGCCGCGAGCATGTCGTCCAGAATCTCGCCCTCCTGCTCGTGCGGATTCTCGGGGTCACCTACCTGCTTAAAAACGCCTCGTTTCTGCTCCTGTACTTCGCCGCGCTGTGGCTGCTGGTCCGCTGGAACACGCAGCGCCGCGTGCAAAAGCTGATGCTCCGCTGGCGACGGGACGAATCGCGCGATCCGTCCATGAGCCTCTCCCGGCAGGTGATGGAATGGATCGACGATCTCCTCTCCCCGATCCGCATCCACCGCGAGCGGATCGAGTCGGTTCGGGACCAGGGCGAAGCGCTCGCGAAGCGACTCGACTTGTCCCGCGACGCCGCATGATCCGCCCGTCCGCCTTCGGTTCGGGTTGATTCCGGCGGCGCTTCGCTCTTTCGGCATCCCGCCCTTCTGCGGTAGCATGAACGCATGGACGCGACAGAGCTGACGCTTCGACAGTTTCAGAAGCATATTTCGGATCGGTATGAGAAGGTGGACCGCGAGCGCGGCACGCCGAAAACGTTCGTGTGGTTGATCGAGGAAATCGGGGAGCTGGCCACGGCGCTCAACGGCGTCGATCGCGACAATCTCGAGGAGGAGTTCGCCGACGTCATCGCCTGGCTCTGCACGCTGGCCAACATCAACGATGTCGATCTCGCCTCGGCGATCGCCCGAAAATATCTCGGCGAGCAAAGGCCCGAAGGACACAAGTAGAGGACGCGACAGGAGACCAACCATGAAGTATCGCACATTGGGCGGCACGGGACTGAAAGTGTCGGTGGTGGGGATGGGAACCTGGCAGTTCGGCGGAGAGTGGGGAAAGGATTTCCGGCAGGATGAAGTCGATGCGATGTTCCGGCGCGCCCGCGAGCTGGGAATCAACCTGATCGACACCGCCGAGTGCTACGGCGATCATCTCTCCGAGCGATTGATCGGCGGGGCGATCGAATCCGATCGTGCGAACTGGGTGTTGTGCAGCAAGTTCGGTCACCAGTTCAACGGCCACCTCGATCGTTCGGAGCCGCGCAGCCCGTCCGATGTCGTTCGGCAGCTCGAGGATTCGCTCAAGGCGCTCCGCACCGACTGGATCGACGTGCATCAGTATCATTCATGGGGCGACGACCAGTTCTTCGATGACGACGTGCTCGCGACGGTCCACAAACTCAAGGACCAGGGAAAGATCCGGCATATCGGCAACTCCATCGGCAGCAACAGCAACGTGAGACAGATCGACGCATCGGGCGATCGCGACATCGGGGTGATCCAGCTCATTTACAATCGCCTCGATCAGAAGCCCGAGGAGCGATCCCTTCCCGCGTGTCGTCGGCAGAACCTCGGGGTGCTGGCGCGCGTGCCGCTGGCCAGCGGGTATCTCGGCGGGCGGTACAAGCCCGGGGCGAGCTTCGCCGAAGGGGATGTGCGTCATGGTCACAAGCGCGAGCAGATCGACGAGAAGCTCAGGCAGGTCGAGAAGATCCGCCGCACCGAACTGCCCACCGGCGTGGATATGGCGCGCTGGGCGCTGGCGTGGTGTCTTCAGCATCCCGCGGTGACGGCGGTCATTCCCGGCTGCAAGACCGTCGCCCAGGTCGAGTCCAACGCCGCCGCCGCCGATCTGAGCATGGTCCGCGACGACCATCCGCAGGCGGCCTGACAAGCACCGATCGAACCATGGAATCGGTGCTCATTCCCGGTGTTCATTCGTAGTGTTCATTCGTAGTGTTCATTCGTGGAACAAACCCCGCTCATTTCACTTCGGGGATGTCCGCGGCGGTGGTGGCGATCTTTCCTGACTTGACGCGATCGTATTCTTCCTTCACCCAGGCGATCGAACCGGCGTTGCGCTCCATCCACAGCGGGATGGGGGTGCGCAGGCCTTTCTTGTCGAGTTCCGTGAACTCGACGACGACATCCTCGCGCGTGTAGCTGCTCAGGTCGTGCAGCTTGCCCATGTGGATGCAATCGGTCGGGCAGGGTTCGGTGCAAAGGGCGCAGAACAGGCACTTGCTGTAATCGATGGCGTAGCGGAGAAGCTGGCCGTTCTTCGGGTCCGACATGTTCACGGTCCCGGTTTTCTTGTCGATCTTGCGCGGCGCGGACTTGTCGATGTAGATGCAATCGACGGGGCAGGCCTTGGCGCACAGGTCGCAGGCGATGCAGCGTTCGGCCTCGAACTCGTGAATCCCCCGGTAGCGCGGCGCGAAGCTCAGCCGATGCTCGGGATACTGCACCGTCACCGTCTTCTGGAAGCAGTACTTCAACGTGATCTTCATCCCGATCGCCAGCGTCGTCACGTTGTCGTAGATGTTTCTGAAATAGCTCTTGATGTCCATGGGCGGTGTCCGATCGGGTTGCCGGAATTATGGCAGATCGGAAAAGGGAAGTCTAACGGCGGCCCGTCGGTTCGTCTTTTCCAGGCCCGCTTCATCGAAGGGCATGGCGATTGCTCTCCTGTTTTCCTCAACCGAAAGGAGCGCCACAATGACGCAGGAAAATATGAGACAGGATTCCATGAACATGGGACCGCCCCCTGGGACATCGATGTCGGGCGACAACGACGAAACGGTTCGTCAGCTCAACTCGCTGCTGCGGGGGGAGATTTCTGCGGCCGAGACGTACCGAATGGCGATGGGCAAGGTCGCGGCCGGTGATGACAACGCGAACAGCGTCGAGATGCTTCGCGAGATCCAGGAGGAGCACGGCCGCGCCGCACAGACCGTCCGCGACCGCATCCGCGAGCTTGGCGGAGAAGCCTCCGACAACTCGGGCGCCTGGGGCATGTGGGCGCAAACCGTGCAGGGAACCATGAACCTCTTCGGCGACGCCTCCGCGCTCAAGGCGCTGAAGGAAGGCGAGGAGCACGGCCTCAAGGGCTACGGCAAAGCCCTCCACGACATGGACCCGACCAGCGCGCGGCTGATCCAGAATCAACTGATTCCTTCACAGCAGCGGCATATCAACCTGCTGGACCAGTTGATCAGCGCGGCCGGCGCGTGAGCCGTTTCACGCCGCGCCTTCACCCACCGGTTTGACGCGCGCAACCCATTTGCGCGCAATGAAAACGCCCGGTTCTCCACGGAGGACCGGGCGTTCATTGATCGTTGTGAACCGCGGCGCGCGATCAGATCGCGGAGCTGACATAGGGCAGCAGCGACATGTAGCGGGCGCGCTTGATCGCGCGGGCCAGCATCCGCTGCTCCATGGCGTTGGCGCCGGTGCGCTTGCGCGAGAGGATTTTGCCGTTGCCGCTGATCATCTTGCGCAGCGACTCGGTGTCCTTGTAGTCGATGTAGGTCGTGCCCGACGCGGTCGTGCGGGCGATTTTCAGCTTCGGACGGTTGAAGGACTGAAACTGCTCTTTCTTTTCCCGACGTTCGCGGGCGGATTCTGGTCTGGCCATATCTTTCCTTGCTCCAACAATTAAAGGGCGGGAATTGTAGCAGTCTTTCACAAGGCTGCAAGAGGCGGGAAAGGGAGAATTTACAGGTTTACAGGGCAACCGCCGCAGGGGACGGTCGATCGAGCTTTCGCTCGTAAAGCGACGCATCCGCCTGCTGCAAGAGAAGTTCCGGCGTGCAGGCGTCGCTGGCGCGGTAGAGGGACAAACCGATCGACAGCCGCAGGCGCCGGGAAAGACGCAGCGGCCGGGCCAGGGCGTCCACGGTGAGGATCAGCCGCTGGGAAAGGTCTTCGCCTTCCTCGACGCCGGCATCGGGCAGCAGGATGACAAACTCGTCGCCGCCGTAGCGGAAGGCGAGATCCTGCTCCCGGACGGCCGAGCGGATGATCTGCCCGATGGAGCGCAGCAGCGCGTCGCCGGCGGCATGACCGAGGGTGTCGTTCAGCAATTTGAAATGATCCACATCCATCATGAGCAGGCAAAGCCGCCGATCCCCATTGCGGCATTGCCCGACCAGTTCTCCGAGAAAGTGATCGAGCATCCGCCGGTTGTACAAACCGGTGAGCTTGTCGCGCGCGGCCTGCTGACGCAGGCTGCCCAGTTGACGCTCCAGCGCGTGGGTGCGCTGCGCGATCCGCTGTTGCGTTTCGGCGTTCAACTCGGCGACGGCGGTTCGCTGTTGACGCAGATCATGCAAAATTCCCGCGATCAGCAGCGCGAGAGGTCGAAGGTGTCCCTGAAATCGGTTCAATTCCTCGATCGGCGCGTCGCCGGACCAGGCTTGGCGCGACAACGCCTCCAGGCGCGGAACGCACCGGCGGCGGCGAAACCGGAGGTACAGGCCCGGAAGGGAAACAGCGCCCAGGATCGCTCCCGGCAGGAGCAGGTCCATCGAACCGGCCGGTTTGATCTCCACCAGCCCCCGGACGAACCACGCCCCCGCCCCCGCCGCGAGGACCATCACCGAAATGTACATGCGATCCCTGGTCATGGTCATGGGCGGATGGTCCATCTCCTTCATCGTTACGCGGCGCGAGCGCGCCCGCGGCATCGGGGGCGCCTGATGCGACGCGCGCCCCTGTTTTGCTATCGAACCAACCCGCGGCGGGGTTGAGCCACCGGCCGATCCGGCCTCACCGCCGATTTATCGGATCAATCCGCCCGGTTCCCCCTTCAGCCGCCCGCCCGGATATCCGATACGACCGATACAAACTTATGCGACACACTCACTTCGATCTGCTGGTGATCGGCTCGGGACCGGCCGGGCAAAAAGCGGCGCTCAACGCGGCAAAGCTCGGAAAACGATGCGCCATCATCGAACGGCAGACCAGCGTCGGAGGGGTCTGCATCCACACCGGAACCATCCCTTCCAAGGCCATCCGTGAAGCGGTGCTGCATCTCACCGGATTGCGCGAGCGGTCGCTGTACGGCGACGCCTACGCGGTGAAGCAGGACATCACCATGGCCGACCTGCTCTATCGCTGCCAGCATGTCGTGCGCACCGAGGTGGATGTCATTCGCAGCCAGATGCACCGCAACGGCGTGACGATGCTGTTCGGCGACGCCGCCTTCGCCGACGCCAACACGCTGCGCATCACCCGCGCCGACGAGGCGACGGAAGTGAGGGGAACGCATATCCTCGTGGCATGCGGGACCGAGCCGGCGAGACCGGACAAAGTGCCCTTCACCCCGCATCGCGTCATCGACAGCAACGAACTGCTCCATCTGCAAGACCTGCCCCGCGGCATCATCATCGTCGGGGGAGGGGTGATCGGCACGGAATACGCCTGCATGTTGGCCGCCGTGGGCGTGAAGGTCACGCTGATCGAGTCGCGCCCGCGACTGCTCGAATTCATCGACGATGAAATCGCCGAATCGTTCCAGTTCCGCCTCCGCGAGATGGGGGTGCGCCTCCGGCTGGGGGAATCGGTCGCGGGCATCGAGTTGAAGGATGATCACGTCGAGGCGCGGCTCGAAAGCAACAAGCGAATCAGCGCCGAAACCCTGCTCTACGCGATCGGGCGGCAGGGCGCGACCGAGGCGCTCAACCTCCCCGCCGCCGGTCTGACCGCCGACAGCCGCGGGCGACTGAAGGTGAACGAGCACTACCAGACCGACGTGCCGCACATCTACGCCGCCGGGGACGTGATCGGCTTCCCCGCCCTCGCCGCCACCAGCATGGAGCAAGGCCGGCACGCCTCGGCCCACATGTTCCACCAGATCATCGAGGAGACCTCCCCGCTGTTTCCCTACGGAATTTACGCCATCCCCGAGATCAGCATGGTGGGACAGACCGAGCAGGAGCTGACCAAGAAAGGCGTTCCCTACGAAGCGGGAATCGCGCGGTATCGCGAGATCGCGCGGGGACAGTTGATCGCCGACCCGCACGGGATGCTCAAACTGCTGTTCCATCCGCAAAGCCGCCGGCTCCTCGGCGTCCACGCCATCGGCACCGGCGCGACGGAACTGATCCACATCGGACAAACCGTCATGGCCGCCGGTCTGCCCATCGACTATTTCGTGGAAAGCGTCTTCAACTACCCCACCCTCGCCGAATGCTACAAAGTCGCCGCCCTCGACGGCATCAACCGCATCCGCAACGCCAACGATTCAATCCCCGAACCCGAAGCAAAAGCGGCGTGAGCGGTTCCAAGCGACTCACGTCGGGCGATCGAGCGGATCGTCGAGTACAAGAACGACCCCGGCAACACAAATCACCAAAAGCCCGCTTGCATTCGCTATATTTTCGCTATAGAATGGAATTATGGCGATTCGGGATCGTATGGTGGCGATTTTGGGCGACGCCGAGCGCGGGATCGTCAAGCTCGCCGCCGAGGCCGGGAACGCGCGGGCCTATGCCGACGCGGCGGCGTTACTGGACGCGGCGCGACGGATTCAACAAATCGGCGAACAGACCCTGGCTGAATCAGGCGGGAGGGACGAAGGCGCTGCCACGATCACCGATTCTCCGGCCGGGAATCAGCAGACAAGTCATCGACCCGTTGCGGCCAAAAAGCCTCGCAAGCCCGATTACCCTCAGTTTTTCCGTAGCGGGGATTCGCTCGTGAAAGTCGGGTGGTCGAAGTCCGAAAGAGCCGAATATGAACATAAATGTCCCAAGCGGGTGCTTGACGTGTTGGTGAGCGAATGCACAAGAGTCGCCGGACCCGGCAAGCGATTCGTCATGGACAAACTGCTCCCCCTTCGCGACCCGGCCAGCGGAACCGAACTGCCCGGATATCAGGCCTATGTCGCACTCGCCTTTCTGCGGCATGCCGGACTCGTCGAACAGCATGGGCGGAGCGGATATTCTATAGCGAATGTGAAAACATTCGTCACTGACGCCGCCGTCGCATGGAATGGCAGCAAGTCCCGGTGAAAGGTAGTCTATGGACAAAAGAGGTTCTCATGCGCGGATGGCACTTTCAAAAACACGACGGCTACGCCGACATCAATCAGAGTTCATCCGCGGAGGCGTTCGAAGGCACCGCACTCAAGGGGCTGACCACGAGCGTCGTCCGTGAAAGCCTGCAGAACGTGCTCGACGTGCCGCTGGACAAGTCGAAGCCGGCGCGCGTCCGCTTCACGCTGGGGGAGCATGACCGTTTCACGAGCACGAAATCGATCTGGTTCGATGGGTTGATGCATCACCTGCAACAACCGGAGGCCGGCGCACCGGAAGCGCCAACTGCAGACGAACCGTGCCATTACCTGCTGGTCGAAGACTTCAATACATCCGGCCTTGTCGGGGATTACAACGCTCCATATGTGCCCGGCACCGAGAACAACTTCGTCAACTTCCTCTATCACGACGGGCTGACCGGAAAGGCCGAGAAGAAACTGGGAAGCCGCGGCGTCGGGAAGATCGTGCTGCTGCTGGCGAGTCGCGCCCGTATGATCTTCGCCTACACGATCCGCGCCGACGACCCACCCGATCAGCCGCTTCTGGTCGGCAAGTCGCTGCTGAAGTTTCGCGAAGTCGATGGGACGCTCTACGGACCGGCGGGGTATTTCATCGAATCATGGCCGGAAAGAGAGCCGCGCGAGCCCATCGCGGACCACACGACGCTCGCGCAGTTCAGAAACGACTTCACGTTGTCCAGAACGAACGAGACGGGCCTGAGCGTCGCCATCCCCTATCTTGATCCGACCATCACTCTGAAGGAACTCCGCCGAGCGGTCGTCGAGGAATACCACTTCGCGATTCTGAGCGGCCGGCTGGTCGTTGAACTTTCCAATGGTACGATCGTCGAGCGAATCGACGCCGACCACATCCCCGACGTGGGCGATGAAGAGCTTTCGGCCCGCGTCGCGCTCGCGCAGTTCGCAATCACAAATCCCGAGCCCGCGCTGCAGACCGTCGCGCCGCCGGCCGACAAAATTCAGAAGCTCGCAGAGACGCTCCTGCCCGATCCGGTACGGGACGTGGTGCTCAACGCCCTTAACCAGCACGAGCGCGTCGCCGTACGGTGTCCGTTATACATTCACCCGAAGGATGCCCCACCGGTCTTGACGCACTGCGACGTCTATTTTGAGCACGCCGAGAACCTCCACCAGCGCCCGGTCTTCGTGCGCGAGCTCCTTCCGATCTCCGGCGAAGGTAAACCTTGCTCACAACTGCGGGCGCTGGTGCTGATCCGTCCCGGCCCGCTGGCCGACCTGCTCCGCGCCGCCGAGGGGGCGAATCACACACAGTGGAGTCCGCGCACTGACAATTTCAAGAAGGCCTACAAAGGCCGGCTGGGGGAAATCGAGTTCGTTGGCAGTTGTGTTCACCGCCTCATCGAGATCGTCCGCGGAAACGCCACAGAACCCGTCGGCGGCATCTCCACATTCTTTTTCTCCGCCCCGCTCGACGACGACGGCGGGAAGTCGAAGAACAAGGGAAAGAAGAAGCCCGGTCCCAAACCCGAGAAGCCCGACGTTCCTGATAACGAAACCGAGCCCGTCGGCTACCGGTTCAGTCAGGAAACCGGCGGGTTCACGATTCGCGGGGATCCCGACAAGCCGATTCCGAAACGCATCACCGTTCGCGTCGCCTACGACGTCATCCGCGGTTCGGCATGGTCCGACTACGACGCCGATGACTTTGACTTCCGCAAGACCAGGGGTGACGTCCGGGTCGTCACCGGCGACGCCGACATCGAGCGGCCCGACCCCGGCAACCGGCTGGTCATCAAGCCCACTTCCCGGGATTTTGAAGTCGTCGTCACCGGCTTCAACGACCAACTCGACCTGATCGTCGACCACCGCGGCGACTCCGGTAAACCTCGCAAACAAAAGGGGGAACCCGATGCCGGTCAAGCGGCTGAACTTCACCAACCGCAGTAAGCTCACGCGCGAACAGGCCAACGTGCTGGTCCACCCCGGCAAGCCGGCCACGTTCGAGGCGGTGCTGAACCTCTCGCACCTGCGCGACTCCGCCGGCGCCGCGCGCGTCTTCGTCGAAGCGTATCACCGCACCACGCGGATGCGCTTCGCGTTCGGGACCGTCGCCAACCTCACGCCGCCGCCCCCGCTCGAACGGCGTCTGACCGAGTTCCCCGACTGGAAGGATATCAGTTTCCGCGTGAAGGTGACCGACGTCACCGAATCGCCGGGACGGATCATCGCCTGGGCCAACAACATCCACCCCAAAGGGCCGGACGACGACAAACAGAACGATCTGGTCCGCTGGAAAGACGCCGAGCTGAACGGTCGACTATGGGATATGGAACTTGACGACGACAAGGGGCCAATCGTGCTCGTTGAAAAAACGGTTGGGCATGCCGCCGTCGGGCAAGACGGCCGGTTCATCGCGGTCGCCTACCCGGAAATTCTTCGTCGTTCGCTGATCCAGGCGCTGCTGGTCGAAAAAACCACCGGCGACGATCCCGAACACTGGTTCACCGCGTGGAACAAGGGATACCTCACGGGCAAGCTCGGACTCCCGCCCGTGCCGGAAGACGCCAGCGACGTCGAACAACGCCGCGACTGGATCGAGCAGGCCGTCGCCGCGTTCGGGAGACAGTTCAAGGTCGCCGACCAGTGGCTGGCTGCCGCCGGCACGAAAGGAGCGGAGTGATGAAGTTCCGCCGATTCAACGAACAGGGCGTGAAGGCGTTCACCGAATTTCTCGGCGCGCTGCGCGAGAACGGGGAAGCACCCGTGCCGGCTGAATTGCTGACCAACCCCCGCCTGACGGAACCGCTATCCATATCGATCGACGCCGAGCCACCGGCATCGTTCACCAGCCGGATGGAGTTCGCCAAATGGCTTCACGCCGCCTCCACCGCCAGCGGCGCCGACATCCCCCGCGACGACGCCGGCTTCTGGGCCTGGTTGTCGTTGGCGCTGTTCGATCATGTCTGCCCGATGGATGGAAATGGGCAGAGGCGGGTCAAGGAGGATGCGCGATATTTGCCAATGCTCGAATCATCTCGGCGTTACTACCGCCACGCGCTGGTCGGCCCTTTCTACGTCTACTGGATGTACCGTGAAGCACCGGAAATGGCTGCGGCGGTTCTCTGCGGATCGTTGACGCAACTGAACGATGAAGCCTATCGGCTATTCGTCGAAAACCAGCTCGTCGTCATGCCATCGGCAATTGGGGTACTTACTAGTCTTTACTACGACGCGAATACAGACAAGCTAAAGCGACACTCAAAGACGAAGAAGCGCGGCTCGATTCGGCGATTGGCAACCTTCCTGACCCGTTTCGCGCGCACGCTTGACCTAGACGTGATTCCAGTGGAACGACTCATCGAAACACTGCCATCGGAGTTCAACCGATGGCGACAGCCCGTGCTGTTTGGCTCTGCTATTCAAGAAAAACATTAGTACGGTGATATCGGATCGCTTCGGGGTCGGGCGGGAATCGGTTCGGCGCTTTGAGTTCTACGCCAGCAACGGCGTCCAATGAGCATGGCAATCGCACGTCGGCAATGTTGCCTTGCAATCGGCCGGACACGATCACCCGCAGATTGTCGTCAAACGAGATGAGCCCGCGATCAAAGGCGCGATCGAACAGCGCGTTGAGGCAAATGCCGTTTCGAGGGTCGGCCCTTCGTTCGACCGATTCGCTCCAAGGGATGATGTGACTGGCCGTCAGAAGTTCCGGCGCGGCGATGCCCGTTACCGCGCATTTCGACTCGTATGTTGTCAGGACGGCTGCACGGAAGAATGACTGCACACGGCGGGCGCGAATGATCCGCTCTACTTCGGTCTCGCCGGCGGGAATCTGAATCTCCGGTGCAACGACTTCCCCGTCCGCGATGCGAGCGGCGGCTTCTTCGGCTTCCGCAGCGAGCGCTTCAGGATTGGCGGCGAACTCGTTCCAGATGTCGCGGTCGGCGTTGCTGAGGTTGGAGAGGCCGCGTATGCCGCGCGCTTGCAAGGCCGGATCGAGATTGGCGAAGTTGCATGCTTTCATCGCCATCGCGTTGGGTGTGCGGCCGATCTCATTAGCAAGCTGGATGATCTCAGGATTGAGCCGGTGCAACCGCCCAAACGGTAGTCGCATGTAAAGTCGCAAAGCGAGCAGAAGTTGATCTCGATTCCAAAGATCGTTTCGCGCCATTGTCACTTTCCCTTCTTGGCTGATGCTCGCCGCCGAGTAAGCGGTCGCAGGACATACCGATGCGCCCGGCGGCCGGGCTGTGGTTGCCGGCCGTTTCGGCGGAGGGCGGCGGCGGGTTCGTGGAGATCGGCGAGGATGAGGTCGATCACCGGGTGGCCGTCGAACCGGGCCGAGAGCAGGCCCCGGACGTTTTCCATGACGAACACGGCCGGCCAGAAGTCTCCGATGATCTGGAGATACTCAAGGTAGAGCCGCGCCCGTGGATCGTCTTCGAGCCGGTAGCCGGCCTTGCCGCGATTCCGCGACCGGCCGACCAGCGAATACGCCTGACACGGTGGCCCGCCGATGAGCGCCCAGCGGGATTCACCCTCCGGGAAACGGCCCAGCGCTTCACGCACGCGCCGGCGGAGAAGGCCCAGTGGGGCGGAGGCCTCATCGCCGAGCGTGGCGTTCCAGGCTTCCTCACGAGCGGCGGCGGCTTCACGGGGATGGGCTGCGAACAGGTCGG
>CAYUNS010000072.1:0-18247 GCA_964446155.1 uncultured Tepidisphaeraceae bacterium | reverse complement strand
CGAGTCCGCCGCCGACGCCGAGGCGAGCCGTCCGCGGGCGGGGAAAGTCAGGAATTTCCTCGCGACGCTCGATCTGTGTCACGTCGTCATCCTGCAACTGGCGTTCTGGATTCTCGGCGTGGGGATCATTCTCGGCGCGGTCTGGGCGGACATGTCCTGGGGCCGGCCCTGGGGGTGGGATCCGAAGGAGACCTTCGCGCTGGTCACCTGGATCGTCTATCTTGTCGTGGTGCATGTGCGGGTCGCGACGGAAGACAAAGCCTGGTGGACCGCGGTGCTGAGCATCCTCGGATTCTTCGTGATGCTGTTCAACTGGATCGGCGTGAACTTCTTCCTCGTCGGGCTGCACAGTTACGCCTGATGGAGTGCCCTGGGGAATTCCGGCCTCGCAGGGCACGCGGTTGCGTGCCGGGCCGCTCGTTTGTTTGGACGCCCCGAAGAGGACGATGAGACAATGGCGATGAACACCTGGAACCTGATGCCGTTGTTGTTTCTGGCGATCATCGCCGTCGTCGTCATCCTGATGGTGCTGACGGCGGTGAGCCACCGCCGCGACGGCGATGCGGACGGCTTTCGCATCTGCCCCGATTGTCGGACACGTCATCCGCGCTTCGCGGCGTTCTGCCGGCAGTGTGGTCGGCGGTTGACATGAGCGGTGTTGGCGTGGCGGGACGCTGGTTTCCCCAGGGCGCTGATGTGGGCCATGCCGTGTTCCCGATTGATCCGGTCCTCCGATGAAACCATCGACTGATTCCCGCTTCACCGTCGCCGGCCGACTTCGCAGCATTCGATTCGCGCTGCGGGGACTGAAACTGCTGCTGCGGACACAGCACAATGCGTGGATTCATCTGGTCGCGACCGTGGGGGTGATCGCGGCCGGGCTGGGGCTGGGGATCAGCCGGGCGGAATGGTGCTGGATCATCATCGCGATGATGCTGGTGTGGACGGCCGAGGCGCTGAACACGGCGCTGGAGCTTACATGCGATGCGGTGTCACCGGCGTTTCATCCGCTGGTGGGCAACGCCAAGGATGTCGCCGCGGGGGCGGTGCTGGTCAGCGCCGTCGGGGCGGCGGCGATCGGGGCCATGGTGTTCTGGCCGTACTTTTTCTGATCAGCGCCGGGTATCGGATGTTGGGCTGGGGGGTGTCGGACAAGAGGGCGCCGGACAGGGGGCGCCGGTGAATCAACTCATGTCGTCAGACCGCGCAGCACATATTCCACGGCCTCCTCGACGAGTCCGGGATCGAACTGGGAGAGGTTGAGGGCGATCATCGCGTAGCCGATGCCGGTGTGGATCAGCATCCACGCGGGAACTTTCGGATCGACCTCGCGGAAAAGACCTTGTTGCTGGCCTTTCACGACGATGTCGCAGAAGAAGCTCTCGATCTGCTCGTAATGCTCGCGCATGACGGCCTGGACTTTCTTGTCCCGGCTGGTGGAGAGCGCGCCGTGGATGACGTGATAAGCGTCGGAGAGATCCCGCACATGGGCGGGAAAATGCTTGGCGATGGAGCGAAGCTGTTCGGCGGGATTTTCGGTTTCGCTGAGCAGGCTGTGCCAGCGTTTCAGCGTCTGCTGGCTCATGGCGCGGGTGATGGCGACGAACAACTCCTGCTTGCTCTTGAAGTGCCGATAGAGGATCGGCTCGGTGACCCCGGCGGCGTCGGCGATGGCGGCGGTGGTGGTCGCGGTGTATCCCCACTGGGCAAAAAGCTTGGTCGCCACCTCGATCAACTGTTCGCGACGCTGAGGCGCTTTCAATCGTGCCATGCCCACCGTATTAGCGATGAGCGGTGGGATTTGCAATGAGACAGGTCGTTGTTTTGCCTCATTTCCCGTTTCCATGGCTTTGCGGTCGTCTCTTCTTCGTCCATGGCTTGCACATCGGCGGGCGGGGGGGCAAGATCGGGGGAACTTTTTTTGAGGCATCCGCATGGAACGGACCATTACGAACCTGAACGTGGACTGGCTTTACATCCCGAAGGACCTGGAGTCCGCTGCGGAAACGGCGTGCGACGAGGCGGCGTTCAAGCGCGTGAGCCTGCCGCACACGAACATCGAGCTGCCGTATCACAATTTTTCCGAGAAGGAGCATTGTTTCGTCAGTTGGTATCGGAAGCATTTTGAAGTGCCGGCCGACGCGAGGGGACGGCGGGTGCTGGTGGATTTCGCGGGCGTGATGACCGCCGCGAGCGTGTTCGTCAATGGACGGCAAGTGGGAGAGGAACACAAGGGAGGGTACACGCCGTTCTCGGTCGATATCACCGACCATATCGAGATCGGCAGGGACAATCTGCTGGCGGTGCGGGTGGACTCGACCGAGCGGTCGGATATTCCACCGTTCGGATTCGTGGTGGATTACCTGACCTTCGGAGGAATTTACCGGGATGTGGAGCTGCGGATCGTCGATCCGATCCACATCGAACACATCATCGCGCGCCCGGGCGATGTGATGTCGGAGCGCAAGCGGCTGGAGATCATGGCGCGGGTGGCGAACCGAAGCGGGGAGAGCAAGACGCTCGGGCTGATCGCGACGTTGCGCGACGCCGATGGGACGGTGCTGCGGACCGCGCGCGACACGGTGACGGTGCAGCCGCACTCGACGGTGGATGACGGCGATCTGCACATGGAGGCGCTGGCGGGCATCGAGGTGTGGGACCTGGAGAATCCGAAGCTCTACACGCTGACGGTGGCGATCGAGGATGACGACGCAGTGAGCGCGCGCATCGGCTGGCGGAAGGCGGAATTCCGCGAGGACGGGGCGTTTTATCTCAATGACAAACCGATAAAGCTGAGAGGGTTGAACCGGCATCAGACCTATCCCTACATCGGGCAGGCCGCCCCGGCGCGCCTTCAGCGGAAGGACGCGGACATCCTCAAGCATGAGCTGGCGTGCAACATCGTGCGCACCAGTCATTATCCGCAGAGCACGCATTTTCTGGATCGGTGCGATGAGATCGGGCTGCTGGTGCTCGAGGAGATTCCCGGATGGCAGCACATCGGGGACGAGGCGTGGAAGGCGATTTCGATTCGCGACGTGGAGGCGATGGTCACGCGCGACCGAAACCGGCCGAGCGTGATCCTGTGGGGCGTGCGGATCAATGAGTCGCGGGACGATCATGACTTTTACGCGCGCACCAACGACGTGGCGCGGCGGCTCGATCCGACCCGGCCGACGGGAGGAGTCCGCAACTTCTTCGAAAGCGAACTGCTCGAGGATGTCTACACCAACAACGACTTCGCTTACGACCTCAGCCCACCTGCCGCGCCGCGATATCTCAACACCGAATTCTGTGGGCACATGTACCCGACCAAGACCTTCGACCAGGAGGAGCGGGTGCGGCAGCACGCGCTGCATCACGCGCACATTCACAACCAGATCGGCGGGATGAAGTCGGCCGGGGGGATCGGGTGGTGCGCGTTCGATTACAACACCCACGCGGTCTTCGGCAGCGGGGACCGCATCTGCCATCACGGGGTGATGGACATTTTCCGTCAGCCGAAATTCGCGGCGGCTTTTTACGCCTCGCAGGCGGATCCCGCCGCGCGGGTCGTGCTCGAACCGGCGACGTACTGGAAGATGGGCGACAAAAATGAAGGCGGCGTCGAGCCGCTGGTGATCTTCTCCAATTGCGATGAAGTCGAGATCATCGTCGGCGACGCGTCGCGCGGGCGATATGCGCCGGATCGGGCGGCGTATCCGAACCTGCCGCATCCGCCGTATGTCATCACGGGGTTGGGGCACACATGGGGGGAACAGTGGCGGGCGCTGACGGTCATTGGATTCATCAAGGGGAAGAAGGCGGCGGAACGGAAGATCAGCAATGACGGAATCCCGGTGAAGCTGGTCATGACCGTGGACGATCCGAGCCTCCAGGCCGACGGCGCGGACATGACGCGCGTGGGGCTGCGCATCACCGATGCGTTCGACAACATGCTTCCCTTCGCCATGCAGCCGGTGCAGCTCGAGCTGAGCGGCCCGGGCGTGCTGGTCGGGGACAATCCCTTCCCCATGCCCGGCGGCCGGGGCGCGGTCTATGTCCGCGCGTCGCGAAACACCGGAACGGTCGTCGTCACGGCGAAAACACCGAGGCTCGCAACTCAATCCGTGCGGATCGAGGTGGTGTAAGACCCATCCTCCAAAGCGCCGCGCATGACGCTGAAAAGCCTCGTGCCAATCAGTCGGTGGGGGAGGACCGCTCCGCGCGCTTGGCCCAATAGCGTTGTCGGCGCCGCCGGATTTCATCCGGGACGGGATGGGCTTTGATGAATTGCGTGGTTTCCTGAAGCATTCGGAAGAACGCGACAAAATCCTCGCTGAAGAGGAAGAGCCGGGATTTGCGAAGCTCGCCGGTCTTTTCGTCGCGCCGACCTTCGGTCAGGACGAGGTACTGGTTGTCGTTTTTTGCCTGCTTCAACTGCGCGGCGTAGGTGCGCGGGCCGACGGATTTGAAGAACTTCTGAAAGAGGATTTTTTCCTCGGCCGGTGCGGACTTCGGCGGCGGAGCGGGGCGGGAGAAACGCGATGCGCCGCCCCGACGGGGTGTGGAGGAAGGGCGCGATGCAACGGCGGATCGATGTGCGAATGCGGCGCTGGACATGACAGGCTCCTTTCCTGTGAATCGAAAAAGGGTTGGCGTCAACCGTCGCCCTGGACGGTGTACATTCGTCCTCGAATCAAACCGGCGCGGCGGCGGTGGAGCATCCACCGACATTGAAAGCCCGCCGCGAACGGCATTGTGGAAAACAAACCCGCATCCAGGCAGGGCGGCCGAATGAAAATGGGACGCCGATGAGATGAATCGACGCATCCCAACCGCTCAAAGCCTCGTGCTTCAAATCAAGTGCATCCCGCTGATACGAATTGAACATCATGCGTCACGGCGGAAACGAATGTCGCTGCGGGATGGATCGTTCACGCCTTCGCGCGGAACACACAGGCCGAAACGATCCGGGCTTCGTCGTCCTCATCCCGCCATTCCGTGGGCGTCGTGGGACGATTGAATTGCGTGCGAGCGATGGAACGCCTTCCACCGGCTCGCGTCGCTTGCCGGGCACGCGGTCAGTTGTGGTAGCTGCGCAGGACGCCGATGACGACGCCCTGGATGCGGCAGCGATCGGCATCGACGATGCGAGGCTCCATGGTGCTGTTGGCCGGCTGGAGGCGAATCCTGTTGCCGCCTTCGCGATAGAATCGCTTGAGGGTGGCTTCGCCGGTGTCGAGCAGGGCGACGACCTGCTCGCCGTTGCGGGCACTTTCGCGGCGTTCGATGACGACATAATCGCCATCGCAGAGATGATCCTCGATCATCGAGTCGCCGCGGACGCGCAGGCAATAGACGCCGAGCTTGGCGGGAAACATGGATTCGAGATCGATTTCTTCGCGGTTTTCAACGGCCTCGATGGGCGAGCCGGCGGCGATGTTGCCGAGCAGAGGGAGCCGGGTGGCGCGATTTTCATCGGGAAGGCGTTCATCGGCGACGATTTCCAGGGAGCGGGCCTTGTGCCGGTCGCGTCGAAGCACCCGCTTTTTCTCGAGGGCGCCGACATGCTCGAAAATCGTCACCTTGCTCGTGCCGAGCTGGTCGGCCAACTCCTGCATGGTGGGTGCATAGCCGTGAAGATGGCGGTAGTTGCGAATGGCGACGATGACATCGAGCTGACGTGGCGTGAGATTCATAATGGCTTCCCTTGCACTTTGGTTCGCACCCTGTTTAGGGAACAATACCCTAACAATGGCGGGAGTCAAGAAGCCATGAATTTTTTTAATGGCCTGCGGGATGGGAACAACAGGGGAGCGAGGGAGATCAGGGGACGGGGATGACGCTGGTGACTTCGGGGATTTTTTCCCGAAGATTGCGTTCAATGCCCATCTGGAGGGTCATGGTGCTGCTGGGGCATCCGTGGCAGGCGCCGTGGAAGCGGATCTGCACGACGCCTTCGCCGGAGACGTCGACCAGTTCGATATCTCCACCATCCGCCTGGACGGCCGGGCGGATCAGATTGATCACACCCTGGACCTTGTCGCGAACACTGGATGCGGGATTTTCAATCGCTGGGGGCATCATGACTCCGTGAAAAGCGCGAGACAGGCGCGAACTTCAAAGCCGATTATAGTCCGGATCAGTCGATCGGACAACGGACGGCGTCGGAAGATGAATTTGGTCTCCGGTATTCGATCCGGGACGTGGCGGTCTTGCCCATGTCCGCCGGTTGATGCGGGTGTTATGTTTTCCGTATGGAATCATCGAATTCACTTTCCGTCGGTCTGAAGGAATGGGCCAGCGTGTGCGCGGCGCTGGAGTCGGGACGGCAGATGGTGCTGCTCCGCAAAGGGGGGATTCACGATGCCGGCGGGGTGTTCGAGGTGGAAAACCGGGAATTTCTGTTGTTCCCGACTTATCTGCATCAGAAGCCCGAGTTGCTCAAGCCCGATGAGCGTGCGGGATTTGCGGCGCGCGGCGCCGAGCCGGAGGAGATCACGCTTTCGTCGTCGGCGGAGGTGACGGACATCCTCTGTCTGCATTCGCGCCGTCAGATGGATGCGATCGACGATGCGCACATCTGGACTCCGGCGATGATCGACATGCGGTTCAATTACAAGCCGAAGAATCCGTTGTATCTGCTGCTGTTGCGAGTCTGGCGATTGTCGTCGTCGAAGACGATCCCGAACACGCCCGAATACGAAGGGTGCAAAAGCTGGGTTCCGCTGGAGGCGTCGATCGACATTTCCGGTCGGCGACCGGCGCTCGACGATGCGGTCTTCGCGACGATGCGGGAGGCGATTCTCCAGGGAGTCGCCGGCCACCGGTAGACGCCGAAGCGCGTCCGACCGGTGACCGGCGGGGTCTCCGCTCATTTGCCGTTGTTCTCGTATTCCTTGAGGAATCCCTCGAACTCGCGCATGTGTCCTTCCTCGTCGGCGAGGATTTTGGTCGCCAGGTCGGCGGTGACGGGGTCCACGTCGTTGCAGGCCTTGATGATCTTGAGGTAATGATCGATCGCGCCCTGTTCGGCCTTGATGACGCCCTTGATGACATGCACGACATCCGTCGATTTGCCGGGTGGCTGGAGATATTTCTGTTCCGGTTTGAATTCCATGCTGCCGGGAACCTGACCGTAAAGCTGCTTGATCCGCTGCCCGAACTGCTGGGCGTGCCCGAGCTCGGCGGTGATGTCCGCGGTCAGGGATTTCTTGATCTCCTCGGCGCGAACGCCTTCGAGATTGATCGAGTTGGTGATGTAGCTCATCACCGTCTCGATCTCCATCCAGTAGGCTTCGGTCAGCAAGGCGACGATCTCCTTGCGTTTCTTTTCGTCTTTGATGATGGACATTGCGATGCTCCTTCCGCCTTGTAGGCTTGATGTTGCCACGCTCGAAACGTGCTGGGGATTCTAGGACGCCTGCCGGGATGAGTACAACGGACGATCGTGCGGGAATTTTGGAATGGGGGGTTGCCGACGCTTTCAGCGTCGCGCCTGCTTCATGGAGCGGGATGAAACGGATGTCTATTCCGCCCGGACGAACGCCTGGGGCGCGTCCCAGTGTTCCTCCGCGAACGCCCTGGCGGGATCGACGAGGACGTGCCCGCGCTCGTCGATCCTGATCGCATGACGGGGCAGGGCGGCTTTGGCCGGGCCGTCGAGGGGTTTGCCGGCGGAGGAAAATACGCTGCCGTGCTTCGGGCAGGTGAAGCCTGAGTCGCCGTCGCTTTTGAGAATGGCGCGCTTGTGCGAGCAGATGGCGGAAGGGGCATAGATCCGATCGGCCTCGCGGACGAGAAAGAAGCGATGCTTCGCCAGCCATATCGTGGTGATGCCCCGGGCGATGTCGGGCCTCGCGCCGACATCGACGAGGCCGGCCGGGGTGTCCTCGGCCACCGCCATGCCGGGGAGGATCAACCCGCACATCGCACAGGCGGTCGCGCCCATCACGAACTGCCTTCGGGAAGGACGCGGTGTCGTGTCGTCGGAGATCATGCGGGACATTGTAAAGCCCCGCGGACGAACGGGCCAAAGTTTTTCCGACAACTGTTTTTTCCAACAACCTTGTCAAATCAGGCTTTGCAACTTGCCCCCTCCTTCGCGTGTCCTGTAGGATGGATGAACTTGTTTGAGGAGACATCCATGATCCGTCGCGGTTTGATCTGTGGTTTGATGGTTTTGCTGGCGGTGTCGGTGGCATGGGGGGCGCCGGGGATCGTCAAGACGCGTGACGGCCAGACGATCGAAGGCGATGTCACCGAGCGTGGCGAGAACGTCGAGGTGAAAATCCGCGGCATCGTATCGGTCATTCCGCGCGAGCGCATCGAGTCGATCACCTATCCGCCCGATCTGGATCAGCAGTATCGCGAGCGCCTCGACAAGCTTGATGCAAGGGATCTCCAGGGGCATATGGATCTCGCGCGGTGGGCGTTCGAGAATCGCCGGTACGAGTTGGCCCGCGATGCGGCGGACCGCGCGCAGCGCATCGACCCCAATAGCGTCGAGGCCGCCACGTTGATGGAGACCATCCGGGTCCAGATGCGTCTCGAGCAGACGCGGCCGGGGAACGGCGCGGCGCCCGTCGAGCCGGCGGCGACCGATGAAGGAGAAGCGGCGCAGCCGCCGGCGAATCAACGGATCCTCGAACGCAGGCTCCTCACCCCCGAGCAGATCAACATCATCCGCCAGGAGGAACTGACCCGCGAAGATCGCGACATTCGCGTGCGTTTCGATAAGGACGTGAAGCGCCGCTTCACGGCGGCGTCCAACCAGGAATACAACCGTTTCAACAGCCTGCCGACGGTCGAGCAGGCGCTGGCGATCCTCGATGGCGATCCGGAACTTCGGCAGGATGTTCACATCGTCAACGATCCCCGGGCGATCATGGAATTCAAGGTCGTCCAGCGGACCCTGCTCGCCGGCTGCGCTGCCAGCGGATGCCATGGCGGCGTGCAGGGTGGGGGGCTGATCCTGTTCAGCCCCGCGAGCACCGAGGCGGCGACCTACACGAATTTCTATATCCTTCAGCAATATGTCCGCACCGTGCAGGCGCCGGCGGACATGTTCGGCGGCGGGGAGGTCGAGCGCCGGCTGATCAATCGAACCAATCCCGACCAGTCGCTTCTGCTGCAATACAGCCTGCCGACCGATGTGTCGGAATTCGATCATCCGGAAGTGCAGGGATATCGGGGCTTGTTCAAGGATCGGCGCGATCGCCGCTACGAGCAGATACTGAACTGGATTCGCAACACGTTGCGCCCGACGACGCCGAACTATGGGATCGACTACCAGCCTCCGACGGGGGCTTCCACCCAGCCGACCGCCGAGCCTCCCGCGCCCGAGCCGGCGCAATGATCGTTTCCCAACCGTATGCGATTGCCTTCTCGCGATGACGCCATCCATCCTGCTGTGCCTGCTCGTCCTTCTCACGCTCACCGGCGCGCTGGCGCAGCGCCTGGCGAAAAGGTGCCGGCAGGCGATTTTCCGTCAACTGGCTCGCGACTGGGGGATGCATTACAGCGAGGCCGACCAACTGCGCCTCGGCGAGCGTATCGCCGAACACTTTCCCATTCCCGGCGCGGCGTCGATTCGGGTGATCGATCTGATTTACGGCACGCGCGAGCATCAGCGCCATTTCATCTTCACGGTGGATTACACGCTGGGGCTGACCAGCCAGCACCACCGCCGCCGCCGCGCCGGCGCCTGCATCGAATCCCGATCCGGCCCGGAAAACAAGCTCTCCTCGATCCCCCTGCTCGGCTCGACCCGGACGCCTCTGGTGGAGCAATACCAACTGCTCCGCGAAATGCTGAAAAACCACTGATCCGCCTCCCGCATATTGAAAAGATCGGTGTGGATGGCTGGGTGCGTGCAGGGGAGATATGCAGAGTGCCGCAACGCCGTATTCTGGATGATGAGATGATGGACAAATCAGTGCGGCCAAGCCACCAATGGCTGTATTTACGGGTATTTATCGATGCGGCGATATGCGTGGCACTTGTGCTGATGACTTTATTCTTTTGTAGTGAATTGTCTCGTGATTATCCACAGAGTCATTTGGATGTGCAGCTTGCCTTGGCGATATTGTCCGGCATAGGGGCCGGCGTTCTACTTGTTCGTCCGCGCATTGGCGCCCTCCATGGAATAGTAATTCTTGGTGCGGCGTTTATCGCAGGTGGATCAACGTTGTTGCCTCGTATCGGATGACGAACTGAAACATCACCAATCCTTATTCGGCTCGCCTGTGGAGAATGCTCTCCCACATCAGGCTCGAGCGCGGTATAACCCGCCGATTCATGGGGGGCACAGGAGCCAGGTCCGTGATGAAACCTCTCATCCTGATCGTGCGGCGGGTTTGTCTGCTGTCGCCTTTGCTGCTGATGCAGGCGTGCGCTGGCCCGCTTGGGGCGCCCGCATCGTCCGCATCCGCGCCTTCCATGAAGTGGGAGTGGGCGACGCACCATCGCTTCAAGGCTTTGCACTGGACCAACGGCGTCGTCGATCTGGTGATCGTGCCCGAGACCGGGCGGATCATGCGCTATGGTTTTGTCGGCGAACGCAACGTGCTCTGGGAGAACGTCGATCCCGAGGCCATGGACAATCTCGTTGGGGACTGGATGAACTACGGCGGGGATAAGCTGTGGGTGTGGCCGCAGAAAGGATGGCCGAGGGATTTCGGTCACGACTGGCCACCGCCCATGGACAATCTGCCCGAACCCTATTCGTACGTTTTTGATGGCCGGATGTTGACGCTTCGCTCACCACCGCTGTCAGACAACGGGTTGCGCATGGTTCGGGAGATCGAATTGGCGTCCGAAGGAACGATGGTACGCATCCGTAATCGGCTCGAGGCCGCTGAACCCATCACGAGGCTCACGCCCTGGCAGGTGACGCAACTGCCTCCGCCGGATGAGATCATCGCCCGGCCGGCGAGGGATGCAAATCAGGTCGATCCGTATCCCTGGACCGGCGAATGGGAGTGGCGTCGCGGCATGGGCGGCCTGTCCCTGTTCAATCGCATCACGACCAGCGCCAAGGTCGGTCTCGACGCCGATCGCCTGGCTGGCCGGTTCGGTGATCTGCTCTTCATCTGCACCGCATCCACGCCTTTGGATGCGGTCTATGTGTCGGGCGAACGGACGCAGCTCTACTACGAACCGAACAGATCGAAAGGAAGACTCCGCGTCGGCGGTCCCTACGTCGAATTCGAGTTCACCGCCGGCCGGCAGGGCGATGCGCCTTTGCAACTGGAGATCACATGGTCGCTCGTCCGCCTCCGCGACAGTGTCGCCGAATCAGCGGTGCTGTATGACGATGCGCCCGACATGCCGTGAAACGTGAAGGGGATGTTTTACACGGTCGGACTGCGGCAGGGAAAAATGGCCTATCCCAAAAAAGCCGCCCGGCGCTGGCCGGGCGGTTGGTTCTGCTGGAGCGTTTTTGAAAAACCCCGATCAGGCCTTGATGACCTCGATGATCGCCTGGGTTTTGATGATCATCTGATTTTCATCGAACAGATGGAAGCTCTGGACGAGCAGTTCGTGGCTGCGGCGTTCGATGTCCAGAACGCTGAGGGTCGCGCCGGTTTCGGCCGCGGGGGTTTCGGCCATCATCAGCTCGCGTTTGACGGCATAGGTGGAGATTTCATGCTTGGTGGCGTCATACAGCGTCTGCGTGAGCTGCTCCTCCTGGGTGCTGATCATGTACTGGATGTTGCCGCCGGGAGCGGTCATCTCGTGGTATTTTTCGCCCCGGCAGGGGATGGATTGCAGCAGGCCGCGGTCGGTGAGCGGTTCGTTGTTGGTGAGGATCACCTCGGTAAGAGTGTGCTTCCCGGCCGTGAAGGTGATGACGTGCCCGCCTTCGACGAGCCAGACATCCGCCTCATACGCGCGGCGGCTGACCTGTTCGTTGGCAAGAATCTTGAACAACTCGGGATGGAGCGTTCGTTGGTAAAGAAGGAGCGTCAGTCCTCCGGATCGACGTTGCTTGGTGCGGTTTGGCATTGCGTCCATGCTCTTTCTGAGAGTGACATTGTTTCGGAATTCATTGACACGGGAACCATAAATCCCGCCAGCGTATATACGCCTGACGGGAATGTATTGCTCGCGCCCAGGCGAGAAAAACCTCGGGGGCCGACCATCGTCCCTGTGGCCCCAGCCTCCTCCGAGGGCGGCTTGGGCGTTCGCGCCGTCGCGAACCGTTCCTGTATTAGCGAGGCATTATAGAAGTGAGTGGCAAAAACGGTAGAAAATAATTTTGATTCATTTCGGCATCCCCGCCGCGAGGCTGACGATGATAATATCGTAAGCCGAGTGTGTGGCGGCGGTTATACCAAAACCGCGCAGCAGAAACACCACCGAGAAATAGACGCCCGCGCCCGAGCGAAAAGCAAAGCTTCGCCACTCGAACGCCTCGGTCCCCAAGTAATGGTAGAGCGCGAACGCGGCCGAGCTGAACAGCACCATTAAAGGGATTGCCAGGGCTTTTCGGAGATCGAGAAAGTCGATCAGAACCAGGCTCAGCAGTGTCAACCCGCCCAGTCGAAAGACCAGTTCCTCATAGACTCCCGCTCCGCAGGAAAGCACAATCAAGCCCGGCAGATCGGCGGCGGCGGCATCATTCAGCAGGGGCAGGTAATGGACCAGGACCAGCCCGAAGATGACCACGGGCACGCCGAGGATCACGCTCTCGAGGGTCATCGCGAACAGCGTCGAGCCGCGCACCCGCCAGGAATCCTTGCGGGCAATATGCCATGTCAGAAGGATGCCAATCACTGCCAGCGCCGGCAGGTGCTGCCCGGTCGCGCCGAACAAGCGGAAAAAATCCTGCAACAGCGTGAAGGCATGGAGCGGGCGGGAATAGGACAGGTGAATGCCCACCTCGTAGATCACGATCAGCGGGAGCAGAAAGAGGAGGCTCACCAGCGGGCGCTCGGATTCGTTGAGGTAGGAGAATTTCGACTGACCCGCGTTCCCCGGCCGGGATGAACCGGCGGCTCGCGCGGCGGCGGCGCGTGTCATCGCCGTTCCCCCGGACGCTCGGTGGGTTCCGACGCCTCCTGGCAATGCCGGGTGACCCGGATCGCGCGGTTGCCCCTGAATTGTCCGATCTGACCGAGATACTTGTTCTTTCCCTCGATCTGGAGCAGCACGTCGCGCCCGGCCGGCTTGTCGGTGGTGATCACATCCCCGACCTGGAGGGAGAGCAGATCGTTCAGGCTGATGCTCGTCTGCCCGAGAAACGCCCGCACCTCGACCGGTGCGTTGTTGACGTTCCGGGTCAGCTTGCGGAGATGATCCTCCTGCCCGCCTTTACGCTGGTAGCTGAACCAGTTCTGCGCCGCCAGCAGCGACATGATTGGCTCAATGACATTGTACGGAATGCACAGGCTCATCGTGCCCGCGCGATTCCCCATCTTCAGCTCGAAGCCGACGACGACGACCGTCTCGTTCGGCGGGACGATCTGCACCAGTTGCGGGTTCGATTCGAAATCATGCACGCTGAACGTCACCGGTGTGAGATTGCTCCAGGCTTCGGACAGGTGATGCGTCGCGCGATCGGTGATCCGCTGGACAAGCCGCTGCTCGATCTGCGTGAGCGGGCGCTGCGGGATGAACAGATCGGCGTTGGATCCCCCAAGCAGGCGGTCGATGATCGGATAGATGATCAGCGGGCTGATTTCGAGACAGAGCTGGCCGTCGAGCTGCTCGGCTTTGAGCAGGTTGAAGCAGGTCGGATTGGGCAGGGAATGGATGAATTCGGAATAGGTGAGTTGCTCGATGTGCGCGACGGAGACCTCGATGATCGTTCGCAGGTATCCCGACAGCGCCGCGCCGAGGTTTCGCCCGAAGCCCTCGTGCAGGGCTTCGAGGGCGCGCATCTGGTCTTTGGAGACGCGTTCGGGGCGTTTGAAATCGTAGACCTGGACATCGACGTTGCCGTGGCTCTGCCCGCCGAAAACCTGCGGCGACGACGGTTGCTGCACCTGGCCGGTGTCCACGGCGGCGAGCAGGGCGTCCACTTCGGATTGATCCAGTACGTCAGTCACGGTGCGCGGCCTCCATGCCGCTGCGGGTATTATCGGACCTCTCGCGAGTTTTTCTATAGCCGGAGTTGGAACGCCTCCCGGTTGCGATGAAAACCGCGCCTCCAGGGCGGTTGGGCGTGGTTCACTTCGCGCGGATGTGCCCGTCGCCGGTGACGATCCATTTGTAGGTCGTCAGGTCCGACGCGCCCATCGGGCCTCGGGCATGGAGCTTGTCGGTGCTGATGCCGATCTCGGCGCCCAGCCCGTACTCGCCGCCGTCGGCGAAACGGGTGGAGGCGTTGACCATGATGCTCGCGGAATCGACGGCTTTGGTGAAGCGGTCGATCGCGCGCAGATCGTTGGACAGGATGGCGTCGGTGTGGTGGCTGCCGTATTCGTTGATGTGGCGCGCGGCCTCATCGAGGGAATCGACGACCTTCATCGCGAGGGTGAAGCTCAGGTATTCCGTATGCCAGTCCTGTTCATCCGTGGGTTTGGCGTCGGGATGGAGGGCGCGGATGCGGTCGTCGCCGCGGATTTCGACGCCGGCCTTCACCAGCGCGGCGCAGACCTCGGGGACCAGCCGTTCGGCGGCGTCCCGGTGGACCAGGATTTTTTCGACGGCGTTGCAGACCGCACCGCCGGGGTAGCTGGTCTTGGCGTTGACGCAGATGTCGATGATCTGCCGCTCCATGCCCCGCGTGTGGGCGTCGATGTAAATATGGCAATTGCCCGTGAAATGCTTGAGCACGGGGATGGTGGAGTCCTTCACCACCGCGCGGATGAGCGATTCCCCGCCGCGGGGGATGACCAGGTCGATGTGCCTGTCCTGCGCGAGCAGTTGGGGGACGAGGGCGCGATCGGTGGACTCGACGAACTGGACGGCGCCGGCGGGGATGTTCGCGGCCTCGAGGGCGTCGGCGATGATCGCGACGATGGCGCGGTTCGAGTGGAACGCCTCCTTTCCGCCCCGGAGAATGACGGCATTGCCGCTTTTGAGACAGAGGGCGGCGGCGTCGGAGGTGACGTTGGGGCGGCTTTCGTAGAAGAAGAGCACCACGCCGATGGGCACGCGCGTCTTCTGGATGCGCAGACCGTTGGGACGAACGTATCCCTCGATGATCTGTCCGACGGGATCGACCTGCCGGGCGATCTGCTCGACGCCGTCGGCCATCGCGTGAACGCGCTTCTCATCGAGCCTGAGCCGGGCGATCAGCGCGGGCTGGAGTCCGGCCTGCTCGGCGGCGGCGATGTCCAGGGCATTGGCGGCGAGAAGATCGCCGCATTGTTGGCGGAGCCTCGATGCGATCCGCATCAGCGCGGCGGTTTTCGTCGCACCATCGAGCGCAGCGAGGGCATAACCCGCCTCGCGGGCGGCACGGCAGAGTGTTTGAACGTAATCGGTGGCTTCTGGCATAGCGGGAGGATTGTAGCAGAGTTTTTCCCGTTGGGGATCGAACGGGGAAATGGATTTCCAATGTCGGGCGCGCTCTTCCGCGTCCTGTCATTTCGCCGTCATTCCGTCTTGCCGCGTCGCTGTGATACGATGTGCCCGCCCCCACAGGCGGCCGATGGAGCGTTCATTCGCCCACCGCCCGGGGTGTGTTCATGGTCGAGGAACGCATGCGAAAAAAAGTGACGGCAAAGCATCGGGCGGCAAGCGGGAAGACGAGCCGGAAGCCGGCCGGGCAGGCGAAGAAGACTGCGGCACGCGGCAAGCGGCCGGTGAAAAAGCGGGCGCCGAAGCGGACCACCCTCGCGAAGACAGTGAAGCCGCGACGCGAAAAGCCGGCCGACGAAATCGTATCCCCCGCGGTCGCGCGAACGATCTGGGTGCTGTCCGATTCGACGGGCAATCTCGCCAAGCACATGCTGACGGCTTTTCTCACGCAGTTTCCGCAGGGATCGTTCACGGTGAAGACCGCGCTGTTCCTTCGGAACGAGGCTGATCTGATGCAGGCGTTTGAACAGATGCGGCAATCACCGGGGATCGTGTTTCATGCGGTGGTATCGCGCGAGGCGAAGGAACGGATCGAAGGGTTTTGCCGCGAGCGCGACATGCCGTGCAGCGATCTGACGGGAGGGTTTCTCGATTTTCTGGCGCGGTCATCCGGTGTCGAGCCGCTGTCGGACTGGCGTCGACTGCACCGGGTGGACGAGGCGTATCAGAGGCGGATCGAGGCCGTCGAGTTCGTCATGACGCATGACGATGGGCTTGGGCTGGAGACGCTTCAGGATGCGGACATCGTGTTGACCGGTGTGTCGCGGACCAGCAAGACCCCGACCAGCATTTACCTGGCCCAGCAGGGGTTCAAGGTGGGGAACGTCGCGCTGGCGAACGCCATCGATCCGCCGCGCGAGCTGCTGGCGCTGACAAAGAAGAAAGTGGTGGGGCTGGTCATCGACGCCTCGCAACTATCGGAGATCCGCACCCGACGGCAGACGGAATGGAACATGCCGACGACCCGATACAATCAGCGCGAATCGGTCGAGGAGGAGATTCGCTGGAGCCGGCGGCTGTTCCAGCGCCAGGGATGGCATGTCCTGGATGTGACGGATCGGGCGATCGAGGAGACGGCGGCGAGGGTGCTGCAACTGCTGGGGCTGTCCCATGCCTCGACCGGGTCCGGAACCTGACCCCGCCGCAACCGATCGATTACCCCGCCGAAATCCCCTGTTCGGACCGTCCAAATCCATTTCGGGGCCAAAATCCGGTTTTTTCGCATGTCGCGCCCTTGCATTCGCCCGTAAATAGGATATATTTGTCCTGTTTAATGAGGTGATTGCCGTGATCTATTCTCATTCGACGGAATATGCGATCCGGGGACTCAGCGACCTTGCCGGCCGGGAAGGCTCGGGAAACGTCATGCTGGATCACCTGGTGGAGGGGACGGGGCTGCCGCGCGAGTTCATGGCCAAGGTGTTCCAGAAACTCGTCCATGCGGGCATACTCAAAAGCGCCCGGGGACGGGGCGGTGGATTTTCCCTGGCCCGGGCGAGCCACGAGATCACGCTCATGCAGATCATTGAAGCCACCGATGGGCCACAGGTGTTCGATCGCTGCGTCGTCGGATTTCACCGATGCAGCGATGAAACCCCTTGCGCGCAGCATGATCTGTTCAAGCCGATCCGGCGGCGCCTTCATGATTATCTTCGAACCACAACCCTCGCCGATCTTGCGGCGTCGCTGAAGACCAAGCAGGCCTGGCAGGAACTCCAGGCCGATGCGAAGCAGGCGATGTCGCGCGCGACGGCGAACAACGAAAGGACCGATCCATGACCCTGCAGGACAGAGTCTCCACAAGCGAAGCCCGTGCGAAGCATTCCGTGGCGTCGCGTGCCAAGGCGAATCGGCACGCCCAACGCTGGATCGACAAGTGCATTGAACTGTGCCGGCCCGAGGAGGTCGTCTGGTGCGACGGCTCCCTCGAGGAACGCCGGTGGATGTATGACGAGGGATGCAGGACGGGCGTGCTCGTCAAGCTTGATGAGGAGAAATATCCCGGCTGTTATTATCATCGCAGCAATTCCAATGACGTGGCACGCACGGAGCATCTCACGTTCATCTGCACGCCCAGCGAGGACATGGCCGGGCCGACGAACAACTGGATGAGCGACAAGGAAGGGTATGCGAAGCTCAAGCCCCTGTTCGCCGGGTGCATGAAGGGACGCACGATGTACATCGTGCCGTTCGTCATGGGGCCGATCGGCTCGCCCCTGGCGAAGGTGGGGATCGAACTGACCGATTCCCTTTACGTCGCGGTGTCGATGGGGCTGATGACCCGGATGGGCGACGTGGCGTGGCGGCAGCTCGGGGAAAGCGACGAGTTTTCCCGGTGTCTGCATTCGATCGGGGATGTCAATCCCGAGCGGCGGTACATCTGCCATTTCCCGCTGGACAATACGATCTGGAGTTTTGGATCGGGCTACGGCGGCAACGCGCTGCTGGGCAAGAAGTGCCTCGCGCTGCGTCTGGCGAGCTACCTGGGGCGCACCCAGGAATGGATGGCCGAGCACATGCTCCTGATGGGCGTCGAAAGCCCCGGCGGACAGAAAAGCTACGTCGCGGCGGCGTTTCCGTCAGCCTGCGGAAAGACCAATTTCGCCATGCTCATTCCTCCACCAAAGTACAAGGGCTGGAAGGTCACCACGCTCGGAGACGACATCGCGTGGATGTGGGTGGACGAGGCCGGCAAGCTCCGGGCGATCAACCCCGAGGCCGGGTATTTCGG
>CAYUNS010000071.1:2050-18666 GCA_964446155.1 uncultured Tepidisphaeraceae bacterium | reverse complement strand
GCCGGAACGGGTTGACGCTGTTCATCAGGTAGATGCCCATCTCCGGGACATCGACCGCGATCTGCCGGATGCGGCGGAGGCAGGCGTCGAAGTCGCCCTGAATCTGGAGCGTCAGCGCGCCGTAATCCAGCGCCTGCGACAGCTTGCCGAAGGCGATCTTGCCGCTGCCGATGAAAACGATGCCCCGCATCTCGGCCATCGCCGCGAACAGCGCCAGGCTGGCGCTGGTGTTGCCGGTCGAGGCGCACGCGACTTTCTGCGCGCCCACCATCTTCGCATGGGTGAACGCCGCCGTCATGCCGTTGTCCTTGAAGCTGCCCGAAGGATTCAGTCCTTCGTATTGGAGCATCAGCTTCCCCGGATTCATGCCGATGCGCTTGGCGAGCAGGTCGGCCTGCTGAAGCACGGTGCGCCCCTCGCCGACGGTGACGATGTCATCCTCGGTTCGGTAGAAGGGCAGCAGCTCGCGAAACCGCCAGACCCCCGAGAAATCGCTCTTGCCCGTGGTTCCCGTTCCCTTGGTGCTCCAGCGGTGCTCGAAGAAGCTCAGGCTCTTGGGCACGGGCAGGCGCGACCAGTCGTACCGGATATCGAGCAGGCTCCCGCAAGCCCCGCACGCCACGCGCACTTCGTCAATGCCGTAGGCGGCCGCGCAGGAAGGATTGATACACTGTTGGAAGGCGGCGTCGTTCATGGAACGCACAGAGTACAGGGGCGATGACCGGGGTTCAAACACCCGCGAATCGGTTTACCCGATCCACACGGTCTTCAGGTTGACGAATTCGCGGATGCCGACCTGGGAAAGCTCCCGGCCGTAGCCGCTGTATTTCACACCGCCGAAGGGAAGGCGCGGATCGGATTTGACGATGCCGTTGATGAAGACCGCGCCCGCGTCCACGCCGGTGGCGAGCTTTTCGGCGAGGGCGACGTTCTTCGTCCAGATGCTCGCGCCCAAACCGTACCGGGATCGATTCGCGAGGCTGATCGCTTCGTCGGGGTCCTTCGCGCGAATGATGGCCGCGACCGGACCGAAGGTTTCCTCGTCGAACGCCGCCATGCCGGGCTTCACGTTGCCGAGAACCGCGGGCTTGTAAAAGTATCCCCTGCCCGCGACCGCCTCCCCGCCGGTGAGAAGCGAGGCGCCTTGCCCGATGGAATCCCGAACCTGCCGGTGCAGTTCATCGCGCAGATCGGCACGTGCCAGCGGGCCGATTTCGGTGGATCGATCCGCCGGATCGCCGATCCTCATGCCCGCCATGTGCTTTGTCATCGCGGCCTCGAATTCGTCGGCGACTTCCTCTTCGACGATGAACCGCTTTGCGGCGATGCAGCTTTGCCCGGAGTTGATGCACCTCGCCTCCACCGCCCGCTTCGCGGTCGCGTCCACATCGACATCCGCCAGCACGATGAACGGATCGGAGCCTCCCAGTTCGAGCACCGTTTTCTTCAGCGCCGCTCCCGCCGCCGCCGCGACGCTCATGCCCGCCTTTTCACTGCCGGTGAGCGTGACGGCGCGGATGATCGGATGGGCGATCACCCGCTCGATCGCATCGGTTCCGATCATCAGGGTTGTGAACGCGCCTTGCGGAAATCCCGCATCACGAAAGATCGTCTCGATCGCCAGGGCGCATCCGGGAACATTCGACGCATGCTTCAGCACGGCGACGTTCCCCGTCATCAGCCCCGGCGCGGCGAAGCGGAAGACCTGCCAGTATGGAAAGTTCCAGGGCATGACCGCGAGCACAGGTCCGAGCGGATCGCATCGCACATAGCTTTTCGACGCATCGGATGGGATCAATTCGGCGGCAAGCATTTTTTCGGCGTTGTCGGCGAAGAATTCGCAGCAGGCCGCGCACTTCTCCACCTCCGCATCCGATGCCGTGACGGGCTTGCCCATCTCCTGCGTCATGAGGCCCGCCCATTCGTCCTTGCGCCGTCGGAGCATTTCGGCGGCCTTATGCATCAAGCGCGCGCGATGGCTGAATGGCGTGGCGCGCCATTCCTGGAACGCCCGCTCGGCCGAGAGCAGCCGCTGTTCAACCTCCTCCCAGGTGTGCGCGGGATATTCACCAATGACCTCTTCGGTTGCGGGGTTCACTGCTTTCATGATGTCGTCTCCCTGGCTGGTCGATCCGCCGCCATCGTTTCATGTTACAACGCGCGAACCAGCGCCCATAGGATGAATCTTCCCGAGCGGGAGAACCGGATGCGGGAAGGAGCGGAGGTTGAGAGGTGGGGTGGAAGCTATGCCGGCGCGGCGTGGTCCTGGTCGGCGGGCGCATCCTCCGGCGCGGGCGGTTCGATTGGCTCGACGACCAGCGTCACCACATCGGTCGGGCAGACTTCGACACATGCGCCGTCGAGATCGCACCGATTGAGGTGCCGCAGGTCCACCAGCGCCTTGCCGTCCACCATCTTCAGCACATCCTGCGTGCAATGCGCGACGCAGATTTCGCAGCCGATGCAGTCGCGGGTGTCGATCGCCAGCGTGGCGCGCCGGTTTTTCCCGGTTTGGGGATCGAGCTTGACGAACTTGCCGACGGGAGCGGCGATCTCGCGACCTTCGGCCACTTCAAAATCGGCTTCGTATCGATCGAAGGTGGCTTGCGCCCTCACTTCCACCGGGCCGGGTCGGCGCAGGCGGAAGATCGGCTGATGGCAGGTGTTGCATCGCTGGAGCTGCTCGAGCTTCTCGAGGTACTTGATGGCGGTGCTGACGACGGTCGCATGCGACCAGGTGAGCGGGCTGACCGAGATCGGCTCGTTGGTGTAGGGATTGACCTGCTCGGCGAGAACGCCGGATTCGAGCGCATGGGAGGCGGTCCACTCGAAGATGGGCAGGGCCATCTTCAGATCGGCCGGGGTTTGCGCGCGGGTGATGAAATAGTCGGCCATCCAGAGCGTGCAGATGAACCAGGGGTTTCCGGGAACGGCGGCGATGTCGTTGCTGATGCGGTGATAGTAGTCGTTCTCATATCTCGCCACTCCGCCGACACGGGTTTTGACCCAGAGCTTTTCCTCGATCGCCTTCATCGTCGACTCGACGCGCGGATCATCGGCCTCGAAGAGGTGGAACTTGAAGATGGCGAACATCGACGCATCGATGACCTCGTCCACCTCGAACAGATCCTCGGTCGTCGGCTCGGCGGGAGGATTCTCCTGGTTCTCCTGTCCCGCGGGATTCGGGGGAACGGGGATGTCGCGCGGGACGATGCGGCGGACGAAGCGGTTGAGCTTCTCGCTCCAGAGGTGTTTTTCGGCGGCGGCCTTGATCTCCTCGGCGGCGCGGTTGTAGATCTCGGCCTTGCCGCGATCACCGAAGCAAACGGCAAAATTGCGGGCGGCTTTAAGCCCGCTGTAGACGGTGGCGACGGTGAACGTGTGAATGCCCCATCGCTCTTCCCAGAGGTCATAGCTCGGCAGGGGCAGGCCGGTTCGCGGGTCGCGATATTCGACCATGAAATCGGCCGCTTTCTGGACGACATCCACCCACAGCGGGCGGATGAACTCGATGTCGCGATAGCGGTAATAATGCCGCCACAGCGCCCAGACCACCAGCGCGGTCTCATCCTCCTGGATGGGCATGGCGCGGGCGCCCTTGTGAACCCAGGGATGCCAACTGCTCGCCGGAGAGCCATCGGGATTGTACTTGTGATAAAAGTAACCGGCGTCGGTGATGACCTTCTGGCAGAAGGAGTAGAACGATCGCGCGACATCGGGGAAGCCCGCGACATCGAGGGCGTTGGCGACGAGGGCGCCGTCGCGCGGCCACATGTAGGAGTAGGTGTCGCGCGAAAACTGCATGATGTCCGAGTCGTTCGCGGCGAGGATGGCGCCGCCGTTGTCGATCTGCGTGCGCACGACCAGCAGCGAGCGCTTGAACAGATCGACGACCTTCAGCGGAAGGTTGCCGAAGTTGATGTTGGTTCCGCCGACCCACAACCGCCAGTAGCTGGTGGTGCGGTCGATCACGCCCTGCGGTCCCATGCGCACCAGCCATTTGTGCAGTTCGAGCAGTTCCTCTCGCGATTCGCCGGCGACCATGACCATGTAAACGGTGTGCTCGCCTTCGGCGGGGACCGAGACGTGGTGCGCGATGGTGCTGTCGACCGCGCCCTGCGCGATGGCGTTGCCCTGGAGATGGCCGTCCTCGGCGTCGCGCCAGGTTCCCTCCGCGCCGTGAAATCCGCTGGTGCCGGCGGCGTATTCGTCGATGCGCTGCTCTCCGGAACTGTAGAACGTCATCATGATGTATCGCTGACCGCGATAGTGGACCATGGCGCGCAGCTCGGGATCGAAGTAGGCCGTGTCGCCGATCTTCATGCCGAACATGTTGAAGTCCTGGTGATGCATGATGCGCACCGTGCGCTCGTGATTGGCCAGGTTGCGGATCTTGATCTTGCGAATGTAGATCGGGCGGTGAAAGTCGGTGACGTCGTTGCAGTAAAGCGAGAGCTTGAGATCGCGATGATCGAGGCTGACGCTGGTGGTGAGCGTGTCGCGAAGGTATCGCTGATGAATGGACCAACTGCCGTCATTGGTCCAGAAGAGCTGGGACTTGTTCCTGCCGGGCACGTCCGCATAAACCCCGAACCGGCAGGGTCCGGCGCCGGCGTGGTTTTCCTGCCCCACATGGGGGAAATAGACATCGCGAATCTGGTATTGATGGTCGAAGGTGACGAGCAATCGCCCGTTGCCGACCGGAATATCACGCGGCATGAAGTACGTCCCTGTTCACGAGCAACGACGATGCCGACGCAGCGCAGGCGCGGCGCCGGCGGGGTGGCCTAGTCTTTATCGGCCCATCCCGCCGAGGGCGTTAACCCACATTATTCATTGCGTCCATCCGGTCCATGCCAACCATGAAGAAGACCCGGTTCAACGTTACAGTGTGTCCTCATCCCGCAGGTGTCTGAAAGAGCCGCGCCTTGTCCGGTGTTGGGCGTCGGGATTTTGTTCACCTCATTCTTTTCGGCCGAAGCGATTGGCGCTTTGCATGACGGGGGGCGACAGCAATTGAGTCCGGGTGAGTTCCCGTTTTGTCGCGATATCGAGCGTGACGCTCTGGCCGGGCAGGAGCGTGATGAGCTGATCGCTGATCGTGCCGTCGGGGTCGAGCCGGTCGATGAAAATGGCCAGGTCGCGGATGAACGTGCGGGCGTTCAGGGTGAGACGATAGCCACCGGGGACGCGGTCGAGCGCGGCGTCCAGGTCGGCCTCGGGGTAGCGGAGGTTTTTGTCGACGTCGAAATACCACTGGGTGGGCGTCGCGGCATCGACCGTGATGAATTCGCGCGAGGCGTCGTCGGGCGTGAAGAGGTCGCGATCGATCGCCATTTTGCTCACGGCGCGGGGCGACCACGGCACATCCGCGTCCTGCCGGGCGAGGATCCGGCCATCAAATGCCCGGCGGGTGATGCGCACCCGGTCGAGGCGGCTTTCGTCCGAGTCGTTCAACGCACAAAGCCACAGCGGATCGCCGGATTTGTAATCCGCCGTTTCGGGTTGGATCGTGTAGAGCGAAGGCGCGAAAAAGCGTCGGGTCGCGAAGTAGAGGGGCTTGAAGTGGCCGTCGCCGTCGATGGCCGACCAGCTTGTGACCGGCCAGCAGTCGTTGAGCTGCCAGTAGAGCGCGCCCATGCAGATCGGGGCGATCGATCGGAAATATTCCACGCCCAGTTGCAGCGCGCGGGCCTGGTTGAGCTGAAGCAAAAAGTGCCAGTCGTCAAATTGCCCGGCAGGGTCGGGGGAATCAAAGAAGGTGTCGAGGTGGCGCTGGTTGTTCCGATCTCCACTGGGCGATCGCTGATGATGGGCGTAGTTGGGGGATTGCCCGGACATTTGATGCTCACCAAGGGCGCGCAGGGTGGTGGCGTAGGCCGCGGGAGCCTGAAAGCCAAACTCGCTACAGAAGCGCGGTTTGAATCGGCGATAGGCGCGATATTCCTCCCCGAACCAGGCTTCCCACACGTGCTTGTTGCCCGCGTGTTCATCGTTGGGATGCAGGCCGGTCCGTCCGGTCAGGCCATTTTGCCTTTCAGGGGGCGGCCCGTCGAAGGCGCGCTTCTCGACATTCCACACGCCGATCGGCGTGTCGGCTTTCATCGTCTCCCCGATTTTCACCTCGGCCCATTCGTGGCTGAACGGGCTGGCCGGCCAATAAGGCCGCGAGCGGTCCAACTCGTTGAGAATGCGCGGAATCAGATCGAGATAATAGCCCGCTCCCCAGGTGCGGGCGTGCGAATGAAGGGGCTTGAATTCCTTCCATTGGTAGAAGCCCCATAGATTTTCGTTGCATCCGTTCCACAGCACGAGGCTGGGATGCCGGCTGAGACGCGCGATGTTGTGACGAAGCTCCTGCTCGACGAGTGCGGGATAAGGCTCTTCCTCGGGATAGCCCGCGCATGCGAACAGGCAATCCTGCCAGACCAGCACGCCGAGTTCGTCGCAGATGTCGTAGAAATCGTTGGTTTCATACAGCCCGCCGCCCCAGACGCGCAGCATGTTGGCGTTGGCGCCGATCGCCTGCTCGATGCGGCGGCGGTAACGCCCGGGGGTGCAGGCGCGATCGAGGAAGCAGTCATCGGGAATCCAGTTGAACCCTTTGCAGAAGATTTCGCGGCCATTGATCTTGATGACGAATCGCCGCCCGAAGTCGTCGTGGGAAGTGTCCAGTTCCACTTCGCGCAAACCGATTCGACCGGACCAGGTATCGATCGCATCGGATTCCCGGCCGGTCGCGAGATCGACATGAATGCCGTAGAGCGGTTGATCGCCGAAGGTGATCGGCCACCACAAATCGGGATTCTCGATGTCGAGCAGGGTTTCGATCGTTGATTGTCCTGCGGGCACGGGAACGAACTGGGTTTCATGCTCGCCGGACGGAGTGACCAATTCGATGCGCAGGGCGAGGGGGTGATCCGGAGATGTTTCGGCGCGCTCGATATCCACCAGGACGCGCACCTGCGCGCCGTCGCTTTTTGCGAAGGCGATGAGCGGTCGCACGGCGGTGATGCGCGCCGTGTCCCATGCCTCGAGTCGAATCGGTCGCCAAATGCCCACCGTCGCCAGCGTCGGCCCCCAGTCCCATCCAAAGCCACAGGCGAATTTGCGGATGAAGGCGAATGGCTCGGGCGTGTTCAACCAGGGAAGCGACCCGATTTTTTCGGCCATTTCCCGCACATGCTTTACCGGTGATTTGAACAGGATGATGAGCTTGTTCTCGCCGCGTTTGAGCGCGGCTTTGACGTCAAACCGATGCGGATGATGCATGTTGGCGGCGTGCCCGAGCGTCCTGCCGTTGAGGCTGACCGTCGCGATGGTGTCCAGGCCGTCGCACACAAGCTCGATGCGATCCCGATCGAACAGCGCCGCGTCGGCGGTGAAAGTGCTTTGATAGGACCAGTCGGTCAATCCGATCCACTGCGCGTCGATCTCGTTGCGTTCCACATACGGGTCTTCGATCGCGCCGTGTCGGAGCAGATCGGTGTGAACGCAGCCGGGAACGGCGGCGGCAAAGCGCCGGCCGGCGATGCCGGCGGGAACCCCTTCCTCCGTAACGGCGGAAACGGTCCAGTGATCGTGAAGCGTCTGATTGGTCATAGGAAGCAGCCAGGGTAAAAGCCAAACCGCACGCGACTAATCGCGGAGCCGGGCCTGAACGTTGTCCAGGACATTCATGAAGTTGATGTAGCTGTCGTAGGGGCTTTCGTAGGGGCTGAAATATTTGTGAACGTCGCCGTCGGACCAGTACTTCGTACACATGTAGTAGAAATGGTCGCTGGCGGTGAGCCGTCGCCAGTCGGCGAGGATCTGCGGGTCGTTCTTTTCCTTCAGCGCGCCTTCGAGCTTGTAAAGCTCGTGCAGGGCGTTGGACTGCATGGCGTTGCCCAGCCATGCCGACAGGTCTCGTTCGGTGTCGGCCCAGGAGATCATGTGGGGCACGTCGATCTCGCCGACGACCTCGTGCTTGTCGATGACCTGCGACGGGGTGAGAAATTCGTTCTCGTCGTTGCGGAGCGCTTCGGTGGGAAGATGCCTGATGAAATCGAAGATGCCCGTCTCCGCCCACTGGTGTTCACCGAAGGTCTCGTAGTCCATGAAGAGATTGCAGAGCGAGCCATTGCCGTTGATCTGGTTGATCCAGCGGGCGAACTTCTCGGCCGTCAGCGGCCATTGCTCCCAGGCGCGGTTGCTGAAGCGGAACGCGATGTCGTCGCTGAGCCGGTAGTTCTTCAGCAGCAGCTTGAGATTGGGCGCGTGCGGGGGACGATAGACGAAATTGGGGCTGCGGTGTCCGAGGATATGATCCGCGCCTTCGGTGAGGATGGCGTCGAAGCCCATGTGGCTCACGAAATGGGCGAGATCGTTGTTGTAGATGAGTTCCGTATTGCGAAAGATGCGCGGCTCGTGTCCGAAATGCTTTCGGATCGCCTGCCGGTGCAGATCGACCTGGGCACGGAACTCCTCGCGCGAGTAAAGGAACGACAGCGAGTGGTTGTAGGTTTCCTGGAGGAACTCGACGCAGCCGGTTTCATTCAGCGCCTGAAAGGACTCGATCGTCTCCGGGGCGTACAGCTCGAACTGCTCGAGCGCCGAGCCGGTGATGGAATAAGCGATGCGAAAGCGCCCGTCATGACGGGCGATGGTGTCGAGCATCGCCTTGTTGGCCGGGAGGTAACACTTCTGGACGACCTTGCGGCAGATCTCGGCGTTCTGGTAGTCGTCGAAGTAATGACGGTCGGTGTCGAAGACACTGTAGCGGCGCAGGCGAAACGGTTGATGAATCTGAAAGTAAAAACAAATCGATGCCATGTGGATTCACTCGTGCAAGGCCGTGAAGGTCGCGACCATTGTACTGATGTGGAGGAATCGGTCCATGGGGAAGCGCGAAGGCCGCAAGCCCGCAAGTCCCCGGTTGGATGTCCTGCGCCGAAAAACCGAAGAGGCGCCTCGCGCCCCCTGTGGGTCAGCCGAACCGGCCGGTGACGTAGTCCTCGGTCTCCTTCAGATGAGGGCTTTGAAAGAGGGTGGAGGTCGGACCGTATTCAACGAGCCTTCCGAGATACATGAACGCGGTGTAGTCGCTGACGCGGGCGGCCTGCTGCATGTTGTGGGTGACGATCAGGATGGTGTATCGCCCCCGCAATTCATGGATCAGATCCTCGATCTTGCCGGTGGCGATGGGATCCAGCGCCGAGCAGGGTTCATCCATCAACAGCACCTCGGGTTCCGCGGCGATGGCGCGGGCGATGCACAGGCGCTGCTGCTGTCCGCCGGACAGGGACAAGCCGCTGGTGTGCAGCCGGTCCTTCACCTCATCCCACAAAGCCGCGCCGCGCAGGGATTTCTCGCAGATGTCCTCCATGACGCTCTTGCGGTTTTCCCCGTCGATCCGCAGCGAGAAGACAACATTCTCGAAGATGGACATCGGAAACGGATTGCTCTTCTGAAAGACCATGCCCATGCGCTTGCGCAGCTCGATGACATCGACATGACGGGCGTAGATCGGATCGCCGTTGAGATACATGTTGCCGGTGATGCGAACGGTGTCGATGAGATCATTGAGGCGGTTGACGCTGCGCAGGAGCGTGGATTTGCCGCATCCGCTCGGGCCGATCAGGGCGGTGACCTTGCCGGAGGGAATCTTCATGCCGATCTCGTGCAGCGCCTGGGACGATCCATAAAAAAGGGAGAAGTCCTTGATGTCGAGGACGGACTGTTCGGAGTTGGTCTCGGCGTGGGTTTCGGCGTTGAACGGCTGGTTGTCCCTGATGGCGTCGGACAGCGCGGCCGTGCCGGTGCGGCGCCGGAGGGGGCCAGCGGCGTCCGGCGCGCCGGATGTGGGATCGGTCATCCTGTTTTCCCGGACGATGTCGGCGGTGAGGGTTTGAGCCATGGGGGAGTCCTTTGAGGTTGGGTTTCGGGGAGTCATTAAAACTGCCCGCCTGAATGCGCCCGTCGCAGGCGGGTTCGGATGGCGATGGCCGCGAAGTTGAGCGCGACGACGATGGCGATCAACAGCAGGGTGGTGGTGTAGACCATCGAGCGGGCGGCCTCGGAGTCCGGGCTTTGAAAGCCGAGATCGTAAATGTGGAACCCGAGATGCATGAAGCTCAAATTCGTTCCGAAGAAGGGGGGCTGTCCGTTGATGGGCAGGTCCGGCGCGAGCTTGACCGCGCCGACGAGCATCAGCGGGGCGACTTCCCCGGCGCCGCGGGCGATGGCGAGGATCGTGCCGGTCATGATGCCGGGCATGGCGCGAGGGAGAACGATTCGGCGGATCGCCTGCCATTTGCTCGCTCCGCAGGCATAGGCGCCTTCGCGCATGGATCGCGGGACGGCCGCGAGCGCCTCCTCGGTGGCGACGATGACCACGGGCAACGTCAGCAACGCCAGCGTGAGCGATGCCCAGATCAGCGCGCTCTTGCCGACGGTGGGATCGGGCAGACGATCGGAAAAGAGCAGTTGATCGATTCCCCCTCCGACGATGTAGCAGAAGAATCCAAGCCCGAACACGCCGTAGACGATCGAGGGCACGCCGGCGAGATTGTTGACGGAGATTCGCACGATCGACACGAGCGGCCCCTGCCTGGCGTATTCGCGCAGGTACAGGGCGGCGATCACCCCGATCGGAACCACGAAGAGGATCATGATGAAGGTGAGCAGGACGGTGCCGACGATGGCGGGGAAGACGCCGCCTTCGGTGTTGGCTTCACGCGGTTCATCGGAGAGATATTCCCACCAGCGCGAGAGATAGATGCCCGGCTTGTCGAAGAATCCGAGCCGGTTGGCGGGATACATGCGGACGACCTGCGCGACGAGCAGGGGCTTTTCGAGATCGGATCGATCGGCGGGGAGAAACCGTCCATCGGCGGTGCGGATGGTCACGGTGGCGCTTTGCAGGCGGGTGTCGAGCCGGGCGACCCGCTCGCGGAGTCGGGCCATGTCCTCGTTCAGTTCCCTGCGTTTGGACTCGAACCCCGCGTGCAGATCGCGGTATTGCGGCGACTCCTCACCATGCCGCGCGGCCGCGGCGCGGAGTCGCAGACGGATCTCGTTCTGCTCGCGGCTGATCCGCCCGCCGAGGTTTTGCTCGAGGTCTCGCTTTTCTTCGATAAGCGCGCGCATGAGGGGATGGACCTGCCGGAATTTCTCCCATGCGCCGGCGCTGTCCCGGATGGTTTGCCCATCGACGGTGATGCTTTCGAGAATGCCGTAGCCGTTGCCCCACGCGATGCGCTCGACGACGACGGCCCACTCGGGCAGGGCGGCGTGCCGGATGTCCGGGGCGTTGATCCACCGGAACCGCTCGCCGCTGAGGTCATAGTTTCCGACGCGGTAGAGCGTGCGCGGGGTGTAATGGCGGACGGTCTTCACGCCTGCGGCCTCGTCGATGCCGACGACTTCATGCCGGATGCTCGGATGCGCGTCGATCACGGCGTCGATGGGGTGGGTTTCCTGGTGGATGTGCACCTCCTCGCGGGTGGGTTCGCCGAGGAGGGTTTTGCCGTCGTCGAGTTCGAGCCGCGCCAGCGGCGCCGGCCAGAATGTCGCAAGCCCCTGCCAGGCGATGAAGATGAGGAGGCTCGCGATCATGAGCACGCAACAGGCGATTGCGCCCCCGGTCAGCCAGACCATCGGTTCGCCGCGCGCGGCGAGGCTGGTCCGCCGGCGACGGCGCGCGGGAGGCGGCGTCGGCGCGGCGTCCGGCTTGCCGGCGACATCGTTGGGGAGGGTGGGCGTGAGTTGGGACATAAGGTTCGTCGGTTTCGTCAAGGCGTCACAACTGGTACGCGCGCCTGCGGAAGCGCATCCTCACGATCTCGGCGGCGGTGTTCACCGCGAAGGTGAGCGCGAAGAGCACCAGTGCGGACAGGAACAGGATTCGATAGTGCGTGCTGCCGACCGGCGCTTCGGGGAGTTCGACCGCGATATTGGCCGACAGCGTGCGCGCGCCGGTGAAGATGTTCAGGTCGATGACCGGGGTGTTGCCGGCCGCCATCAGGACAATCATGGTTTCCCCGGCGGCGCGCCCGAAGCCGATCATGCAGGCCGAGAAAATCCCGCTGACGGCGACCGGCAGCACCACCCGAACCGCGGTCTGCCACGGCGTGGCGCCCGCGCCCAGCGAAGCGCTGCGGAGCGTGTTGGGGACACTGGTGAGGGCGTCCTCGGAAACCGTGTAAATGATCGGGATGATCGCGAAGCCCATGATCATGCCGACGATGAGCGTGTTGCGCTGCACATATTCTCCGATGAGGCTCCCGCGGAGATCCCAGCCGATGGCGCTGAATGCCGCGCCGATCACAAAGGCGATGCCCACGGCGAGAATCCCCGTCACGACGAATCGCGCCAGGTCCGCCGCCGCCAGCGCCGCGCGCCCCCGGGCGCCCTGGAACAGCGGGACGCGGGGGCGGATATAGGCGTTGAACGTCAGCACCAGTCCCACCGCGATCGCCGGCGTGAGCAGCATCATCCAGCCCGGCGCCGCGCCCAGCGCGCCGCGACCCACGCGACCGCCCAGCCAGCCGCGAATATCTCCAAAGAAAAGAATCTCCTCGATCACCGGGCCGATCGCCCAGCTCAATCCCATCGCCCCGATCACCACCAGGAGCATCGTGGTGAACGGAACCCACGGCGGCGCGGCGCGCACCAGGTGGGGCGGCAGCGTCTGCCAGATGAATCCGAACAGCATCACGCCCAGGGGGATCGCCGCGAAAACGACGAACAGTGTGGTGAGCACATCCTCGAGAAACGGCGCGAGCACCAGCGCCGCGATGAATCCAAGGACGACGGAGGGCAGGCCCGCCATCATCTCGACGGCGGGCTTGACGACCGCGCGCACGCGCGGCTGCATGAATTCGCTGGAATAGATCGCGGCGAGAAGGGCGATGGGGACGGCGAAGATCATCGCATAGAAGGTCGCCTTGAGCGTTCCGAAGATCAGGGGGATCAGGCCGTGTTTCGGCTCGGCGTCGTCAGTGCCGGCGGAGCTTTGCCAGATGTGCCGGGGTTCGGCGTAGCCTTCGTAATGCACGGGCAGGAAAAGCTCCTTCATCGAGCTGTCCGCGTGCGGGTTGTCGAGGGAGAAGAGGCTCAACGCGCGCATCTCATCGAGCGCGACGATCGCGTCGTTTTTCGGCGCGATCGACAGCAACCGCACGGCGTGTTGCCGCTCGATGCGCACGGTCGCCTGGTTCGTACCGCTGGTCATGTGACGGAGGACGATGGTTCCATCGGCGTCGCCGGTGATGAATTGCCGGTCACGGCCGCTGGTGGCGATGCTCGTCACCTCGCCGGGCTGGTCGGGCAGGCGATGCGCCCGCACCATGTGCAGCCAGTCCTTCGTCGCGGGCGCGACGCCCTCGGGATAAGGCGCGGCGAACCATCCGCTCACGCCGCCCTGGTCGTCGGCGATGATGAGCGTCACGTCGCCCGCGAGCATCCGCACGCCGGTCACGCGCCGGTTCGCTTCCGGCAGCACGTCGGTTTCCTCGACGACATGGGCGTTCGCCGGATCGTCGGTGTTGTATCGAACGAGATGCCCGTCTTCGTAAATGAGATAAACCTGCCGCCCGTTCTGTCCCATGAGCACGGCGATGGGGCGGAGGTCCGCCGATGCGCGCCCGCTCCGGGGCAACTCGTATTTCTCCACGCGGGTGGTGTATTTGCCGGTCATCATGTTCCGGCGCTTGCGGATCAGGTCGAAGAAAAGCCGGCCGTCCTCGCGCATGGCGACGAGGGCCTCGAGGTTGTCGTCGTAGATGTAATCGATGAGGCGCACCGGCGACGGCTCGCCTTCGCCGACCGCGATCGGATCGGTGAGATCGGCGATCGCACGCACGACGCGGGTTTGCCCGATGGGGGTCAACTCGGCGACGCCACCGTCGTGCGCGACGGTCTGCCCGGGCAGAAGCGCCTCCATCACGTCGGGCAGCGCGTCGAGCCATTGGACCTGGTATTGAATCCGACCGACCCGCGCGGCGCCGTCTTCGAGTCCGAGCGCGACTATGCCGCGGGAATTGGAGAACGCGGTGACCTTCCGATCCGTCAGTTTCTCCGATCCGACCCGTTCGCCGCTTTGAAGACGGTAGGTGCTGAGCAGACCGGCGTCGTCGATCATCCAGGCGGCGACGAGGTTTTCATCCGGTTCCATCGCAATCGCCCGCGTCGCGGAGCGTGATGGATCGGCGGGCGCGGGCAGTTGAACCACGACGCCCGGATCCACTTGCGGGGATTGGAACAGGGGGATGCCGACATAAAAGAGGAACAGCACGATGGTCGCGAACGCGAGGGTCACGCCGATCCCACCGATGCTGATGACATGGTGAGCCACGGCGTCCGCCCATTTCACGCTGCGCCGGGTCGCGCCGCGCCGATAGCCGGTGAACGGCTTGTACGGAGGCGGGTTGGATGCGTCTGTGGTGTCGGTCATCGTTTTCAATCACGAACCGCCTCCCTTTCCCCGGAACGCCGGGGAAAGGGAAGGGCGGATTCATTCACTTGATGTTGAGGGCCGCAAGGTCCTCATCGGCGATCGCCTTGGTGATGGGGAAGTAACCATCCTTGACGACGATCTGCTGCCCCTGCTGGCTGAAGATGAGCTTTGCGAACTCCCGCACGATGGGCGTGGGGCCTTCGCCGGGCCTGGCGTTGACATAGACATACAGGAACCGGCTGAGAGGGTATTCGCCGGAGTAGCAGTTGTCGGCGTTGGCCGCGTAAGCCGTGTCGCCCTGCCTGGCCGAGAGGGGCACGGCGCGAACGTCGGCCGTCGCATAACCGATCCCCGAGTAGCCCATGGCGAACTTGTCGCTGGCGACCGCCTGAACGACCGAACTGCTGCCGGGCTGCTCCTTGACGCCGGACTTGTAGTCCTTCTTGCCCAGCGCCTGCTCCTTGAAGAAACCATAGGTTCCCGAGGCGCTGTTGCGCCCATAGAGGCTGATGGGCTTGTCCTTGAATGCCGCGTCCTCGACACCGACATCGCCCCAGGTCATCTCCCCGCCTTCCACGGAGAAGATCAACCGAAGCTGATCCAGCGAAAGCTCCTTCACCGGGTTGTCCTTGTGGACGAAGACCGCCAGGGCGTCCACCGCGGCGCGCATGGGTGTGGGGGGATAGCCGTACCTGGCCTTGAAGGCGTCGATTTCCGAGCCTTTCATGTCGCGGCTCATCGGGCCGAGTTGCGCGGTCCCTTCGATCAGCGCGGGAGGAGCGGTGCTCGAACCCTTGCCTTCGATCTCGATGCCCACGTTGGGATACGCCTTCTTGAATTCCTCGGCCCAGAAGGTCATGAGGTTGTTCAGCGTGTCCGACCCGACGCTCTTGACGCCGCCGGAAATGCCGTCGGTCGATTGATACGACGGCAAATCCTTGTCAACCTGCACTTGCGCCATCGCCGCCGGCGCGACGAGCAACATCGCCGCGGCCGTGGTCCGCTTGATGAGGGTCATCATCATGGAGTCTCCTTGAGTTGGTGTATGTGACCGTTCCTTGTTTACCCGTCCGAAATGCTAGGAATGGATTGTTAGCATCCGATTAACGGGGAATGAAGGCGGGGAGAATTGTGCGGCTTGCGGAAAATAAGGAGCAAAGCCGGACAATCCCGCTCCGTCGCTTTCAGAACGATGCCCGCTCGCATACCATGCGAAGCGGGATGAAACCAACGCTTGCCCAGGTCCATCGCGATGTCGTCAATTGCGGGCGATGTCCGCGGCTGCGGAGTTATTGCCTCGATGTCGCGTCGAAGAAAAGACGCGCGTATCAGGACTGGGATTACTGGGGCAAACCGGTTCCGGGGTTCGGCGATCCAAAGGCGCGGATCTGGATCATCGGGCTTGCCCCGGCGGCGCATGGGGCGAACCGTACCGGGCGCATGTTCACCGGCGACCGAAGCGGCGACTTCCTCTACGCGGCGCTGCACCGCGCGGGGTTGGCGAATCAACCGACGAGCGTGCGCGCGGATGATGGATTGAGGCTGACCAACGTGTACATCAGCGCCACCGCCCGGTGCGCGCCTCCCGCGAACAAGCCCACGCCGCGCGAAATCGCCAATTGCTCCGAATATCTTGATCGCGAATGGGCGCTGTTGAAGCGGGTGCGCGTGTTGTTGGCGCTGGGCAGAATCGGCTGGGACGCGATCCTCTCCATCGCCGCGCGACGGGGATGCGGCCCATGGTCGCCGCGCCCGGCGTTCGGCCACGGCGCGGTGATGAAACTGTCGGATCGACTGTCGCTGGTCGGCTCGTATCATGTCAGCCAGCAGAACACGTTCACCGGCAGGCTGACCAACGCGATGTTCGACACCGTTCTGCAAACCTGTCTCCGGCTGTAGCCGCTCCGGCGATCCGGCGACGGACGATTGAAAAGACCTGGGATGCCGCGAGAATCCAACAAACCTTTTCTTCGATTGCATCGCATCGCCAAGCGGTTCGACGGGACCGTCGCGCTGCGCGATGTCGATCTGCATGTTCATGCCGATGAGTTGCTGGTCGTGCTTGGCCCGACGGGCGCGGGGAAAACGACGTTGTTGCGCGCCATCGCCGGGCTGGAATCGCCCACGAGCGGCACGATCGAGATGGCCGAACGCGATGTGACCTCCGATCCCCCCG
>CAYUNS010000071.1:0-2040 GCA_964446155.1 uncultured Tepidisphaeraceae bacterium | reverse complement strand
TCCACGCAACTCGACGGTGCCGGCGCGCTGCATCCGGCGGTATTGCGTTTCGCATAGCTCGTGACCGTGCGCTGGCTTGCCACAGCCGTCGATCGAGCAGAGGTGCTCGATGAGGGTCATCTCCCCCGCGGCACGGGACGTGGCGCTGGTGTTCCAGAATTTCTCCCTTTACCCGGATCGGACCGTGCGGCAGAACATGGCGTTTCCCCTGCGCGCGCCGGGCAGGGGAATGACCAGGGAGGCGATTGACCGGCGGGTGAACTGGGCGGCGGAGCTTCTGAAGATCACGCATCTGCTGGATCGCAAATCGACGCGCCTCTCCGGAGGAGAGATGCAGCGCGTCGCGATCGGTCGGGCGATCGTGCGCCGGCCGAGGCTGTTTCTCCTTGATGAGCCGTTGACCAATCTCGACGCCAAGCTGCGCGAGTCGCTGCGCGTCGAACTGGTGATGCTCCGACGGGAGCTGAAGACACCGATGATCTTCGTCACCCACGACCAGGCCGAGGCGTTGTCGATGGGAGACCGGATCGTCGTCCTCTCCGAAGGGGCGGTTCTCCAGGAAGGCGCGCCGGAGGAAATTTACCGCCGGCCCGTCTCGCCGATCGTCGCCAGGCAACTCGGTCAGCCGGGGATCAACCTTGTTCGCGCGATGCGGAACGAAGGCATGTGGGTAAGCGTCTCGGGGCTGCCGCTGACGCGCGCGAACGGCGAGCCGTTCGATCGCGCGCTGCTGGGAATTCGTCCCGAGGACATCGATGTCACCGGTGGAACGCACGAGGCGAGGATTCGAATCATCGAAGACATGGGACCGGTCCATGTGTTGCTGGTCGATTGGATGGGCGAATCGTTTCATCTCGTCTCGCCGAAGCGCCCGGGCCTCTGTCCCGGAGACAGGATCATGCCAAAAGTCCGCGAGGGATGCGCGATCGTGTGGAATGCGGATGAAAATCCGACACCCGATCAATGCGGTGGATGGAATGATTCCTGAGCAGGAGACGGACAGCACGATCAACCCTCCCCATGAGCGGCCGGGATGAATCCCCCGATCAAGACCGCGGCTTACGAGGCGGATGCGGCGATGTAGCGCCGGACGGTTTCCGCCAGGCCCAGCTCCAACGCATCGGCGATCAGGGCGTGACCGATCGACACCTCCAGCACGTTGGGAACCGTCCGAACGAAGTGGGGAAGGTTGTCGAGGTTCAAGTCGTGCCCGGCGTTGATCCCCAGCCCCAGTTCCCCGGCGCGCTTCGCCGCCTCCGCATAGGCGTGAGCCGAATCCGCCTCCCGGCGCGCGAACGCGGCGGCATAGGGCTCGGTGTACAGCTCGATCCGATCCGCCCCCAGCTTCGCCGCCGACTCCATCGCCTCGGGCCTCGGATCCATGAAAAGGCTCACGCGGCATCCATAACCCTTCAATTCCTCGATCACCGGTTTCAGGCGCTCCGCGTCGCGCGCCAGGTTCCATCCCTGGTCGCTGGTGAACGCCTCCGGTGAATCCGGCACGAGCGTGCATTGCGCCGGGCGAAGCGCCTTCGCGTAGTGCATGTAATCGAAGAAAGGATTGCCTTCGATGTTGAACTCGGCCTGCGGGTATCGCTTGAGCAGATCGACCAGCTCATACACATCCTCCGGTTTGATGTGCCGTTGATCGGGACGCGGATGCACGGTGATCCCGGCCGCCCCCGCGTCGAGGCAGAGCCTCGCCGCATGCACGACGCTGGGAATCCCAATCGCCGGCCGCGTGTTCCGAAGCGTCGCGACCTTGTTGACATTGACACTGAGCTTGGCCATGAGAGCGGCCGATTGTAGCGGCAAAACCAGGCCGTGCCATGTCATGCGGGAAGATGCCGAAAGCCGGCGACCGTGATCGGCCCGTGCCTTCCACCACGGCTCGCGGGTCTGCCCAAGGGGATTGAAGACCCCCGCCAGGCCGGTCATCGCCGGGAAAATCGCCCGTGGGTTCGTTTTGTCGATTCGCCTCCTCGCCGTCCCGCCCTGCGGGCGATTGCCCGAAGGGGTCGGCCGTGGGTTCGTTTTTCA
>CAYUNS010000070.1:17645-18789 GCA_964446155.1 uncultured Tepidisphaeraceae bacterium | reverse complement strand
ACGAGGAAACGCTCGGTGTCCTCGCTGGATTTGGATCGGCAGTCGGCGAGCTTGCCGGGCAGCCCGCCGCCTTCGAGGCTGTTCTTGCGACGGGTCAGCTCTCGGGCCTTCCGGGCGGCTTCGCGCACCTCGGCGGCGAGCATGCCCTTTTCAAAGATCGTCTTCGCATCGCGGGGGTTTTCCTCGAGAAAACTCCCGAGCTTCTCCCCAATGGCGGATTGCACGAAGCTTTCGACCTCGACGTTGAGCAGCTTGTCCTTGGTCTGGCTCTCGAAGCTCGGCTCGCGCAGCTTGACGCTGATGACGGCGACGAGGCCCTCGCGCAGGTCGTCCCCGGTCGGACGGACGTTCTTGAGGAGATTGGTCCGCTCCGCGTAACGCAGGATCGTGTTGGTCAACCCCGTCTTGAATCCGCTCAGGTGCGTGCCGCCGTCGTGATTGTTGATGTTGTTGGCGAAGGACAGGATCGTCTCGTTGTACCCGTCGCTGTATTGCAGCGCCACCTCCGCGACGAGGAACGACTCGGGATCCTCCTTGCTGAAGCTGATGATCGGCGACAGCGCGTTCTTCCCTTCATTGAGGAACTGCACGTATTCGACGAGGCCTTTCTCATACTTGAAGACCTCCCGCTTGCCGACGCGCTCGTCCTCGAAGGCGATCTCCACCCCGGCGTTGAGAAATGCCAGCTCGCGCAGACGGTTCAGGAGGGTTTCGTAGACGAAGCCGATCCCGCCTTTTTCCTCGGTGAAGAGGGTGGGATCGGGCTTGAAGCTGATCTTCGTGCCGGTCCGGTTGGTCTTGCCGATCGTCTTGAGGCTGGAGCTTTTGATCCCGCGCTCGAATTCCATGTGATGCACCGCGCCGTCGCGGGAGATCTCGACATCCATCCATTCGCTGACGAAGTTGACGACCGACGCGCCCACGCCGTGCAGCCCGCCGGAGGTCTTGTACGCCGATACCTCGTCGTGTTCGAACTTTCCTCCGGCGGCGAGCTTCGAGAGGACCACCTCGACGGTCGGCAGTCCCTCGCTCGGATGAATGCCCACGGGAATGCCGCGTCCGTCGTCGACGACGGTGCAGGAGCCGTCGGCGTTGATCTTCACGAGGATCGATCGGCAGTAGCCCGCGAGGGCCTCGTCGATCG
>CAYUNS010000070.1:9330-17635 GCA_964446155.1 uncultured Tepidisphaeraceae bacterium | reverse complement strand
GACGGAGTTGTCGACGATCTCATAGACCAGGTGGTGCAGGCCGCGCGAGTTGTATCCTCCGATGTACATGCCGGGGCGCGTGCGCACATGCTGGACGTTGTCCAGCACCTTGATCATGCTCTCATCATATGCCTTGGGTGAACCTGCGGGGGCGGTGTATTCGACGGGTTGTTCCTCAGACATTCACAAGCTCCATGTAACGGCAAGGCGACCTCGCCACGAAGGGGTTTCGGGGTCGCCTCGGCCAGAGGGGTCATTATCGCGATAATCGATTGTAATACTACGTTGCGCGGCGCAAAAAGGTCGGTTTGCCCGCCGGCGGGAACCGCGTGAAAATCACGTTGGTCCGGGGGTGCGCGGCGCTCGCTTTTCCAAAGGGAAATCCCTATAATTCCATCTCTTCAAACCCGGACGGAAAAGCTGGTTGGACCCCTGTTTTTCGAGGCTGAATGGACTTCCCGCCGCCTTGCGTGTTCCGGGTAGAAACTGAGCGACGACACTATGGCAGAAACCACTCCTCCGGTGATCGATCGGATCGAAGATCTTCAGATCGAACAGGAGCTTCAGGACAGCTATCTCACTTACGCGATGAGCACCATCATGGATCGGGCGTTGCCCGACGTCCGGGATGGGCTGAAGCCGTCGCAGCGCCGCATCCTCGTCGCCGCGAACGACCTGAACCTCGGCCCGCGCAGCAAGCACCGCAAGTGCGCGAAGATCGCCGGCGACACCTCGGGCAACTATCACCCCCACGGCGAGGCGGTGATCTATCCCACGCTCGTGCGCATGGCGCAGGACTGGAACCTGCGCTACACGCTCATCGACGGGCAGGGCAACTTCGGCAGCACCGACGGCGATCCGCCGGCGGCCATGCGATACACCGAGGCGCGCCTCACCTCCCCGGCGATGGAACTGCTCGACGACCTGAATCTCGACACCGTCGATTTTCAGCCCAACTATGACGAGACCCGTCTCGAGCCGACCGTTTTCCCGAGCAAGTTCCCCAACCTGCTGGTCAACGGCAGCACCGGCATCGCCGTGGGCATGGCGTGCAACCTGCTGCCTCACAACCTGCGGGAAATCTGCGACGCGATCATCCGGGTGATCGAGAACCCCGACCTCACCTTCAACGAACTGCTCGAGATCGTGCCCGGGCCGGATTTCCCCACCGGGGGGATCATCTGCGGCAAGGCCGGCATCATCGAGGGATACCGGTCCGGACGCGGGCGGATGACCGTCCGCGCCAAGATCAGCACCGAGGAGACCAAGCCCGGCCAGCACTCGATCTACATCGAGGAAATCCCCTATGGCATCATCCGCAAGAGCATCGTCGAGTCCGTCGCCGAAGCGGTGAAAAAGGATCTCATCAAGGACATCCGCGAGATCAACGATCATTCCGGCCGGCAGCACAAGTGCCGCATCGTCATCGACTGCAAGCGCGACGCCGATCCCAATGTCGTCATCAACCAGCTCTATCAATACACCCCGTGCCAGATCACGGTGAGCATGATCAACATCGCGCTGGTCAACCGCCAGCCGCGCACGATGGGGCTGAAGGAGCTGATCCAGCACTTCATCGACCACCGCAAGGAGGTCATCACCCGCCGAACCCGCTTTCTGCTGCGCAAGGCCCAGCAGCGCGGGCACATTCTCGAAGGCCTCATCTTCGCCGTCTGCGACATCGATGAAGTCATCCGCCTCATCCGCTCGAGCGGCACGCGCGAGGAGGCGATTCAGAAATTGCGGGAGCGCGCCTTCCGCATCGCGCCGGATCACAAGTTCGCCCCGCGGATTCCGCAGGTGCTGCTGGAGCGGGTGAACGAGAAGCCGGTGATTCTCTCACAGGTGCAGGCCGAGGCGATCGGGCGTCTCCAGCTCATCCAGCTTGTCGGTCTGGAGATCGAGAAGCTTGTCAATGAGTACCGCGAGGTCGCCGAGGAGATCGCCGAATATGAAGCCATCCTCGCCAACGAGAGCATGATCTACGACATCATCCGCGAGGATGTCTTCGAGATGAAGGAGAAGTACGGCGACGACCGCCGCACCCAGATCGAAGGCGCCGCGACCGACATGGACATGGAGGATCTCATCGCCCGCGAGGACGTGGTGGTGACGATCAGCCACGAGGGGTACATCAAGCGACTGCCGGTGGACACCTACCGCTCGCAAGGCCGCGGCGGACGCGGGATCAAGGGAACCGAATCCAAGGAAGGGGACTTCGTCGAGCATCTCTTCGTCGCCAACACGCACGATTACCTGCTGTTTTTCACCAACAGGGGGCGCGTCTACGAGCGTCGGGTCTACAACGTGCCGCAGATGTCGCGCACCAGCCAGGGGCGCGCCATCGCCAACCTGCTCGAGTTTCAGACCGGCGAGAAGATCGCCAGCGTGCTGGCGATCGAGGACTTCGGCGCCGGAGAGCAGTTCCTCATGTTCGCGACGAAGCGCGGCGTGGTGAAGAAGACCGCCCTCAGCGCGTATTCCAACATCCGGTCCAACGGCATCATCGCCATCGGACTGGACGAGGACGACGAGCTGATCGGCGTCGCGATCACCTCCGGTGCGGATGAAATCCTGCTCGGCACGCGGCAGGGAATGGCGATTCGATTCAGGGAATCGGACGTTCGCGCCATGGGGCGTCCCGCCGCGGGTGTGAAGGGGATCGAGTTGACGGAAACCCACGCTCCCGAGGATCAATCCCCGGGCAGGGACGAGGTGGTCGGCATGATTGTCGCCCCCCAGGGCGATGAGGCGTGCATGGTGCTCACCGCCTGTGAGAACGGCTTCGGCAAGCGCACCCCCGTGAGCGAATACCGCCTGATCAAGCGCGGCGGCAAGGGCGTCATCAACATCAAGACGACGGATCGCAACGGTGATGTCGTCGGCATGAAGGCGGTCGGCAACGGCGATGAGCTGATGCTCATCACGCAGAAGGGCATCCTGATCCGCACGCGCGTTGACGAGATCCGCGAGACCGGCCGCAATGCCGCCGGCGTGAAGCTCATCCGCGTGGACGAAGGGGACATCCTCGTCGCGATGGCGAAGATCGACATCGACGAAAACGACGAGAAATCCGAATCCACGGAAGAACCGGAAACACCAGACGCGCCGGAAACGTTGGAATCACCGGATGCGCCGGACGCGGAATCCACAGAGCCGTTCGGAGAGAATGAACCCACGGAGGAGTAGGCAAGCCACCGCTCTCTTGAGCGTCATCGCGGTTGTCGTATTGGTTTGCTACGCGATGATCGCGTCCGCCTCGATTTCGATTTTGGCGTCGGCGTCGATCAGCCGCGGCACTTCGAGAATGGAGGTGGCCGGGCGAATCTCCCCGAACACCTCGCCGTGAACCGCGGCAACTTGTTCCCATTGGCTGACATCGGTGACGTATATCCGCGTGCGGATGACGTGCTCGATCTTCCCATCCAGGGCGGTGAGGGCGGCCTCGATGATTTGCAGGGATCGTCGTGTCTGTTCGGCCAGCGAGGGGGAATAGGTTCCATCGGCATTCACGCCCACGGTTCCCGTCACCGCGATGACATTGCCGCTGCGCACCGCACGGGAATAGCCCATGAGCGGTTCCCACTTCGATCCCGAGCCGGCGCACCGTCGTCCGCAACGCTCCTCGATGGTGATGTTGATGTCGTTTGCCATGGTTGATCGCTCCGTTTCTGGAATGGAAAGCGGCACATGATAGTGCCCGTCGCGCGGGGCACAATGGCACGCGGGTTGCGTGCCGTTATGGAAACGAGAGGAGTGATTTCATGGCCAATGCCAGGAAAACCCGGAATCGGCGCGTCGATGCCGACCGCAAGCCGCGTGGGGCTTCCACCATCGCCCCGATGAGCCTGGGCGTCAGGGGCGATGTTCCACCCAATCCCCGTGGAGAGGTGACCCGTCCCATCACCGCGGGAGGCGGCGGGACGCACCGCGGCGACCGCCGCGACATGAGCGCCACCTACACCGGCAACGAAAAGCACGCCGCGCGCGGGAACGCGCCCCGAAAAGATGTGCGGACACGGAAGCGATGAAGACGGGGTTTTTCCGGTCGCGCCGAACTACGGCGCGAGGGGAAGCGTGATCCAGAAACGGCTGCCGGCCCCCGGTGTGGATTCGACACCCGCCTGCCCGCCCATGCGTTCGACGCTTCGGCGGACGATGCTGAGTCCCAGCCCCGCGCCCTCGTGCGCGTCGTCGATGCGGTGAAAGGGTTCGAAGATGCGTTGTTGGTCCTCCGCCTCGATGCCCACGCCGTTGTCTTCGATCCAGATTTTCGCGAATCCGGGGATTTCCTCGGCCCGGATGCGCACCGCCGGTTGAACGCCCGGAGCGACATAGGTCAGCGCGTTGTGAAGCAGGTTCGAGAGGACGCGATCGACCGCCGACGCAATGCCCATGACGGCCGGAAACGGTTCCTCGTAGACGACGCTCGAGGGATCGATCCGCATGAAGCGTTCGATCTGTCCGATCGCCTTCACGATGATGAGAGTGAGATTGAGGCGCTGCGGCTGGAGTTGCTCGCGTCCGAGCCGGCTGAATTCGAGCAGGTCGCCGATCAGCATCTGCATGCGTGCGGTGGCGGCGACGATGCGGAGCGCGAAATCGCGCCCTTCGGGGTCGAGCCGCGAGGCATGGTCGGACAGCAGCTTCGAGGCGAACTCCCCCGCCATGGTGAGCGGATGGCGCAGATCGGTCGAGACGGAATAGGAGAAGGCCTCGAGGTCGGCCAGAGCTTCCTGAAGCTGTACGGTGCGTTCGTGAACGCGGCGTTCGAGCGTTTCGTTCAACTGCCGCACCTCCGCTTCCCGTTGCCGGCGTTCGGTGATGTCGAGCACGAAGGAGACGCCTTCCTGTTTTTCCGCATCGAGCCTTTCGGAACCCACCTCGACGGGGACTCGTGATCCATCCTTTCGGAAATATTCCTTTTCCTGAATCGGCGCGGCGCCCTGTTCCAGGGCGGTGTTGGCCGCGTGCCGCGCGGCTTCCAGGTGCTCGGGGGGGATATATTTTCGCCAATCGACCAGCCCGGCGTCGAAATCGGCGCGGGTGTAGCCCAGGATGGAGAGAAACCGGTCGTTGACGGCGATCATGTCCTGCCTGGACCAGAAGATGATTCCGATCATGCCCGAATCAAACACTCTGCGGAGGCGGGCTTCGCTGGCGCGGATGCGTTTTTCGCTTTCGCGCAGGGCGTCCTCGGCGCGTTTGCGATCGGTGATGTCGGTCACCAGCGCCAGCGCGCCGGCATACTGTTGATCGGCGTCGAAGATCGGATTGGTGGAGAGGCTGGTCCAGACGTCTGCACCGTCCTTTCCGCGGAAGACGAAATCATGTCTTTCGCGCACGCCCCTGCGGCGGTTGTGGAGATTGTGCTCGGTTTGCCGTTGCCCTTCGGGATCGCTGAAGTCCATGACATCCCGGCCGAGCATTTCCTCGATGGAATAGCCGAGCATCGAGGCCATCTTTTCATTGACGAGGGTGGTCTTGTTGTTCGCGTCGATGACCCACACGCCTTCATCGGCCGTTTCGATGAGCTGGCGGTATTTCGCTTCGGACGCCCGGGTGGCGCTCTGCTCGCGGGCGATGCGCGCGAGGTTGCGGCGGACAAGGAGAAAGATGAGGAACGACACGACGGCCATGAACGCCAGTCCTTTGACGGTCTGCATGCCGCTGATCTGATCGACGCCCGACATGCCCGCGATTTTTTCGACGAGATTGTCCGACAGGAAAATCCATAGCGAGCTGACGACGAGGTAAATGAGAGCGATTTTCGCAGCCGTTCGAGTAGGCCGATGTGAATGATCTTCACGAGACATGTGCGTATTCCCACGGGCGATGAAACAACGTGTTGCCCCGCCGAGCATCGTAGTGTCAATGCTTCATCGTGAGTACCTTTTATCCGATGGTTGAACAACGGATTTGAGGCAATGGATGAAATGGAGCGGCGCAGTTTTTCGTCGGTGGAGGAGAGAAGCGTTCAGCGCGTTCGACCGAGTTCGGAAGGCTCCTGCGCGTTCAGGCGGACGATGCGGATGGTCCGCTTCAGTTTGTCCTTGATCGGTTTGAGCAGACGGACCCGTTTGAGACTTCGCAGCATTCGTCCGGCGGCGCGGAAGGCGCGCGGCATCGGGCGGTCGCCCAGCGCCCGCGCCAGATCAGGGGGCAGCCGGAGCCTGATGTGTCCGGGGGCGTCGCCGGGGTCGAGTTCCTCGAACGCGGTTTTCATCTTCACATAGGATTGTTTCTGTCCGGCCAGCCGGGGTTCGGCGATGTCGGCGGGGGAGACGAGGATCATCGGGTTGGTGTTGATTTCCCAGACCTCGATCCGGCCGTCGTGCATCGCGTAGTCGATTCGACCGTACTCGATGCCGGCAAGATCGAAGATGCGTCGCAATTCGGTCTCATGCGGATTGGCGTCATGGTATTGCAACTCCTCGGCCATGAACTCCGGGTTCGTGCGGTCGGAAAATTTCAACATCCAGTTGCCGCTGAAAAGGATATGTCGCGGGATGATTCGGTTTCCGATGCGCATCGCGCCATACTTGCGATAGATTCCCGCGGCGTCGGCGGTTTCGCGGTATTCGACAGCCAGCAGCCGCGCGGGGTTTTCCCCGGCCTGTCGAAGCGCGTCGAACGCATCGCGCAGCGCTTCGCGCGTGTGCAGCAGGGGGGTGAGGTTGCCATCGTGCGCATCGTCGTGTCGGATGAACGCGGGGAGCCGCGCGGCGTCCAGTCCTTCGGGAAGGCGATGGACATTGAAGCTGTTGACGCCTTCGTGGTGGAGCATCTTCAGCAGGTCATGTCGGCGCAGCGATCGATTTGGATCGTTGAGGCAGCGGACCCCGTCGGCGGTCAAACGCCCGTGGATGTGTTTCGCGGCGAGAAGCTGATCCGGGGAGAGGCGCTCGAGATCGGCGAAGAGATAGGCGCCTCGCGGCAGCTCGCGCAGGAAGAAGAGGTCTTCGTAGGGGATGGTGCGGAATCGGCGCGAGAGGGATCGTCCCCAGGTTTCGAGGAAGATGCGCAGTGTGTAAGCGTGGGCGCGGGTGACGACGAAGTAAAGCAATTCCATTCTCCTGTGGGAAGGCCGGTCCCTACAGGGAATCGGCCGGGGTCAGCGAGAAATGAGAGTGTACCGCGCGCCACTCGCCGCCGACACGTCGCAGGGCGAAGGTCGCCCGCCCGGAGCGTTGAAACCACTCGTCCTGGGTTCGTTTCCCCTCCGAGGTCCACGTCGCCGCCACCATCGCGAGATCGCCGTCGATGTCGCAGCGAAGCGTGTCGAAATCGAAGCGGAATTCGCGCGTGCCTCCCCAGACTCGCCGCCATTGCCATCGTTCGAGTTGTTCGAGTCCGATAAGGATGTTGTTCCGCGTGCCGAAGCTGAGCACGTCCTCGGCGAACATTTCCCGGCCTGCGGGATAATCGACGTTGCGGACGGCGGCGGAAAAATCCTCGAGCCATCGCCGGATTTCCGGCTCGCGGGAAGACAGTGCGGCTTGCCGCGATACATCATCGTTCATGCGGGACATGATCCATTCATAGACGAGGCGAAGGGAATTGTCATTCCTGAATTTCAGCCGGCGCGGCGTCGGTTTCGACCTCGGGCGCCGGCGGCGCCTCGTCGAACCGCGCGGCATGGGTCCAGAGCGTGCGGCTGCCCGCGGCGATGGCCGTCAGCCAGAGACAGAAGGCGACTTTCACGAGATTGGATTGATTGATGAAACGCATAATGGTGGTGCGCGGTTTTGGCGCTGCTTGTTTATTCGACCGAACCGCCCGGCCGCTTGAGCGCGGGCCTGCGTCTTTTCACCATCGACCGTTTGCCTTAGTCTGGTTGATATGAAGATGACGATTTTATCGGTTGGGCGAATCGGCGTCATGCTGCTGGCGGGCCTGGTGATCGGATGTTCCTCCGATCAGCCGATCGACACCGCGGACCAATCCACCCCGCAATCGGCGACCAGGGCGTTTGTGCAGGTCGTCGCGGATCGCGACGCGGACGCGGTCGAGCGGCTGTTTTTTGTCGAGACCGACTCGCAAAAACAATATGTCGCCGCGTATGTGGAACTGTTGAAGGCGTCGTCGCGGCTTCACGACCAGGCGGTCTCCGCCTTCGGACGCGATGACTCCAGGCAACTCGTCGGCGACTGGACGCCCGGCGCGGATGAGATCCGTCGGATCGATGCCTCCACGATTCGGATCGAAGACGACAGCGCGACGGTGACCACCTCCACCGGGGACGTATTCCGTCTCAGGCGGATCGAGGGGACGTGGCGGGTGACGCCGTCGGTGCAATCGGGCG
>CAYUNS010000070.1:0-9320 GCA_964446155.1 uncultured Tepidisphaeraceae bacterium | reverse complement strand
GGACGAGCACGGGGCGGTCGAGCCCCCATTGGGTGAAGTCGGTGGCGGCGTCGCTCTCGAATCCGATGACGCGGGTGGTGGTGACGGCCTTGAGGAGGGAGAAGAGGTTTTCCTCGTTGGCCTGGCGGGTGACGCCGTCGGTGCAATCGGGCGATCGGTCTTTGGAGGAGGCGGCGGCGAGCCTGTCGAACCTGGCGCGGTCGATGACCCGCGTCGCGGACGACATCGCCCAGGGGAATCTCCGCGATATCGAGGAAGCTCGGCGCCGGATTCTGGACGAATCCGGTCTCTCGGACTCCGGTCTCTCGGACGGGGCCTGACCGGTTCGTCCGACGGACCTGCCTACTGAGGGGCCTGGGACTGGGCCGTGATCTCGCTCAGCGGGGTCACCTTCAGATCGGGGATCAACTCCTTGCGAAGCGATTCGAACTCGTCCCGCCAGTTGTTCCCACCGACCTGATCGCCCCATTGCACATACAGCCTGCCCAGGTAGGCCTTGGTGCTGGCCATCACTTCGGCGTTGTCGCCGGCGGCCATCATGTTGCTGTGAAGGAGCTTGAAGGTGGCTTCCCAATACTGGTCGTTGTCCACCAGCCGGGTTTCCCCGTCCTGGGTGATTTCCTTTTTCGCCGTGCCCAGCTTGCGCTCGGCGACCAGCGGGCCCAGATTCTGGCGGGCCTGCTCGTAATTGCCCAGCGCGTAATGGGACAGACCCAACCCGAGCATGACGGCGGGATCGTTGGCGCCCTCGGGGCGCGCCTGTAAGGCCTGAAATATCCTCAGCGTTTCCTCCGTCAACTGCCGCTTGCGGGCGGGATCGGTCTCGAGGTTGGCCGCAAGCTGCTTGGTGGCGGCGTCGAAGACGGCGTAGCTGTAGGCGTTGGCCTTGACGTTCGGATCGCGGTGCTTCTCCGCCCAATCGACGAGGAATCCACTCAGCGCCGCGCGGTTCTGCGCCAGCACGCGCATTGATTCGATGTCGTTGGCGGCGCGGGCCTGATCGAGATCCTGGTTCAGCTTCATGAGCAGGTTGTAGACCACGGCCAGACCCTGCTCGCCTCCCTGCTCGATGAGCCGGACGAGGGCGTCGGTCGCCTTGCTGGTTTCGTTCAGCCCCATATAGGCCTGCACGCGGAGGAACAGCGCCTCCCCGAGCATCTCGTTCTCGCGCGCCAGACCTTTGACCGATGCTTCAAACCCATCGAGGACGGCGAGGGTGCGGTTTGGATCCTTCAACTCGCGACGGGCCACGTCGGCGGCGAGAAGCGCGGTGCGCACCAGCATCGACTGGTAGTTGAGCCGCTCATCCTCCGTGGATGCGGCGGCGAGAGCGGCGTTGGCCTGCCTGTTGACGGTGTCGGCGAGCTTGTCGATCTCGGCGACGATCCGTTGTCGCGCCCCCGGATCGAGCTGCTCCACGTCGTCGCCGAGGCGCTGCTTGAGCGCCACCATCTCGAAGAACCGCGCGTGCAGCGAACGGCTGTCGTCGGCGGGAACCTTGCGATACGCATCGACCGCTTCCTTGTAGCGGCCCAGTTCCTGAAGGCGACGCGCCCACTCGAAGGCGAGGTCCAGCCGATTGAAGGGCGGCGCGATCGCGACGGGCAGCAGCCGATCGTACAGCGCCAGCCCCTCCACCGTCGTCGCGGTCTCGGGATTTTTGCGGACCTGCACCAGGATCGAACCGGCGTTGTCGAGGGCGATGCGCGCGTTCTGCTGGTTTTCGGGGAAGGCTTCGATGTAGTCGATGAAGGCGTTGGCGGCGGGGATGTCGCGATCCAGCTTCTGGAGAAAGAAGGGAAGGCGAATGGCGGCGGCATCGACGAGATCGGCGTCGGCGCTGCCCTTGCGCTTCACCATCTCGCGCGCCGCGGCGATGGCGCGCTCGAGCGTCGCGGTGTCCACCGGATCGCCTTCTTCCTTCAGACGCTCCTCATCCCCTTTCTGGACGAGGGCGCGGAGCAGCAGCGTGTCCAGCCCGGACACGTCCGCATTCTCGGGCAGGCTGCGCATGAGCTGCTCGAAGATGATCGACTCCAGATCGGGGCGATCCTTGAGCAAGCCGAGGAGAACGGCGACGGCGGCCTCGTCATGCCGCTTTTTCTCGGCCGGGGCTTTCTCGGCGGCGGCTCGCGCGGAGGCAATGCGGTAATCGAGCATGGCGGCGGCGGCCTCGACGCCTTGCTGCACCCCGGCGTCCTGGGGAAGCGTCGATTGCTGCCAGGCGCGCAGCTCGACCAGTTCCTTGCCGGCGTTGTCGAGGTTGCCCGAGAGCAGCTCGCTGACAATGCCGAAATAGCGGGCTTCGTATTGCTGGTACGCATCCGGCGGGGGGGCGATTTCCGCATCGGCCGACGCGACGGAATCAAACAGCTTCATCGCGGCGGCGTAATCGGCCTTGATCATGTGCAGCTTCGCCAGGCGATTGCGAACCAGCGATTGAATGGTGCTGTCCGGGTTGTCGAACTGGGAGAGATATTCAATCGCCGCGTCGGCGACCTGCTTGCGCCGGGGGTCCGCAGCGTCGATCGACAGGGCGAGATAATAATCGACCATGTATTTCGTATACGTCGCGTTGGTCGCGAGCATGTCGAGCTGCTCCCATTTGCGGACGTTGGGGTCGTTCACGCCGCGAAGGCTGTTCGCGACCTTGTCCGCCTCGGCGGTCGCCAGTTCGGCGGTGCGATCGAGGAGCTTGATGACGGTCTCGACGATCGGGCGGAGCATCGCCTGCGTGCGGGGGTTCTCGCCCCAGTATTCCAGCGTGTTCACGTCGCGCTCGACGCCCTGGGTGATCAGCGTCGTCGCCTGCTGCCAGAGGGTGTTGGGATCGGTGATGCTCGGCAAGGCCGTCTCGATGCCCTTGACGATCTGCTGGATCAATTCCTCCCGCTGGCGATTGGTGATCTTCTTGTCGGGATCGCCCAGCTCGCGCAGGGCGATGAGGGTGAGAATGCCCTGCTGCCGTTCCCTGGGGACATTGTTTTGCTCGAAGGCGCGATCGAGCAGGGTGGTCATCCCGCGGGTGGCAAGCTCCTGCATGAGCCGGTCGTTGCTGAGGGCGTCCAGCCCGACGGCATCCTGCGCGATCGCGGTGGATGACGCCAGCAGGGACGCCGTGAGGGCGGTGGAGAGAGTCGATCGGCGGAGGTTGAACAGGTTCATGCGTGTACCATTGGTGTGATGTTCGGCGCGCCGCCCATCCGCAGGGGCGCGATGCGGCATTATATCCCCAGGGGAGGGGATGGGTCACGGGCGGAGGCTTTCTCCGCGGTCATCCCCATGTCCCCCGACTAATGCGAGGTTGCGAAGGCGACCTTCGTGAACTTGGCGCGAAGGGCGGCCTCGTAGACTTCGATCAGCGACGCGTATTTGACGTTGCGCCCGGGGCTGATGACGATCTGCACCTTGTCGGGGGGATTGCCCGAGGCTTCGTATTGCTCTTTCAAGGCCGTGAGCTGCGCCGTCAGCGACACCGCGTCGCTCACCTGGATCTGTCCCGCGCGGGCGATGAACCGCCCGTCGGGCAACTGGTCCACGCGGATGTCGAGCGGCTCGTCGGGGATGAATCCCTCCGGCGGGGGAGCGCCGGCGCCGCCGGTCTCCTTGAACGGCAGGTTGCTGGTGAGATAGTGCTCGGCGCCGCCGAAGCTGCCGACGAGCATGAGGAAGATCAGGATGACCAGCACGACGTCCACGAGCGGGGTCATGTCCGGGCCTGATTCGTAGTGAACTTGTTTGGAACCTTTGATTTTCATGCTGTCCGGCGGAAGGCGATCGTCGTCGGGGATGGATGAACGATGCCGTTCCCAGCCCGCGACGCCCGCCGTCCGCCCTCCTGTGTTTCATTCCACCGAGGTCGCCTCGACTTTTCGGGTGTTGAAGTTCACGTTCTTGACGTTGGCTTCAGCGCACGCCATGAGAACGCGCTCGAGGTAATGGTAGGGCATGCTTTCCTCGCCGCGGATGATCACCTTGGCTTCGGGGTTGATGGCGCGGAACGCCTTGAGCAACTCGAGCAGCGGCTGGACGACCGTGCCGCCCCGGTTTTCGCTCAGCCGTATTTCGCGCGACTGCCCGTCCACGAGCGTGGTGACCCTCGGTTCATCGCCGAAGCCCGGTCGGATGTTGAGCGTGATGGTGTTGCCCATGTCTTCGATGCTGGCGCCGAGAATGGTCTCGGGAAGAGGCATTTCCTCCGCGCCGGTGCTCACGCCGATCTTCGCGACGAGCATGAAGAAGACGATGAGGCACATGATCACGTCGATGAGCGGCACGACGTTGGGATGCGAGCCGTGACTGTCGGGAATATGTCTTCTTTTCATGAGGTCTCCTTGCGGATGACGAACCGCGGATGAACACCGGATTCACACGGACGCGGTGTTCGGATTTCATCCGTGTCGCTCCGTGTTCATCCGCGGTTCCGTTTCCTTCCCGGCGTCAGGCCTGCGCGGCGGGCGCGGGGGCGGGATGAGGGGCGGCGAGCTTGCGCGCCGGCTGCGGCGAGGCGCCCGTGCGCGCGGCGGCGGGACGGGCCTCCGCGGGCTTGATCATCAGCAGCAACTCCTCGGCGACGAGCGCGCCGCGAACCGTCAGGCGGTCCACCATCGTTCGGAGGATGCCGAACGCCGCGAGACACGGGACCGCGAGGAACAGACCGAGGAAGGTGTGCGCCAAGGCGGTCGAGATGCCGCCCGCGAGATCGGCCGGATTGGCCGAGCCACCGGCGGCCTGCATCGCGCTGAACGCCGCGACCATGCCCAACACCGTACCGAGCAAACCGAGCAGCGGCCCAAGGTTGCCGATGATGTTCAGGTACTCGATCTTGCGGAACTGTTCGGCCGTCTGCTCCCCGATCGCGGTCTCCATCGCCTCCTTCATGCTGCTGAAGCTGGGCGCGCGCTTCAACGCGGGATTGATCGCCCGGCTGATGAAGCTCGGATCGTTCTCGGTGAACTCGATCAATTCCTTGAACTTCCGCTGCTGGATCATCTCGCGAATCTGGTTGGTGGTCTCCTCGGGCATGAAGACCGAGGCGCGGTTCTTGATGAAGCCCTGGATGATGAGGGTCAAGCCGCACACCGAGAGGAAACCGATGATGACCGTGACGAAGTCAACGTGTCCGATGACGAGCTGGAAGATGTTCTCGCCCTTGGCCGGCTCGGCCGGGGCGGGATCCTGGGCGAACGCCGTGCCCGCCGTGAGCAGACCGATGCCCATCACCATCGCGAACAGACCGACACGGGAAAACGAAAATCGACGCATGAGAGTCCTTTTCTCCCCTGGGGAGAAGCTGGTATTCACCTCGCCATGCACAAGGACCGGAGCCGATCTCTCTGCCGCTTGTCATGGTCCGAGGGTTGAAGGAGGTCAGTTCACCGCGTCGTCGCGCCGGCCGGAATCGGTGTCTCTGTCACCGACGCGCTCGAAGGGGGCTGGAGTCCTCATTCAAAGTCTGGGTTTGTTCCGCATTTCACCGCCGCGCCACCGGCCGGACCGGAGGCGGGCGCCGATCAACCAATCCAACGATCAATACAGGTCCATATCGCTCACGGCCTTGAATGTTCCACCGTGCTCGTCCGCGATCCGCTTCAACAATTCCTGGGCGATCTTGACTTCCGCGTTGTTGCCGGTGAGTTCACCGTCGTTGACGAAGAGGATGGTGCTGATCTTGACGCTCTTGTCGGCGTTCAACTCCTGCAACCGCGACAGCACCCTGGCGTTGTCGGGGAAAGTGCCGTCGGTCAGGAGATAAATCAACTGTGGCTTCTGCTTGAAGGCGATCTCCAGGCCGGGGATCGGGTCGGTGCTTTGATGCGTCCTGATCGTCTTGAGGAACTCGGAGGCCTTGCGCTTGTTGTCCGAGTTGGCCATCACGAGCTGGTTGTTGTCCAGTGCCCGGGCGTTGCCTTCGGAGAAGAAGATGATGTTGAACGCCTGGACCGGCTTGAGCACGTCGATGGCGCGCTCGATCTGATGTTTGAGCTGCGCCAGCTTGCTCAGCATCGATCCGGAGGCGTCGCAGACGTAGGCGACGCGCCTGGAGTTGCTGTCGATGCCCATGAAGGGGGCCTTCGGACCAATGCCTCCCCCGCCGCCGGGGACGCCGAACGGCGCCAGTCCCCCTCCGCCGCCTTCGGCGCCTGATCCAATGCCCGATCCGGTTCCCGAGCCTGAGCCTGATCCCGCGCCGAATCCACCCGCGCCCAGCCCGATCGCGCCCGAGGCGACCGCTTCTCCCGATCCCCCTCCGGCGATGGTCTGATTCAGCGTTTGGCTGGGGGTGTCGCTCCATCCGGTGCTGTCGGCCGACACGTCGGGATATTTGTCCTGCGCCGCGGCCCGCGTGGGGTCTCCACCGAGGCCGGGATTGACGATCCCGCCGATTTCGCCGCTATCGAAGATGGCCGCATCGGGAATGATGATCTGCTCTTCAACGATCTGTCGGACGACTTCGTATGTCTTATAGCTTGCGATCACGACCGCGACGATGCCCACGTGAAACGCCACGGAGGTCGCCAGCGGAAGAATGTCCTGCACCCACTTCTTCTGCCAGAACGAGACCGCGTGCGTCGCATGTTCGATCGGCGGGGCGGCGCCCTGGTCGTCGGTGGAGAGGGGATTGACGATGCTCTGCTCCATAACCGCCGTGCCGGCGCGTTCCTTGACCTTCGCCGTGGGCGGGGCGCCGACTGCGGGAGTTTTGGGGGGTGTCAGGTTTTCGGACATTTCATCACTCTCCGGTGGATAGTCTCGGTGCGTTGCTTCCGCATAGGGTGTTACGTCGGATTCAGTGGGAGGGATCGGACCCGCCGAGGAGGAGTCGGCGGGTTGGGAGATTCCGGTGTGCGATCCGTTCCGGCGTGGGTTGTCGTGAAAAGAGAGTGCGCGTGGTCATGGGACGGTCTCCATTGGCGGGACTTCACAACCCGAAACAGTCGAAAACAACGGGATCAGCGGGGAATCGCCTCCGCAAACCACTTTCGGTCGGCCCTTCGGCGAAAAAGGGACGATACGGAGATCTTCCGGAGAGGCGGCTCGCCAGCCCGCTCAAGCGCCGAAAATCCCGCAGGTGCGGACAATATCCCGATTCGATGCGCAGAGCAACGAAAAAATGACGTGGCGACAACCGAAGTTTGCGGGACAAGTCCAGTTGAAAAGGAAATCCAAACGCGGAAGCGGTTGAAACCCCCGACGGACGGAGAGAAGGCGATCGGGCGGACGAGGCGCCAAGGCCATGCCTGGTTGTCGTCAGAAGTATTCGTAACAGAAAGGCGCCGGGCCGGTTGCGAAGGCGCTCAACAGTTTCGCCGAGGCGTCATCGCCCTTCGCCAGGCCGCATTGAACCGCCTGCGTCGCCGGCAAATGCCCCGACACCACCGAGGCCCAGACGCGATCGGTGCATTCGAACTCGGGTGTGCTTTCGCTGGCGCGAACCCGCACGAAACCATCTTCGATGGTCACCAGCAACCGCGTCACCGTGTCGTCGGCTTCATGGATGGCGATCGCGGTCTCCCCCCGCGTCGATTCGGGCAATCGCATGGATTCCAACAGCTTGCGATGATCGAGGATGCGAATCTGCATACGCGTCATGGGTTTGATCGCGGCGGTGGGGTGATCCACCGGCCGGTGCGGAATCTGCGATTCGCGCAGCAACCAGTTCAACGGCACGTCGGTGGGGAGGGTCACGATCGCGGCGGTGTATTGATCCTTCAGGCTTCCGAGAAAATGCAACTGCCGGATCAGCCCGTCGATCGACTCGTAATTGCAGCGCGCGCGCGCATACCGATGCGAGCCTTGCATTTCATCGGCGATGGCGATGTATCCCCGGATATCGCCCGAGGAACCGGGCGCATCCACGATCAGGAATCCGTTCTGCACATGATCGAGATGAAGCGACACGCCGCCCGGATGGACTTCGATATCGCACTGTCCGCGCTCGCAGATGCGTTGCCGGCAGGCTTCGAGAGCGGGGAGATCGGTGTCGCGATAGTATCGCAGCCCGTTGAAATCCCCGGCCGGCAGGATCGGCAGGGGAACGGTCCACTCGTGGCGCGTTTCGGCCAGCCCGTAACCGAAATGCTCGTAAAAGCTGGCGCGAAACGGCATGAGGGCGCTGACGGCGTCGCCTCGTTCGCGGGCGCGTTCGATCAGGGCGTCCATGAGGCGCGACGCCACGCCGCGCTCGTCCGCCGCCCCCCGCCGGCGAGCGGTTTTGACCGTGCCCACCCAGGCCACGCCCTGGCAGGCGACCGAACCGGAACGCATCCATATCCGCAATTGCAAATCCGTCGCCGTCCCGATCGCCTCTCCGTCGCGTTCGGCGAGCAGGATCGACCGGTAAGGATGGGGATCGCCCAACAACCCCCGGATTCTTTCCAATTCCCTGCCCGCGGCCGTATAGCAACGCGTCCGTGTGAGCGCCACCTGATCATAATCCTCGTCACCAACCCATCGAACCTGCAACGCCATCGCATCTCCTGGAGTTATGCCCTTTCCATCCAAATCCCATCGGCGTGAACCGGGATCACTTTACAGATTTTTGGGTGGGATGATCGCACCCGAGCCGCCGATAAACAATCGGCTTCGCCCTCCCGCAAAGCGGAACAGAGCCATTTCAAGCCCGCATGGGACTGTTTCGGAGTTGTAAGAGCGCAAGTTGAGGTGGGAAGCGCGCAATTCAAAGCCGGCCTCGCGCGAGGCAAAGTCTCCCTTGCGCAAGGCGAAGTCTCCCTCGCGCGAGTCCGTCTTCCATTTGCGCGAATGGAAGGTCCATTTACCTCAATCAACGCTCCATCTCTCGAAGCGAACCCCTCCCCCGCCCGGCGGCACCGTCCTGACCGATGCGCAGTGGCAGGCGTTGGCCAACCTCGGAATCATCGCCGTGCATAATCCGGCGGGTGAGGGCAAAGCGCTCAACAAGGCGGCGGAGATTGTTGAGGCGACGCGGAATCATCATTTGTTTTCCAAATTTCGCAAAAATCCGGAGTACGGAAAATTCTGGAAGGAAGTCTTTGGAAATGATTTCAATATTGAAGACTTCACAGTTCCAGTTAAAAAGGGTCAGCATCTGAGTGACGCCCGCAATGTCACAGACCAATGGAAGGGATTTATTGATGAACAGCGCACAGCTATAAAGTCCGGCGCGAAGACAGTCCAGCAGATTCAGAAAGAAACAGTCGAGAAGGCGTTAGATATTGCGGAGCAGAGGGGTTACGACATATCGAAGATTCGGCCATATAGGGGCAACAAGGAATTGGGGTCATCCCTCGATGATCTGTACAAGTTCGCCAATGCCGCCGAGAAGATCGACCTGACGA
>CAYUNS010000069.1:14351-19345 GCA_964446155.1 uncultured Tepidisphaeraceae bacterium | reverse complement strand
GTATTCGGTGGTCACGCCGAACCGTCCCGACGCCACCTGCTTGATGGCGCTGCGTCGGAGTTGCCCGCCGGTGTCGCGGGTGAACCGGTCGGCGTCCTCGCCGCCTTCCCCGGTGTTGCTCTTTCCGCCGATCTGGTTCATCGCGATCGCGAGGTTCTCGTGCGCCTCCTTCGAGATCGACCCGAAGCTCATCGCCCCGGTGACGAAGCGCTTGACGATCTCCTTGGTCGATTCCACCTCCTCGATCGGGATCGGAGAGCCTTTTTTGAACTTTAGCAGCCCGCGGATCGTGCAGCGATGGGCGGCCTCGTCATTGACGAGCTTCGTATATTCCTTGAACGTGGGCAGTCCCGTGATGCGCACCGCCTGCTGAAGCTTGGCGATGGTGTCGGGGTTCCACATGTGGTATTCGCCGTCCCGGCGCCACTGGTATTGCCCGCCGGTGTCGAGGACATCGCCCTCGACTTCGATGGGCGGGAAGCCGCGACGGTGGCGTTCGAGGCTTTCCTTCGCGATCACCTCGAGGGGGATGCCGTCGATGCGGCTCGCCGTTCCAGTGAAGTATTTTTCGATGACCTTCCGGCCGATGCCGACCGCCTCGAAAATCTGCGCCCCGCGGTAGCTCTGCACCGTCGAGATGCCCATCTTCGATGCGACTTTGATGATCCCCTTGTTCGCCGCCTTGATGTAGTTTTTCTTCGCCTGCTCGAGTGTCAGGTCCGATGGCAGCAGACCCTCGCGCGACAGGTCGGCAATGGTCTCGAAGGCGAGATAGGGATTCACCGCTCCGGCGCCGTAGCCGATGAGCAGGCAGAAGTGATGCACCTCGCGCGCCTCGCCGGTCTCGATGACCAGCCCGCACTGCGTGCGGCTGCCCTCACGGATCAGGTGATGATGCACCGCCGCCGTCGCCAGCAGGCTGGGGATCGGCGCGCGATCGCGATCGACGCCCCGGTCGGACAGGATCAGGATCGATGCCCCTTCCTTCACCGCCTTCGCCGCCGCCTCGCAAAGCTCCGTCAGCGCCTTGTCCAGCCCCGATTCCCCCTCGCCGACGTTGAACAGCATCGGCAGCGTGACCGAACGCAGGTCGCCTTTGTCGACTTCCCGCAGCTTTTCCAGGTCTTCGTTGCTCAGGATCGGCTGATTGAGCTTGATCAGGTGCGCCGAGTTCGCCGACTCCTCGAGCAGGTTGCCCTCGCGTCCCAAGCAGGTGATGAGCGAGGTCACCAGTTCCTCGAAGTTCGCGTCCAGAGGCGGATTGGTCACCTGCGCAAAGAGCTGCTTGAAATAACCGTACAGCAGTTGCGGTTTCTCGCTGAGGCACGCCAGCGGCGTGTCCGTGCCCATCGACCCGAGCGCCTCCAGCCCGTTGACGGCCATCGGGCGCAGCAGCAGCTTGATGTCCTCGTTGGAATAACCGAAGACATGCTGCCGGACGAGCAGGGTGTCGTGATCGGGCTGGTGGACGCTCGAGGGATTCGGGAGCTTGTCCAGCTCGATCATCTGTTCCTCGACCCATTTGCGCCACGGGCGCTTGTCCACGAGTTCCTGCTTGATCTCGCGATCATCGACAATGCGGCCTTGCTTCATGTCCACGAGGAAGATTTTTCCGGGCTGAAGCCGCCACTTCCGCGCGACGGTGGACGGATCGACGGGCAGCACGCCGACTTCCGACGCCATGATGACCAGGTCATCCTTGGTGACGTAATAGCGGCTGGGGCGCAGGCCGTTTCGGTCCAGCACCGCGCCGATCATCTCCCCGTCGGTGAAGGCGATGCTCGCCGGGCCATCCCAGGGTTCCATCAGGCAGGCGTGATATTCGTAGAACGCCTTGAGGTCCGGGTCCATCTGGTCGTGCTTTTGCCACGCCTCGGGAATGAGCATCAGCACCGTGTGCGGAAGCGACCGGCCGTTGACGCTGATGAATTGCAGCGCGTTGTCAAGCGTCGCGGAATCCGAACCGGTCTCGGTGAGGATCGGATAGAGCTTGTGCAACTCATCGCCGAACGACTCCGATTGCAGGGAGCCGTATCTGGCCCGCATCCAGTTACGGTTGCCGCGCAGCGTGTTGATCTCCCCGTTGTGCGCCAGCATCCGGTAGGGATGCGCCAGCCGCCATGCGGGAAACGTGTTCGTCGAAAACCGGCTGTGAACCATCGCCAGGCAACTGGTGAACTTCGGATCGCCCAGATCGACATAAAAATGCCGGAGCTGGTCCGCCGTCAGCATTCCCTTGTAGACCAGGCGATTCGTCGAGAGCGAGCAGATGTAAAAGTCCTCCTGCGCGGACCGGGGAAGATCCCCGAACTCGATGACGTTCTCCGACCGCTGTCGCAGCAGGTACAGCCGGCGCTCGAAGTCCGATTTCTTGAAAAAGCTCTCGCCCATGCCGATGAAGACCTGCCGCACTCTGGGCATGACCTTTTTGGGGCTTGGGCCGACAAACCTGTCGTCGATCGGCACGTCGCGCCATCCCAGCACGACCATCCCGTATTCCTGCGCCACCTTTTCAAACGCCCGCTCGCAGGCATGGCGCGCCACCATTTCCTGGGGCAGGAAGATCATGCCCACGCCATAGCTCCCCGCCTTGGGCAGGTGAATGCCAAGCGGCTTGACCTTTTCACGGAAGAAACTGTCCGAGAGCTTGACGAGAATGCCCGCGCCGTCGCCGCTGTCGGTTTCGCAGCCGCATCCGCCGCGGTGATTCATGTTCTCCAGCATCTGCAGCGCATCGGAGACGATCCTGTGGGACGCTTTTCCCTTGATGTGGCAGATGAACCCGACGCCGCAGGCATCGTGCTCGAATTGGGGGTCATACAGTCCCTGAGCCGATGGCAATCCATGTGTTGACATAATCTGATCCACTTCAAAGGGCGTCCGGGTCGATATTCGACGCGCGCCGGTCTCAAAAACCACGCTCACACCAAAAGCCCGCCGGCGGTGCAAACCGTCAGCGCTGCTGGCCCGCACGATGCAGGAACGGGCGAGAATCTCATATCCAGGCGTCAGCGACGCCTCGGGGGCTGCTGGATTATCTGAATGAGGCACGATCGGGCCGGACCAATCGCGCCAGGCGGAACACGCTTGGTCCATCTCGACTTCCACCGCCTCATGAGCGAAACGGCAAAGGCAAGCGCATTGCGCCGGAAAGAAATATCAAATGGTGTGCCTTCTATCAAGGCAAATCGACCCCCGGCCGAGCATGAAGGCATATATTTTTGACCCGCCCGGAAAATCAGTCCCGGCAAGCCGTCTTCCAGCCCGTAAGCCCGATTCCGAGGGATAGGACGCGGCTTACCCCCGACAGTGCCGCGATTGCTTAATTATTATGCAAAGACGGGATTGCGAGGACGTGTTGCTTAAGTTTAACGCAGGCTTGGCCGCAACTGTTGAAGCATGAATTTATAAATCGGTGACAAAAGCCGCCAGGTCGGCGGGGTGATTCAGGTTGATCCACAGGGAGGCCGGCCAATCCACCGGGACGGACACCGCCCGGATGCCCCCATCCTTCGCCAATCCATGCAGGGATCGCCTCCCCGACTCCATGCGCTCCCGCACCATGTCCCGCGCCGTGCGGCGGAAGATCGACGGAAACGGCTCGAGCCGATCCTCGCCTTCCACCGGATGCTGGATCATCAGCCCTGGCGCGTCGGGATACCGATCGAGCGCCGCGATCAGCCATTCAATCGCCTTGCGTTCGATCATCGGCATGTCCACGGCCGCGAGGATCACCACCTCCGTCGCCGCCGCTTCCAGCGCCGTGAGCAACCCCCGCAACGGGCCTTGCTCCGCCACCGGATCGGTCGCTTCCCGATCGAACCGTTCCCAGTCCGTTGGATGCTCCCGTCCCGGCGCGGTCACGAGCAGCGTCGGTCCTTCCCACGACACACGGTCCAGCAGACAGGACAGGATCGATCGATCGCCGATCCGCAGTTCCCCCTTGGCGCTTCCCATGCGCGATCCCATTCCGCCGGCGAGTATCGCCAGCGTCACCTCATGACAAGCCGTTTTCGTTTGGCGCATGTCGGTTTCCTGTTTCACTGCGATGTGCGAAAGACTCAGCGTGTGCTTTCCACCTCGCCGAGGATGAATGCCCGGAACCCTTCCCCGATCTCGCCGAAAGGCCGGATGACCGGCCTGGGCTTTGCCACCGTTCCATCGAATGGAATGGTCGTCGCATACCGTTGCAGGCTGGAGAGGATCGCATCCGCATCCGTCACCCCCGGCAGATAAATGTTCGCCAGCGGGCGCACCGTTCCGATGACGAAGCCGTTGATCGGCGAGTCGGGCATGTCCCATACCTTGTCGATCGTCGCGCTCATCCGCGCCTCGACGCCCCGGTTGAAATATCGCATCCGGGTGATCATCAGCTTCGACTGCTCCAGCCGCGCCTCGATCTCGCCGCTGCCGTCCGGCTCGCGGTCGCCGAGGTTAAGGCGCATCGCGTTGTACAGAACCTGGAAAATGTCCCAGTTCGCGAGATCGGATCGCGTGATGGCGATCGTCCCCTCGCCGACGAGTTCATCCGGCTTGCGCAGATTGCCGAGCAGCGTCACCGATCCATCCAGTCGGCCGGGCATGGGGTCCGCTTCCGCGTTCACGGCCCGAACGAGCTGATTGAGATCGAGATTCGTGAAATCCACCATCGCATGGGTCGCCCATTGCCCGCCTTCCTGTCGCGAGACGCGTACCCACGGCATCGCCGCGCCGTCGGCGAAGGCCACGAAAGACTGATCGAGCACCAGGCGATTGCGGTTTCCATACGCCGTGAAGGTCGCACCAATTGTCAGCCCGCGGAACTTCAGATTTTCCGGCCACACCTCCAGGTGTATCAGCATCGGCTCGATCGCGCGCGGGTCGTCGCTCGGCCGCATCTGTGCCACGCCCGCGATTCGTCCCGTCATCTCCTTCACCGCCGGAACGATCAGCCCCACCTGTTCCGCCTCGATTCCTTTCCATGCCGCAAAGAGCCGCGCGCGGTGCGGATTGTC
>CAYUNS010000069.1:8885-14341 GCA_964446155.1 uncultured Tepidisphaeraceae bacterium | reverse complement strand
CGATCGGGATCACGCCGTTGCCCCTCGCCGATCCCCCAAACGCATCGGCCGTGAACTCCGTGAGATGCAGGGTGCGCCTGTCGAACGCCATCGTCGCCGCAAGGGTTCCGAGAGACTGATCGTGATATGTCACCACGGATCGCGCCCGCGCCGATCCGGTCATCGCGCGTTCGTCGAGGTTGACGCGAAGATCGCTTTTCGCCCACGCCAGCAGGGATGCCTGCGCCTCCGGCAGGTTGATCGGCCACGCCGTCGCCGTCAGGTTCAGGTCCAGTTCGTGTGGGCGGGTGAGATCGACGCTCAACTTCGCCTCGGCCCGGCCGTCGCCGTTTTCCATCGCCGCCTCGTCGATGGTGAAGACCGAGTTTTTCAGCCGCATCCTTCCTTGCGCCCGATCGGCCTCCAACCACATGGCGCGCACCGCGCCGGTCGAGAATTCCCCCGTCATCTCGATCGCCTCCAGCGCCGGCCGCCGCGCCAACAGCTTCCAGTGCCCGCGCGCCGCTCCCGAAAAATCCTCCGCCGGCAGTCCCGCCAGCACCGCCGCGCTCGCGACATCCAGGTCTTCGACCGACAGGTCGATCTCGAGCGGATGCGCGCCCAGCGGAATGCGGACCCCAAGCCGCCAGTCGCCGTCCAGCACCGTCATCCGCTCGGTATGCACCTCCGCCGCCTTGTCGTCGATGCCACCGACCAGGCTCACCTTCAGGTCGCCGATCTCCCGGCCGGAGTAGGCGAGATCCCGACCGAACATCCATCCCGCGATGCTCAGGTCCAACGGCTGAATCGTTCCCTCGAGGCGCGCCTCACTCCAGATTCTTCCCTCAAGCGGAACCCGCTCCCGGTCGCCGGGGCGGACCGTCCCCCTTGGATTCAGATGCACATACAGGTCCGCCGGTCGCGGCAGGGCGTAAAGGTAAAACCCCTTCGCGGTCGCCTCGAGTTCACCGCCGTCGAGGAAAAATTGTTTTAGCACGGCGCCGTTCCGGTCGCCCCAGGCATCCAGCGTCAGACTGATCGTCACCTCCTCCGATGCGGGAATGATCCAGTTTTCCCCATGCAGCCACACCCACCAGGTCTTGTCGCGCAGGTGATATTCCCCTCCACCGCGCACCAGGTCGGGATCGGGGGAGATGATCCGGTCGATCGCGATCGCGTCCGGCGTCGTCCGCACCACGGCGGCGAAATCCTCGAGGCGATACCGCTGCTCGCCACTTCGCGCTACGATCGACGGCGCGCTGATCCGCCAGGTCATGTCGCGCCAGGAAGCGCCTTCGGCATCGAGATTGAGCGTGGCGTCCCATTGGTTGTCACCGGCGTTGCCGCGGCTGACCAGCGTGGCATCGACGATCGGCCGGCCCGGCCACGCCGTCGTGATCGCCGCGTCCAACCGCCCCGACTGGTTGATCCCCCCGGGTAGCAGGATGTTCCGCCACTCCGCATGCGCTTCGCCGGATCGTGTTCCCATCGCATAGCGCGCGTTGAGCAGCCCCAATCCGCCGGCGGATGCGAATTGCAATTGCTCGACGGCGATCGACTCTCGAGTGAGGGTGATCTCGCCGGATTGCACCATCACCTCGATCGCCGCGCCGATCCTCGACGCCAGCCGCAACCGTTGCGGAGACAACGTCGCGCCCTCGATGCCGGCGGTCAATTCCACCGTTCCAACCGCCGAAAGCGTCTCGATCCGCGCCTCCCGGATATCCAGCCGGCCGATGAGATTCCCTTCCCGCAGTCGCCCGCGCCATCTCGCCGCGATCCGCGCCGGATCAGGCCAGTCCCCGATCCACGGTGCCAGCCATGGACCGATGCCGCCAGCGGTGAAATCCACCTCATGCTTCCAGTCGTCTCCGGGAGCGAGCCGGCCCTGAAGGGTGATGGGCGGATCGCCTGGTCCGCGCGATCCAACGCTCGCCTGGTACTCCCACGCCATCGCGCCAATCGTTCGCCCGCGTACCGCGATCGGCTCGATCGTCGTCTCGCGCGCCGCGTTGTCGATGATGCGCACCGCGCCGTCGTGCAACGTGATCGCCGGCAGTTCGATCGCCCGTCCTGATCCTCCGCCCGCGCTTCCCGAACCCTCTCCGCCGCCCAGCCGGCCGAGCAGCATCGCGGCCTCCTGGATGTTCCATTGCCCCGCGTCGTTCTCCCGAACGATCAACCGCGGCCGATCCAACTCGATCGCTTCAATCTCGATCGCGCGGCTCAAAATGAGCCTCGGCAGCGAGGTGTGCGACACCCGCATGGTCGGCACGACGACGAACGCCTCCTCCGTCAACGGAAGCGTCAGCGTCACTTCGCGCAGCGTGGTGTCGCCGAACCATCCCGTTGAGAGCGATTCGGCCGACACCAGCAGCCCCAGTTCCCGCTGCACCAGCCCGAACACGATGCTTCGCGGAAGATTCGTCCACAGGATGATCTGCGTCATTGCGATGATGAGCAGGATCATCACCATCAGCGCCGCGACGATGCGCCTTGCCCATCGGCGTGCGCGGCTTCGACGACGACGCGCGGGTTGAGACGGCGGAGAGGTTGTCGGCGATGCTTCACTCATTGAGATCGCGCTATTGGGACGCCCTCACGGTTCCGGCTCCGCCGGTGGAATATTACCCACGGTGTTGGGGCCGTATCCAAAGAACCACCAGTCGTTGCGATAGGTCCGGCCCACCGCCGGTCCGGAGCTGGAGATGATTTCGCCGGAGTTGGCCCAGTAGGAGACGAACGCCACCCCCGCGAAGGCGTGCTGCCGGGTGCTTTTGACGATCGCCAGTTCCGGGATGGTGAACGGCACGCCGCCCGTCGGGATGAACGTCGCGGGAATGCCCAGCAGATATTCCGTTCGATCGATCCCCACGCCTCCGCTGCGCACCTCGAGCACGATCTCCGCCTCCTCCCGCCGGGAGACCAGGCGCAATCCGTTCACGAACAATTCCGCGCGCAGCTCGCCCATGAGAAAGAGTCGTTCGGGCGTGTCGCCGAGATAGGCCGTCTCGATGAACACCCGGCGATCGCGCAGCGAGGTCGAGGAAAGCTGATCCACCGCGATCCGAACCGCCTCGGAGAGCAGAAACTGTTCCGTCGCCGTGCGCGGTGGATCCGTCACGCGAACTGTCGCGCAACCGCTCTGCAACCCCATCAACACCGCCCCGATCCACCACGCAAGGAGGCGGAATCGACGGGCTTTTTGATTCGTATCGTCTTTCTGTACAGGCATTTACGCACTTCGCGGCTCGGGTTTGGATCGCCCGTGACACTGTAGCTCAATCGCGAGAGGCGCACAATTCACTTTCCGTGCGTTCGTTGCGTCCGAATGTTTTGTCCTCGGCTTGCCCCGAACTCACGGTCCGTTACAGTATGCCGCCTGATGTCACATTCGTCTTCCATCGCTCCCCCGCCGCCGATCGTCGCCCTCGTGGGGTGGCTGCTGCCGGGGCTGGGTTACTGGCTGATCGGACACCGTGCCCGCGCGCTGACGGTCGGCATCACGATCATCGTCCTGTTCGTATCCGGCGTGCTGGTGGGTGGGGTGCGCGTCGTGGACGCGCCGCAACTCACCGGTGACGGACCGAATCCGGTGGCTCGCGTGCTGCAAAAGCCCTGGTTCATCGGTCAGGCGCTGACCGGTCCGATCGGTCTTGCCGCGGCCTGGGGGTCGCGCGTCGTCGCCGCCGACCCCGCATACAAGAACATCGTCTCCCATGGTCGCCTCGCCGAGATCGGCACGCTCTACACCGCCATCGCCGGCATGCTCAACCTGCTTGCCATCATCGATGCCTCTCATCGCGCGGCCAAAGTCGAGGAGTCGAAATGATCCCCTCCCTCGCCCAATCCGCTTCCTACCAGTTCCAGCATCTGTTCATCCAGCCGCTGCCGCTCTGGGATGACCATCTCTGGCCCTGGCTGCTCGTGCCGTTGTGCGCCGCCGTCGCGATTGTTTACAAGTCGATCCGCTGCCGCTCGATGAAGACCGTCCCGCGCGAAGCCTCGGTGATTTTTCTCTGGATTCTCGTCTGCATGGTTGTCGCCGGCGCGGCCCTCTCGGGGATCGTCCGCATTCTCGAAACCCGCGGGTAGACGATGGACCAAACGAATCGCGGCGTCCCGCGCTTCGCGACGCCTTATCGCCGCAACCGCAGGTAATCCATCACGCGAATCCCCATCCCGCCGCACGCGCCGAGGTAAACCACTGCGCCCGTCGTCATCAGCGTGATGAGCTGCATCCCCGCAATGATCTTCCCCTCTCCCTGCGGATAGAACGGCAGCATCCGCACGCCTTGGCACGCCAGCGCCATCGCGCCCGCCGCCAGCGCCATCTTCCCCCCGATCCTGAAGATCGACCCCAGTCCGATCCCTCCCACGCGGCGGTCGATCATGATGAGCATGACCATCGCCTGGATGGAAAAGCTCACCGCCGTCCCCGCCGCCATGCCCGCCTCCGCCAGCGGCGTCCACAAAAGAGGAATCTCGACGAGCAGGTTGACGCCCAGTGTCACGATCGACATCACCAGCGGCGTCTTCGTGTCGTGCAGCGCGTAATACGCGCGGTTCAACACCTGTTGCAGGCTGAACGCCCAGATCGCCGCGCTGTAAAAAATCAGCGACCGCGCCACCAGTCGCGCATCATGCTCCGTCACCTGCCCGTGCTGAAACAGCACCACCACCGCCGGATAAGCCACGATCATCAGCCCCACACTGGCCGCGAAGCCCTCGAGCAGCGTCACCTCGATGCCGTGCCGCAGAACCCCACGAAACGTCTCGCGATTCACATCCAGCGCTTCGGTGCTGAGATGGGGGAAAATCGCCGTCGCGATCGCGATCGCGAACACCCCCAGCGGAAACTGGTACAGAAGCTGCGCCCAACTCAATCGCACGATGGCGCCGACCTCCATCGGGTAGCGGATCGACCAGCCGAACAGCGTGAAATGCGTGATCGCCTCTCCCGCCGCGTCCATCCCCGCCGACAGAAAGTACGAAAGGCTTTTGTCGATCAGCACCGACAGTTGCAGCACCCCCGCGCCGATCGCCACCGGGATCGACAGCCGCAGCATCTTCTTCACCGCCGGCGTCCAGAATGATTTCACCCACTCGAACCGGAATCCGGTCGCGCGCAGCGACGGCAGCAGCACGATCACCTGCAGCACGCCCGCGACCAGCACGAATCCCCCCAGCCAGTTCGCCAGCGTCGCCTGCTGCTCGATCAGCCGGTCGCCTTCAAGAAACCGCAATCCCAGCATCCGCCCGCCGATGACCAGCACCGCGATGTGGCAGAGATTCAGCAGGATCGGTGCCGCCGCCGGCGCGGCGAACCGCCTGTGAACCTGGAGGATCGCGCTCAGAAACGCCGCCCCGCAGATCAGCAGGACATAAGGCAGCATGATCGCGGTGAGCTTCAGCGTGAGATAATGGTCCGGCCGAAGATCCCGCGCGAGCAGGGCGATCCCAAGCAGGATTGCCTC
>CAYUNS010000069.1:1386-8875 GCA_964446155.1 uncultured Tepidisphaeraceae bacterium | reverse complement strand
GATTGCCTCCCCCGCGAGGGTGACCCCCAGCAGCATCAGGCAGAGGAGGTTGACGCTCGCCGCCGCAAAGCGCCGCGACTGCGCCCGTTCCTCGTGCTTCAGCGACTGCGCGTACAGCGGGATGAACGCCGCCGACAGCGCGCCTTCCCCGAAGAGCTTGCGAAACAGATTGGGAATCGCGAACGCGAAATAGAACGCCTCGGCCACCACCCCCGCGCCCAGGTAGTTCGCCGAAACGCTGTCCCGTGCCATCCCCAGCACGCGGCTGAGCAGCGTGAACCCCGCGATCACCTTCGCATGCGCGACGAACGATTTCCCCGTCGGGGCGTCCGCGCCGGACGCGGACGGATCAGTGCTGGCGGGGGGCTTGGACATCCATTTCCTCAAACGCCTGTTCCGGCTTTTCAATTCCCCGTGAATTTCCGTTTCAACCGCATCGCCGCGCCGCGCACATCGTCGCAATCCAGGACCGCCGAAGTCACGGCGATCGCGCGCAGACCGGTGACCGTTACTTCATCGACATTTCCCTCCGTGATTCCCGCAATCCCCACCGCGGGAATCCCGATCCGCTCCGCCGCCTCCCGCGCATACGCCATTCCCGGCAGAATGTCGCGCGGCTTGGTCGAACTCGGAAACAGCGGACCGACCCCGATGTAATCCGCGCCATCCAACTCCGCCTGACACGCCTGCTCGATCCGGTGCGTGCTCACGCCGATCAGCTTCTTGCGTCCCAGCAGCCGCCGGACCTCGCGCGCGGGAAGATCGTCCTGCCCCACATGCACGCCGTCGGCGTCGGACAGCAGGGCAATGTCCGGGCGGTCGTTGATGATGCTGACGACCCCGCGCTCGCGGCACAGCGCGACCATCTTCCGCGCCCGACGCAGCAGCTCGCCGGAGTCCAGCGATTTTTCCCGCAATTGCAGGCAATCGGCGCCTCCCGCGATCGCCTGCTCCGCCGCTTGCTCCCAGGGAATCCGGCACAGCGATTCGGTGATGAGCACATACAGCCGCACGCCCGCGAACCCGCCCGCACCTGGTCGAAGCGTGAAGGCGATCCGGTGCTCGACATCGTAGAAGCGATATCGAATCGCCTCGATTTTCGACGCCTCCGCGGGAGAATCCGTCTTCAAAAACTCCTCGATCGTCCGCAGCGCCTCGCCCAGCCGTTTTCCCGCGGCCGTCACGACATGCGAGGCGTCCTCCCGCGACAGCTCCGCCGAGGTCTTGTTTCCCGTTCCCACGTCCCCCGGCGTGTCGCGATGCAGGATCGCGTCGGACGAAAATGATCTCGTCGCGCCCGCGAAATCGTGCCGCAATCGCTTCAATTCCGCGCTAATCCCCGCATCGTCGAGAATGAAACGCGCATAATCCTCGATCACTCGCAGCGCCTCGCGGGCGCGGTTGGTGTTGGCGTCGAGAAGTCTCAGGATGGAACCATTCATGAAGCGCGCCCGAAAACGACGATTATAGGACGGAGCGCCCCGCACGCCACCGAAGGCGGCGCGCCCTCACGAGGAGATTTCATCGCATGGGTTTGCGAAAACGCGCATTTCAAGCCGGATTGTCCAATCTCAAGGGCGCCCGTCCTGCACGCCTGACTAAAAAAGCGGGTTCGATCTGTGCGCTCGCCCCGTGTCTTTACGATGATCGGGGCGTCCCGGAAACCAACCAGATCGTCCAGGGGGATTCGATCGAAGTCCTCAACCAAGGCCCCGAGGCCTGGGTCGATCTCGTCTTCGCCGATCCGCCTTTCAACATCGGCTACCTGTATCACGGGTACGACGATGGGTTGAAGCACGAGGACTATCTCGATTTCAGCCGAAACTGGATGCGCGCGGTGCATCGCGCCCTCAAGCCGTCGGGATCGTTTTATCTCGCGATCGGTGACGACTACGCGGCCGACCTGTGCGTGATCGCCCGCCGCGAGCTGGGGTTTCACATGCGCAACTGGATCATCTGGCATTACACCTTTGGACAGCAGACCAGGGTGAAATTCGCGCGCAGCCACACGCATATCCTCTATTTCACCAAGAGCGCCAAGCAGTTCACATTCAACCCCGACGCCGTTCGCGTCGCCAGCGCGCGGCAGACGGTGTACGGCGACGCCCGCGCCAATCCCAGGGGAAAATTGCCCGATGACGTCTGGTATCTTCGTCCGCAAGAGACCCCGGACGAATTTTTCGCGCCCGACGGCGACACCTGGAACGCCAGCCGCGTCTGCGGCACGTTCAAGGAACGGGAGGGGTGGCACGGCTGCCAGATGCCGATCGACGTGTTGAACCGCGTCATCCGCGCCTCCAGCAACCCGGACGACATCGTGCTCGATCCGTTCAACGGCAGCGGCACGACCACGGTCGCGGCGGCGCTGCTGGGCAGGCGGTATGTCGGCATCGACCAGAGCGATGAATATGTCGCCTTTGCTCGCCGGCGCATGGAACATGCGCTGTCAATGCGGTCGCGGGAATCGACGGGCGATTCGAAGCGTGCTTCGCGTGTCCGCACCGCCACCGACGCTTTCGGTCGGCCTCGCGCCGACCGACGCCGTGCGGCCAGGACCGCCTGATCCTTCGCGATCCGCTTTGATTTTCAATCGCGCGAAGGGATGATGCCCCGCCATGAGCGAGACACTGGACTATCAGCCCGCCGTCACCACGCCGCATCCCGAGGCGACCTTCATCCAGAAAGCCAGTTGGGCCATGTACGACTGGGCCAACAGCGGCTTCGGGCTGATCGTCATCGGTCCGGTCTTCACCTTCTATTTCATCACGCACCTGCTGCCACAACTGCCCGCCGGCGAGGGGACGGGGCTTGTCGTCGGCGGCATGACGCTCCCCGCGAGCGCGGTCATGGGCATTCTCAACTCGATCAGCATGGCCGCGATGGCCATCGCCGCGCCCGTCCTGGGCGCCATCGCTGACATCAAGGGATGGACCAAGCGGCTGCTCGTCATCCATGCCCTCGCGGGAAGTCTTCTCGCGATGGCGATGGTCCTGCTGCATCCAGGCATGTGGGCGCTGGGGGCGCTGCTGTATTTCGCGAGCAATTTCTGCTTTGGAACCAGCTTCGCCTTTTCCAACGCCTTTCTCCCCCGGCTGACGCGCATCGAGAAGCAGGGAAGCCTCAGCGGCTGGGGCTTCGCGATGGGCTACGTCGGCGGGGCGATCGCGCTGATCATCGCGCTCTGGATCGACAACCCGCGCCTGGGCCTGGCCTTCGCCGGTGCGTGGTGGCTGGTCTTCAGCCTGCCGGCGTTCTTTTTCCTCAAGGAATTCGAGCCGCAGGGAACCGCGAACGATCGCGGCCCGCTCGTGCTCGCGGGCTTTCGCCGTATCCGGCACACCTTCGTCAACATCCGGCAATACCGGATGCTGTTCCTCTTTCTGCTCGCGTTTCTGCTTTACAACGACGGCGTGGAGACGGTGATCTCGATGTCGCCCTCGTTCGGGACCGAAGTGCTGGGCATGTCGATGAAGGAACTGGGAACGATGTTCCTCGTCGTGCAGTTCGTGGCGTTCTTCGGCGCGCTGGCGTTCGGATATCTTTCCGACCGGATGGGCAACAAGCCGGTGATCGCCATCACCCTTGTCATCTGGACGGCGGCGGCGGTGGGGGCGCTGTTTGTACAAACCGCGACGCAGTTCACCGTTCTCGGCGTGATCATCGGCCTCGTGCTGGGCGGCGTGCAGGCGTCGAGCCGCGCGCTGATGGGGGCATTGGCCCCGGCGAAGATCCACAACGAGGCGTTCGGCTTCTTTTCCATCAGCGGCAAGTTCGCCAGCATCTTCGGTCCGCTGTTCTATGCCGGGCTGGCGACCGGTCTTGGCCCGCGATGGGGCGTGCTGTCCGTCCCCCCGTTCCTTCTCGCCGGATTGATGATTCTGATGTGGATCCGCGAGCCGCGCGCGCAGACGGATTCGCCCGCGGCGCAATGAAGCCTTTTCGCGTCGAATCGCCGTTGCCCCGCTGTTGGCTTCCGCGTCAAGGAGATTCGAGCAGCGCCTTCAGATCGAATTCCGGATCCTTGACCGCCTCCTCGTTGCCGTTCAGTTGGGCGCGGCGCTTCACCAGTTCCTTCAGCAGATCGTCCTCGTCCGCATGTCCGAGCGCCAGGATTTGCGTGATCCGGCCATCGGCTGAAACGCCGATCTCGATGAAATCCGGCCGATCGGGGTTGGGGTTGCCGCGGATGAACCGATGATCCACGAGGCGCGCCTCGCCCCAGGCGCTCAGGCTCAGATCGAAGACGTCGCTGAAGAAGTAGTTCACGCCGTCATAGTGCGTCTCGACGCCGGCCATGTTTTTGCCGGCGATCGCGCCCGTGGTGAGGGCGTTGTCCCAGTGATCGAGCAGGCGATGCTTGCCGAACAGCGGATCGAAGATCGCCGCGCAATCCCCGGCCGCGAAGATGTCGGGGTGATTGGTGCGGCAGGCGTCGTCGGTGAGAATCGCCTTCTCGGCGGCGATGGACGTGCCGCGCAGGAGGTCCATGTTGGGCAGCATTCCGACGGCCGCGACCGCGAAATCGCAGGGGATCGTTTCACCTCCGCTGAGGACGACGCCCTGAATCCGTCCGTCGCCCTCGAGCCGCTCGACGCGCTGCCCGGCATGGACGCGCACCCCGCGCTGCTGGAGATAATGCGACAGGAATCGGCCGGTGTTCTCTCCCGCGAACAGCCGCCATGGCTGCCCCGTGCCGGCGATGAGATCCACCGCCAGGCCCAGTTGCGTCAACGTCGCCGACAACTCCACCCCCAGCACCCCGCCTCCGATGACGGCGACCCGTCCCTTGCCGCGATCGTGCGGGCGGCCTTCCAGCCGGGCCTTGTCAATCGCGATGTGTAGCCGATCGAGATCCTCCAGCGTGCGCAGATAAAACACGTTGGGCAACTCCGCGCCGGGCACTTTCAGCGCCCGGGCCGATCCGCCCGTCGCCAGCAGCAGCTTGTCGAAGGAAACCTCCTCCCCGCTGTCGAGCGTGATCGACCGCCGCGCCGCATCAAGATGCGCCGCGCGCGTCCCGGTGCGCAGCTCGATCCCGTTGTCGCTGAACCACGCCGGTTCATCGACGAAAATCGCCGCGCGCGGTTTTTCCCGACGCAGAATCTCCTTGCTGAGCGGGGGGCGATGATAAGGGCGGTTGATCTCCTGCCCAATCACCATCAACTCGCCCTGGCGGTCGATTTCACGAATGGCCCTCGCCGCCGCGCTGCCCGTCAGCCCGGCGCCCACCAGCAGATATTTCACATGTGAATTGCTCATGACACTCCGTTCGTTACGCAATACATCTCCATCGTCTGATTATATGCACCATTCGGCGTGCCGGTTCGCCTTTCGGCTTCGCAGCCGGCTTCGACTCGCTATACTGCCGCGCATGGGAAGCAATTTTTTCGACTTCCACGAAAAGGTCGCCGCCGGGAAGACACGGAAAACGCCTGCGAGCGACGAGGGGGCGATGACGGTTGCGCAACTCACCGGCGTGATCGAGCGGTCGATCCGCGCCGGCGTGCCGGCGTCGGTCCGCGTGCAGGGCGAAGCGAGTAATCTCAATCATCACCGCGCATCGGGGCATCTTTACTTCACACTGAAGGATGCGTCGGCGTGCATTGATTGCGTCATGTTCAAAAGCGACATGGCGAGGGTGAAGTTCCAGCCCGCCGACGGCATGCAGCTCCTCGTCATCGGGCGAGTCTCGGTCTATGCGCAGCGTGGAAGATACCAGCTTTACGTCTCGACACTTCATCCGCTGGGCGCGGGGGCGCTCGAGATCGCCTTCCGGCAGATGCGCGCCAAGCTCGAAAAAGAGGGGCTTTTCTCCCGCGAGCGGAAGAAACCGATCCCCGCGTATCCCGCGCGCATCGTTCTCATCACCAGCCGGCAGACCGCGGCGTTGCAGGATATGCTCAAGGTACTGCGGCGGTTTTCATGGATCAGGCTGTTCGTTTATCACGTTCCCGTGCAGGGTGAGGGCTGCGCCGAGAAGATCGCGGCCGCCATCCGGCATGTCGCCGCGAAGCACGCCTCGATCGGTGGGGCGGATGTCATCCTGCTTGGGCGCGGGGGAGGATCGCTCGAGGACCTGTGGGGATTCAACGAGGAGGTCGTCGCCCGCGCGATGGCGGAATGCCCCATCCCGATCGTGTCGGGCATCGGGCACGAGGTGGACACCTCGATCGCCGATCTCGTCGCCGATCATCACGCGCACACGCCCACCGAGGCCGCGCAGGTGGTGACGGCGCAATGGCGCGTCGCGCGCGATGCGGTGGCGATGTCGTCGCGACGGCTGTCGCGCGCGATGCGCGGCGTCGCGCAGGCCGCCGCAACGCGCCTGACGGGCATCGAACGCCACGAGGTTTTCCGTCGGCCGATGGATATCGTCAACACGCGCCGGCAGCGGATCGACGACCGGGAGCTGTCGCTGACCGCCTCGATCAACGAGCGGCTTCACACGCTGCATCGACGGCTCGGCGATGCCGAGGCGAGGCTCGAAGCACATCGACCGTCCGCCGTGGTGGCCCGCATGCGCCAGCATCTCGCCTTGCGCGAAAGAAATCTTTTCGAAGCGATCACCGGGACGCTGCGCGGATGCCACGACCGCCTCGCCAATCTGCGCGCCATGCTGCGCGAGCGCCATCCCCGTCATGCGGCGAAGCTGGAGTCCACACGCGTCGCGGGCCTGGCGCTGCGTCTGCGTCGGGCGATGGAGCATGAAATCGCCCGACGTCACGCACGGATCGACGCGCTCGCGTCCCACCTCAACGCCGTTGGGCCGGAACAGGTGCTGCGGCGCGGCTATAGCATGACGATGCGAAAGAAAGATGGGACGGTGATCCGGCACGCCGCCCAGATAAAGCCCGGCGAGCGCCTTCTCACCCGCCTGGCCGACGGCCGGATCGAATCCATCGCCGATGACCCCTCGCAACCACCGCTGTTCGAGTGAAGCCCCATCCAACGAATCCGGCAAGCCGGGATGGAGTCCCTCCGCACTGGAATGGGTTTGCGTTGTTGCGATCGTCCCGCCCGTGATCGTCACGCCTGGGTGTGCGCATGCTTGTGATGGGCGCGGCGGAGCGTGTGGTGGATCAGCTCCAGCCGCCGCACCACGTCTCCCATGTCGCCGGGGCGCTTGGCGGGGTTGGTGCGCACGCATTCCATCACCAGGTTCGAGAGCGTCTCGGGCACTTCCGGGTTGATCGCGCCCGGCGTGGCGATGTGGTCGTCCATGAGGAAGCTGTTGGCGCCTTTCTTCAGGGTGAACAGTGTCGGGAGCTTTTGCCCGCACAAGGCCCAGTAGAGCGTCGCACCGAAATTGAAGACATCGGTGCGCGGTGTCACCGGCTCACATTTCACCTGCTCGGGGGAGATGAAGTCCGGCGTGCCCTGGATGCGCTTTTTGGCGGTCCCCGAGCGGCAGGTCTGGCCGAAGTCGATGATCTTCACCTCGCGATGCGCGCTCAGGAGGATGTTGTTGGGCTTGAGGTCGCAGTGGACG